>PLZQ01000423.1:0-6023 GCA_003152225.1 Limisphaerales bacterium | reverse complement strand
ACAACACGCGCCGGCCTCATCAAGGCCTTGGCAACGTGATTCCGGTGGCTTTCGACTATCCCGCCGAACCGGCGCTGCCGACCCAGGTGCAGTCCGAGGAGGCATTGGGTGGCCTTTTGAACCATTACTGGCTCAAGCAGGCCGCCTGACGCTATAGAACTAAATACCTTGCCCCTAGCGGATCGCGGAATCGCGAATTGCTGCCTGGGGAGCGACCGCTTCCGCGCACCGGACAAGCGGGGTAAAGCCAGTGCAATCGCCACGCAAACTTGCGTCCGGATCAATCTCTTGCCAGTGCCTTACCCGGCAGACGTCAACTGTCCGCTCCGAGACTGATTTCTGCACCGTACAGGGCGTGAGCTACAGCGCCTTGCGGCAGGCCTTCAAGCTGCACACCGGCCTCGCGCCGCATGAATACCAACTTGAACTCCGCGTCAGCGAGGCGAAGAAGCTGCTGGCTGGCACCGGACTGCCCGTCAAGGCGATTGCGGACAAGCTCGGTTTCCAAAGCGCCTATTACTTTTCCCGCCTGTTCAAAACGAAGACCGGCCTCTCGCCGGAAGCTTGGCGCCACCAAGCCCACGGCGGCGATCACCTGGAGCAGGTGGCCATGCGGTCCAAGCAGCGGTCGAAACCCGGTTCACCGAGCAGGTGAACCGGCCGGCGGGCGGAGCCGGAAACCATTCGTAGATGGCTGCGAGAAGGGCTTTCCATCCTCCGATCCAAAGCCGCCCCCTCGGGCGAAGGCATCCGATATCCAGCGTGCAACTTCCAAAGCCGAAGAGCGCTTCACTGCGGAAGAGGCGCAGGAAAGTGAAGGGGTCGTGAGAGTGTCATAGTGTCAGCCGGTTTGTTTACCCCCCTAGCAGCCTGTCGGACTTAACAAATGGAATTTTAGCAAGGCCGGGTGTGCTGCGGGATACGCGGCTATACAACCGCCCGGCGAAATCGGAATCTGGGGATCTTGCTGGCTCGCGCCAGCGCCCCCAACGCAAACCAATGGAACGGGCGCTCGGTTTTTCCGGCCCGCAGGGTCGGTTCGCCGCTTTCTAGCTTTGGGCGGCCATTTTCAAGCCCGCACCCATCCGATGCAACCGCTTGAGGTTATAGGCCAGGCATACCCACTGCCATTCCAACTCAACTTTCTGCAGACCTCGCAGCAGAAACTGTCGAAACCCCAAGACACTCTTGATGATCCCCAAAACCGGTTCCACCGTCTGCTGCCGCAATTTGTACTTGGCTTGGCCCTCGGCCGTCCGCAGCCGATACTTCATCACTTCGCTGGTGCTGGCCTCCGGCCCCGGTACCTCGGGCTCGGACTTTTGCTCCAGATCGCTGACCGTGCGATGATGCTCCTTTTTCTCCACCGCCGCATAGACGATCGTTCCGGTCGGTTGACCGGTGCCAGTTTGTTCCACCGTCTGGACCGCCGCTTCGCTGTAAAATCCGCTGTCGGTCAATACGGCGGCGACCGACTCCACCGGTTGGCTAATCGCCGCCACGCTGGGAACCAGTTCCTGTTTGTCATTGGGCGCTGAGCTCACCCGCTCCCCCACAATCAAGCGGCTGTCCACTTCCACCGCCGCCTGGGCATTGTAACACTGTTCAAAATGTTGGCCGTTGCCCGCCTTCATGATCCGGCTCGTCGGGTCGGTGAAGTTATATTGATCAGAGGGCTTGGGCTGTTGGCTCGGCTCCTTGGGTTCCGGACCGCGCGGCTTGTCTCCCCGGTCCTTTAGCGCCGCCCGTTCGGCCAACTGGGCCTGGTATTGGGCCATTTCCGCCGCGGCCCGGGCTTTGGCCCGCGCTTCAATCTCCGCCCGCGCCGCCGCCAGCTTGGCCTTGCGCTCTTGCCGGCGCTGCACTTCTTGCGGAATGGTCAGTCCTTCTGCCAGCGGCGTGCGGTCGGCTTGCTCGGCTTTGGCCAGCAGTTCCTGGACCTCAAAATCCAATTGCTGGATCGTCTTGCCCGCGTGCTCATAAATGACCGCGGCGTGCTTGCTGGCGTGGGCCAGCACCTTGGTCCCATCCACCGCCACCGTGATTTGGCCCACCTGCAAGAACTGCAATGCCTGCGCCAGTTCCAACACCCGCACGAAAGTCTCCGCCAACAGCGCCTTGTTCTCTCGACGGAAGGTGCAGATGGTGTCGTGGTCCGGATGGGTATCCCCGCAAATCAGCCGCACCGGCACGCTGTCCCAGGTGGCTTGCTCGATCCGCCGCGAACTAAACAACCCGGTGGCGTAGCAGTAGAGCAACAACCCCAAGAGCATCCGCGGCGGATACTGTTCACTGCCGGTGCCCCGCTCGTTGACCCGAACCTGGCGCAAGTCTATCTCCTCCACCACGTCCAGAATGAAATGGGCCAAGTGACCCACGGGCACCCAGTCGCGCAGGTTCGGGGGCAGAATCAAAGGGGTATCGTAATCAATCGGGACAAATCGGGCGGCCATACTTTGTTTGACAATCCGCCCAGGAATCTATTCAACCAAACTGAAAAAAACCTTCGTCTAAGTCCGACAGGTTGCTAGAATCGCATCATGCACACGACCATTTCGCGCCGTGAGATGTTGCGCGTCAGCGCCGGGTTATTGGCAGCAGGAGTAGTTTCTCCATTGCGGGCCGCCGCCGAGGCCGAGTCGCGCAAGTGCGTTTATCTGCCCTCCCTGCACGACCGGGCCCGGCTCGCGATTCAATGCCTGACCAACCATTGCGACGCCGCGCGCGGTTATGTGCCGTATTTCTATACGAGGATGAGTGATCGCCCCCCGGCCATGTTCCTGGCGATTTGGTCCTATGGCGATGGCATGGGCCGAAGCCTCGACGCCTTGGCGTTCTTGCGCCAGATGACGGGCGGCGGCCTGGACCAGCCGGCCGACCGGGTGATGCGCGCCACGCTTATCGGTCTCCTGGGCGAGGACGGCCTTTCGTGGTGTCCCGCTGAGCCGTGGCTGATGCCTACGCCGCATACCCGGCCTTCCTGGCTCCAGCAAGGCACCTTGCTCGCGTTTACCACGCTCTTCCAGTTGACCGGTGAGCCCAAATACAAGCATCACGTTGAGCGGATCATCCAGGCCTTGGACGAGCGTTTGATCCGCAAACCGGGCCTGCCGGCCACATTTCCCGGCGATGCCTACACGCATCTCGATGGATGGAGCCCGGCCTCGACTGAGCCGACCGAACCGTTCTTGCTTTATTGCGCCTCCGTGACCATGCCGTTGCTGCGCTATTATCGCCTGACGGGCTATGAGCAGGCTTTCCGCTTGGCGTCCGAGTTGACCGACGGCGCGGTGCAGGCATTCGGCGGCGGCGAGAAATTCTTCGAGCTTGGCCATTTCCATTGCGAAAGCCGGATCATGATTTCGCTCTTACAGCGCGGCATCCTTAAGAACAAGGCCGCTGATCTCGAATTGGGAGAGAAACTCTACCAGAAGGCCCGCAGACTGGGTACCCAATCGGGCTGGTTCCCCGAACAGGTCAATAACCCGGCGAACAACCGATCTAATCTGGCTGAAACCTGCTCGCTGACGGATATGCTTGAAGCGGCCATTCTGCTGGGGCGGCATCGGAATCCCACGTATTGGCACGACGTCGAGCGATACGTCCGCAATCATTTGCTGGTCCATCAAATCGTCGATGTCGGATGGGCCAAGGAGATGACCCCTACCCCGCTGGACAAGCATCCCTTGCGTTTCACCGGCGACGACCAGCCCTGCACCGAAGGCGCCGTGCGCGGAGACAAAGTGATGCCGAGCCTGATCGGCGGTTTTGCCGGTTGGGGCGGAGTCACCGCCATGTCGGATGATTCGACCTTCTCCAATAGCAACCAGCACTGCTGTAATGCTGCCGGAGCGCGGGCGATTTACGACGCCTGGCACTATGCGGTCACTGAAGAGGCGGGCAAGATCAGCATCAACCTTCATGTTCATCGCAACCATGCCGCCGTGGAAGTTGTGGCCGAGGAATCCGTGAGCCCCGACCAACTCGGCGTGCTGCACATCAAGGTAAAGCAGGAAAGGCAACTCCGGGTGCGGATACCGGAATTCCTGAGCGCGAAAGACATGGAGGTCAAAGTCAACGGCAGACCAGCTAAAGTTCGCGAATTGGGCGCGTTCCTGGACGTTGGCAACGTCGGCCCCGGGGACCGGGTGGAGACGACTTATCCGATGAAAGCGCGGTCCACGGAGGAGCGGATCGCTCCGGGTGTGTTTACCTTCCACTGGCGCGGCGCCACCGTGGTGAGCGCGTCACCCCGGCAGAAGATCCGGCCGCTGTTCACCGACGACCGCTTCTTGTCCTCACCTCCCCCGATCGGTCCGGCCCCGAGCAGGGAGTTCGAGTCTCTGTAAGGGTTGAGGCATTCTATAAAGATAACATGGGGTGGTCAGGCTGGGAGAAATTCCGCAACCTGAGCCCCAATGATAAAACTAACTTAGGGGCAGCCCCCATGGTTGAAAGCCCTTGAACCACTGGACCGTTTTGGGTTATTGGCCGGCGCAAAAGGGCTGGAAATCCCGGTTTGGGGTAAAAAGCGCTCGTTATAATGCGCTGTGGCTCAGAGTTTAGCGGTCCGTCGTTTCGTGGTGGTCGGGGGCACCGTCGGGCGCACCAAGTGTAACTCGCCTCGGTCGAGCAATTCCCACTGGACGGTTTCGCCAGGTTCCAACCCGATGGCCGCCGCCAGCGCCAGCGGGAAACTCACATACAGCCGCTGTGGGTAGCGAAAACTCCGTAGGCCGTCGAGAACGTTGATTTTTGAATCTCGTCGGCCGAAGTTGGCCGGTCATGCTCGAGTTCCTTTTGTTGTTTCTCCGTTGCCTGTTCGCTGGCTTCCAATCCCATTCCGGACTCCTGATCGAGAACCTGGCCCTCCGGCATCAACTCGCCGTGCTCAAACGCCAGGCTCGCAAACCCAGACTCCGCTCCGCCGAACGACTGCTTTGGGTCGGCCTGCGGCGCATTTGGCCTCACTGGCAACAGGCCCTACTGCTCTTCCAACCCCAAACCATTATCGCCTGGCACCGCCTTGGCTTTGGCCTTTTCTGGCGCTGGAAATCCCGAACTCGCGCCGGCAGACCCTCCGTCGAGGGTGAGCTCATCGCGCTGATTCAACGGATGTGGCAGGCCAATCCGACGTGGGGTAGTCGACGTATCCAGGCTGAACTGGCCAAACTGGGCATTCAGGTCTCCGATTCCACCCTCCGCAAGTATCGCCCTAAAAACCGACGTTCGCCCTCAGCCCAAACCTGGAAAACCTTCCTTCAAAACCATGCCCAAGCATTGATCGCAGTGGATTTCTTTGCCGTCCCAACGGCCACCTTCCGTGTGCTGTAGGTCTTTTTGGTTCTGGCCCATGAGCGTCGCAAAGTGCTGCATTTCAATATCACGGCAGCGCCCTCGGCTCTCTGGACGGCTCAGCAAATGGTCGAAGCTTTTCCCTACACTATCCCGCCGCGTTATCTGCTCCGAGATCGGGATGCCATCTATGGCGCGGATTTCACGCGTCGAGTCCAGGGCCTGGGCTTGGAACAAAAGCTCATTGCCCCTCGGTCTCCGTGGCGGAATCCCATGGTCGAACGAGTCATCGGCTCGATTCGCCGTGAGTGTTTAGACCACGTCATTGTCCTCAATGCGCGCCACCTGCGCCACATCCTCTCCGATTATCGAGCTTATTATCACGAACATCGGACTCACAGGTCCCTCGACCAGGATTGTCCGTTCTCTCGACCCATCGAACCGCCGGATAAGGGCAACATTATCGAACTGCCCTTGTTGGGCGGATTGCATCACCGTTACACTCGCCATGCCGCGTGAGGTTGCTGCCTACCCCCTCACCAAAGGCTTCGACTGGGGTTTGCGATCACTCCTGGTTCTCCGAAGGACGATTCCGATCCCATAGTCCCATGACGTCCAGATCGTGGTCCAAGCCAGGGGGATCACCTCCCGCGCCACCGAATCGCCCTCCAACCCCGCGCAGTGGCGCCAATTGCAGCGCCACGGGGTTTTCGCTACCCACAACCGTC
>PLZQ01000472.1 GCA_003152225.1 Limisphaerales bacterium | reverse complement strand
CCCTTTGGCCGTGCCGATCTGCACCTGCGCCCCAATCCACTTGATCGGCAGGGTCGTTTGGCTCCGCAGCCGGGCAGCGATGGCTCGAAGGATGAAGGATGAAGGATGAATCACGGGCACCATGCTCGCCCGCTCCTCGCACTCCCCGGTGCCCCCGAACCAATCCTCTTTCTGCCCTCGGATGAATCAGCANNCCCCTATATATGGAGAGGCGCATTTATTCTCGGAGCTCGCTTCGAGGTTGGTAACTGGCAACCCCTCCTTACCCGGGCAATCCATTTATCGAGCGGTTCTTTTGTTCCGGTCTTTATGTTCCCAGTTGAGGCCCGGGCTGATAGGGTTATGCGGTTTACTGTGTACCTTGAGCGATTACTGCCGGAGAACATGCGCCACCTGGCACCGGTCGAGCAGGTGTTCTCCGATGGCCCACAACAGATTCGCCGCTGGACGCTGCTGAGCACAGGAGCGGCGGCGACGGCTCGGTTGCGTTGTTTGGCGCTCGCCAGCCTGGGGCGGTGGCAAATGGCCCGGTTAGCGGGACGGATGGCGCCCCTGCTCGCGGCGCAGGTGGAGCGGCCTGTGCGGATGGAATTCATCTTAATCCGGCACGCGCCGCAGGAGCGCATGCCTCACAGCCCGTCGCGGCATCATCAGGGCTGGCGACTCCTGCCCGGCGGAGGGTGGGAAGCGCTGGCGGGTCAGACGTTGCGCTGCCAGGTGCCGGAGGTCCGGCAAGGCGGGCTGGAGTCTGGCCGATCCCAGACGGGGCGACTGCTGCTGGGTTATGGACGCTCCATCCAGGTGGGCGCGGACGGCTTTGGCCTGCACCCCGATCAGCGGTGGAGGCGATGCGCCGGCCTGTTCGAGGCGGAGTCGAGAGTCACGGACCCGGTAGCGTTCCTGAAGCGGCTGCATCACAAGGGCAGGTATCGGGCCGGGCGCGCCCGGGCGGTGCTGGACCGGCTGAAGGACGGCTTGAGCGACTGGCTCGGCTGGGACGTGGCGCAGAGCTTGGAGCGGGGCGAAATCGCAGCCCAGTGGCAGTCCACCCCGCGGGCGCGCCAGGTTCCCGCGATGGTGGCACTCGACATCGCGCGCCATACGTTCGATGCCGCTGGCCGCCTCGGAGAGACCGATCCGCTGCGACAGCCCGGGGTGGTGCTGTTTGAGAGGATGGGAGCCTGGTGCTCAACCGGGAGACAGGCAACCTTCTTCCACTTGCTGGATGGCTGGTTTCCCAGCCTCCAATTCATCCTGGCGTTGGATGCGGGCGCCCGACGCCGTTTCCCGCGACATCTGCTACGGCAGCGCCTGCCTATCCCCGAGCCGCAGCCGCGTCCGGCGCCCGCCGCACCCAGACGATTGCCGCGCGGAGCGGTGTTGCTGGTGGACCTCGACAGCCGGCTGCCCAACCTGGTCTTGATGAAACTTAGCCGACACTTCAAGGCGCAGGGCCGCGTCGTGGAGTTGCGTCACGGGATCAACTCGCTGCCCCCGGCTGAGACTGTGGTGGCCAGTTGCGTCTTCCATACGCCCGTCTCGACGCGGCGCGTCGAGGTGTTGTGGCGCCAGTATGGGCCTGCGTTGCAGCTCGGTGGTTCGGGTGTGGACCTGCGCTTGCGCCTGGAGCCGGAAATCGAGGCGCTGGCGCCCGACTATTCCCTCTACCCGGAGCTGGGTGACCGCGCGCTGGGGTTTCTGACGCGTGGCTGCCGGTTTCACTGTCCGTTCTGCGTGGTGCCGATCAAGGAAGGCGCCCCCCGCCAGGTGAGCGACCTGGATGGGCTGCTCCAGGGTCGCCGGAAGCTGATCCTGCTGGATGACAACCTGCTGGCGCATCCCGACGCGCAGCGGCTAATCGAGGAGCTGGTGAGACGCGGCCTGGCGGTGAACTTTAACCAGACCCTCGACCTGCGGCTGTTGACGCCCGAGGTGGCGGCGTTGCTGCGGCGGCTGCACTGCGCCAATTCGGCGTACACGCGGCGCAACCTGTATTTCAGCCTGAACGACACCCGCCATCTGGAGCTCATGCGGGAGCGCTACGCCTTGCTCCAGGCGCGCCATAAGGATAACGTGGCGTTCGTGTGCATGTATGGCTTCAACACCACGCTGGCGGAGGACGTGGCGCGGTTCCGGTTCCTGCGTTCGTTGCCCGGCGCGTATGTGTTCGTGCAGCGTTACCTGCCGGTGCTGGGCGGCCCTCCGCCGGATCATCGCCGACTGTTCGACGACCAAGCGGACGCGTTGCTCAAGGAACTCGTGCGGATTGTCTTCCGTCAGAACATGAAGAGCATGGAAACCTACTATCGCTGGCTGGCTATCCAATACGCGGCGCAGTGCGGGCGCATTCATTCGGAGCTGGTCGAAACGCTGTTCCGCTACAACGCCCGTCCGCGCATGGGCAGATTCATGGCGCGGCTGGAGGCCCTATGCCGGCTGTCGCCAGAGATTGGCGCAACCTGATTTGTCGCCTGGGAAAGCGGGCGCGGGGCATGAAGGGTCACCCCGGTCGGCGCGTCGAAAGCGGCGGTCACCCCTCGCCGCAGAATTTCCCACGAGACGACCGTTTTCACCATTCGTCAGAACCGGTGACGCATCTAATGGTTCCCCCGCCAGTGGTTCCCCCGAGCGCCACGGATGTCCATGCCCCAGTCGTATGGTTCCAGGCTGCCGCGGTGCCGCTGTTGTTCACCACCACAAAATTGCCCGCTGACCCTGCTATGTCTCCAAAAGCGCTGATCCCGAGAGACACGGTTGACCATGTCCCGGCCGGATCGTTCCAGGCTGCCGCTGAGCCGCCGCTGTTCGCCACGGCAAAATTGCCCCCTGACGCCGCTATACCGCCGTAAGCGCTCCCTAAAGACACTTGGGTCCAGGTCTTCGTAGCGTCGCTCCAGGCGGCCGCTTTGCCGCCGTTATTAGCCACGACAAAATTGCCCTTTGATGCCACTAAGCTTGTGAAAGCGCCCCCGAGAGACACTTGGGTCCAGGTCTTGGCAGTCATACTCCATACCGCCGCCTTGCCGGCGTTGTTCGCGAAGGCAATATTACCTCCGGAGCCTAATAAAGCCGAGCTGGATCCCCCGAGGGCGACCGACGACCACGTCCCGGTTGCGCTATCCCATACCGCCGCCGTGCCGCTGGTGTTACAGACACCGACATTCTTACTTTCCGGCCCCGCACCTTTTTGGGCGAAGGAAGTTGAGTGCAGTCCGTCCAGCAGGTCGGCGTTCAGGTTTGCGACCAGCAGTCCCGCTGCCGAGATCTTTCCTTCGGTTACTGCTCCCGCAGCGAGTTTCGCCGTGGTTACCGCACTGTTTGCGATTTTGGCGGTGGTAATCGCGTCGCTGACAATCACGGTCGCGCCTTGAGACCCAACCACCTCACCTGACAAATTGCCCAGGAAGCCGCTGGCTTTCCCGGCGATGTCCCCCGCGATCTTACTGGACCTAAGCGACGTAATCCAACTGGGGTCGGCGTACGTGCCCGTGGTGTAAACGCCGTTGACGACCGCATCTGCCATGACCGCCGTCATGGCGTTGTCAGAGCCCAATGCATGAAGCGTGTATGGAGCAGGCGAGATAGATTGCCGTGGGGACAACGTGGTGAGTGCGCCGTCGCCGTTCGCCCGCACCCCAAGCTGGAGCCAGCGATCCGAACTGAGGAAGGCACTCGGGCCAAAATCCAACTTAACCGTGAACAGCCCGCTGCTCACAGGAGTAGCGCTGTTGGTAATCCAGCCGCCGATTTGGTTGGTTCCAGTACTGGCGGGGAACAGGGAGAAAACCAAGTCATAGCTGCCGTTGGCGGGCTGGCCGTTGTCAATCAGCCGCCCTTGATACGTGAACGCCGTACTCTGGGCAAACACGGGGCGAGGGGTCAGGCACCAACTGCAAAGTGCCGCTCCAGACAGGAGCATCATCATTGATTTCATAGGTTATTTAGAACATTGACAGCCCATTGGTTTTGACGCTGCGCGGGCAAGGGAGAAGGGGGAGTTGGTCGTGCTCATGTTTCGGAGATTATATGACTCCTGTTCGGTGCGAATTGACAACAAACGGCATATGAGTCAGAAAGTAAGACGTAAACTCTTCATTTGCAGAATCCACCTCGAATTCCATTTCCATGCCTCAGGGTGGCTGTAAGCAGTATCCTGCTATCCCCGTTCCAGTCTTCATCTGGCCAATCCCGACAACGAATTCAACAAACCGTGCGTATCTGAACGACTGCTATGGTTCTTGTCAACTCGAATACGCTTGATTATCCCACTGAAACCACCGCTTGGGTCTTTGCGCGCGGCTCCGGGAATCAGTTCATTTGGTGCAGTTGATCTCGACCACGGGCTTCAATTCAGTCAAGCCGGCTCTCCGCATCTCACCGGGAATGCGCTGAGAACTGATCCAACGATCGAGCGTGTTCGACCCAATGTGCAACTCAGCCGTCGAGGTCACGAGGATGGCCGGCATCGCGCAGCCGGTGACGGTGTTGTCGGCGATCACGATGTTCCGGTGCGCGCCGGCTGGGGCAATGTCGCCGTTGCCGCCGACAGCTTCGATGCAGATGGGCTCGCCGCCGCAATTCGCGATGGTGTTGCCAGTGATCTTCAGATCGCTGCTGCTCCCCGCCTCCAGCCACCAATACTCCGGCGAAACGAGAATCGCGGACATCCAGCAGCCTTCCATGCGGTTGCTGGTGATCTCGCCGTGACTGGCCTTGATGAGAATGCCGCGCGACCGGTTGAAGCCGAAGTTGCAGTTTCTCACCGCGAAGCCGTTCCCGATGCGGTTGGCGGAACAGAGGACCCCGCCGCGCGGAATGGCCACCTCGCGATCCAGCGTGACGGTGAAGGCTTTGCCTAGCCCGCGGCCGCTTTTCAGGCCGGCGTCCAGGTTCTGCTGGGCGAGGAACGCCCGCTCGCTTTCGAGAATTACACCCGCCGGCTGGACGGAGACAGCCTTTGCGTCGGGCAGCCGTTCGCCGGTGTAGAGCACGAGTTCCACCGGGTCACCGGGCTGGATGTTCATGTTGCCTTTGGCCAGGACGCGCAGTTCCTTGCCTTGCGAGCTCATGATCATGTGGTAGTCGCCACAGATGTTGATGCAGTCGTCGCCCATGAACCGCGCCGTGCATTCGAGGTAGGACGGGCCTTTGATGGCGTGCTTGCTGTGGTAGGCGTCGGCGTCGAGCGAACGCAAGCGCGGTGAGGCGCGTTTGACGGGGTCGTCTTCCGGCGAACGGCGGTCAATGCGGCAACGCGCATACACGCTGCCGTCGCAGTCGTATTCGAGGAAGCCGAAGCAGTTCGACGCGAACAGAGCCACATCCTCCAGCCGCACGTTGACATTGCGGCTGCACTCGACGGCGTGCGGGATGCTGCCGTGCGGAGCGTATTCGGAGCCGATCACGATCAGGTCGCCCACTTGCTCGGGATTTCCATCGTGCCTGCCGGGGCTGGTGAGGCGGAGATGACGCGCGTCCACGATCTCAATATTGCTGATACTCCGATCCTCACACCGCAACGTCCGCGTGTCTGGCCGGAATACTTCGTACTTGAAGTTGCGAACCGTTTCGGCGGCTGCATAGCCATCAAAAAGCTCCACATCATAGACCTGTTTGTCAGCCGAAATGGCGGTGATCCGGCCCTGCGTGTAGGGCAACGGGTCATAGTCGATCGTCAACCCGCGCACCGAAATGTTGGTGCAGCGGGTAATGGTGATCGCGCGCGTCGTCTCGGTGCAAATCATCTCCACGCGGTCGGCGATGATCTGAATGTCCTTCAATCCTTGCAGCAGCAGGTGCTGCCGATCCCGCGGCGCCACACGATACCGGCCAGGCGGCACAATGATGCGCTTGTTTCCCCCTTTGATTTCTTTGTCTATGTAGAACTGCATGTCGAAGGGCGCTGCCGCAGCGGGAGCACCGCCCTGAGTGAGAGCGGGGAATTCCGCCGCGGTTCCCTGGGCCAGGCACAACAAGCCAGCCAGCAGCAAACTCGCAGAGTATGGGTTCGGCATGGGCGGCTTGTTTCGCGTTACTCCACCTGCACCCTGGTTTGACTGGTGAGGTCCAGGGTCAGGGCGTCGAATTCGAAGCCGTGCAAGTTCTGGCGCGTGCTGGGCACAGCTTGCCCGTTCAACGTTACCGCTTGCGCCTCCAAACCGGGGCGCAGAAGCAGCAACGTCGCCTGGGAAAGCGGGCGCGGCGCGTGTAGGGTCACCGCGCTCGCGGCGTGGAAGGTGGCGGTCACCTCGCGACGCAAGCTTTCCCACTGGTAAATCTGCTCGTTGGTCCACCACTCCAGCCGCTGGGTTCGTCCGTAATCGAGCAGCTTGGTCAGCGCGTCGGCTACGCCCGCTTCGAGTATGTGCGCGGGATGAAACAGGAAATGCGCCACGCCGTGATGCCGCAAAGCGGAATCGAGCAGTGGCGGTCCGTATTCGGGCGGGCAGGTGACGACCAGGTCTTGCGTCAGCAGGTTCACCTCCAGCACGTTCAGGAACCGCGGCGAAGCGGACTCATCCTCGAGCGGAAAGTACGGTTGCGAGCCGCCCAGCGGGAAGCCGATCGTGCCCTTCTTGCTCGGTCCGCGTGTTTGGTCGGAATGCAGGCCGACCTCCTCACACCACCGCGGGAAATCGAGCCGCCCTTCCCACCGCGTGTAATGGTTCTTGTTCGAGTAGAGGCGCTCGACGCCGGCCGTCCGGCGCACCCATTGGTGTTGGAACAGGAAGTTCTCTTGCGACCAGGAGGTGTGCGGGCCGCCGGTCATGGCGTCGTAATGGAGGCCGATCTCGAAGCCGTGCTGCTTCAACTGGCGATAGAATTCGGGCGGGTAGCCGCCCGGATAGAGCAGGAGCCAGGTGGACTGGACCTGGCACCGCCGCATCACCTCCAGGAGGGCGACGGCCTTCGCCGGGTCGTTGCCATCGGTGTCGTGCGAGATAAGCCCCACGCCCTCCAGCGCGCGCGGCCAGTAGTAAAGCACGGGCAACAGCAGCCGCTGCTCCCGCGCGAGATGGAAGACGCTGCGCAGGATAAGCTCGCGCAGCTCGTCGCTGATCGGTTCGAGGAAGATCTGGCCACTGTCCGGCGCGGCTGGAGTACGGTCCCGCTCCCAGTCGAGCACCAGGCCGTCTTCGGCTTTCAGCGTGCCTTCGTTGAGTATCGCCGAGCCGTCGGGCGCCGGCTTGGCATCCTGCAGGACGCTTGCGCCTTGCTGGATATGGACAATTGAGAAGAGCAAGTCCGGCCCCAGCAGCAGGGTCCGGCCCTGGCCGAAGCGGTTTTCGAGAATGGCACCGCCGCGGCTGAGATGGTTCCCGACTTCAGCGACGGCCAAGGCGGTGGCCGAGCCCGGCTTGAAGGTGTAACCCCCAAAAACGTGCAAGGAACTGCGCAGCCCGCGGGTGACCGGGTGGTCGCCGGCTTTGACTTTCAGCCAGCCATCCGCCAGCGGCTGCTCGTCCTTGACGCCAAACACCTCATTCAATCCGGAAGTGCCGCCCAGTCCGAGCAACGAACCGCCACGATTGACCCAGGTGGTGAGCGCCTGGCGCTGCTTAACCGTGAGCGGCAGGTGACCTGCCAGCACCACGACGCACGGCGCCCGGCGGAACAGTTCCTCCAGCCGGTCCGGTGACATGGGCTCGAAAAACAGCCCGGCTCGCCGCAGGATTTCGGTGATATAACCCCAGGCCCGCGCCCGCGGGTTTGCATCGGTGGAGACCGGCAGTGTGACCACGATGACCGGAGCGGCCTTGGAGTCACTCCGCGGATGCGGGAGCAGGCCCGTGGCGCCAGGGGCGTTCTCCGCGGCGGCGGCTGGTGATCGCAGCCCGTGGAGCGCGAGGCCGCAACCGGCAACGGCCGCTTGCCGGAAAAAACCGCGTCGGCGCAGCCGGAAAGCATTCGTCATGGCCGCACGATAGCCGGACCCGGCCAGGACCACAACCTTGCTCCGACGACCGGCCTTTCATCCCCCAGCCGATTTAGCTCCTTTTCACGCCGGTGGACTGCCCCGTTGCCAGTGCCTCCAGCCAGCCGACCTCTTCGAATCGGGACGCCAGCCACATGCGTGAATGGCTGGCAGCGATACCTTGGGGGAAGCGTGGGGTAACCTTGGGGTAACCTTGGGGGAACGGTGGGGTAACGGTGGGGTAACGGTTGGGCACTACCGATACTCTAGCGCAAGCTGGGACCCACAATGGTATTGATTCAACCCTATTTGGGGCCTTACCCATCATCTGTTGCGTCCTAGGGGGCGGCTCATGAAGCCCGCAATGCAGGGGCGGGGGCGGCTCGTCCCGGGAAGCTGCTGGCTCCTTCCGCTCCATCCTCCGGGGACGAGCCGTTTCAGCCCCTTTCATGAATTGGCCCTGGGCCGCGCGGGGGTGGTCATTTGCGGATTTGACCTGCGGCCAGCCCAAGCCTAGACTCCGGCCTTCTTTATGAAAATCTTAGTGTGTGACCCTGTGTCCCCCAAGGGGATTGCCCTGTTGCAACAGCGACCCGAGTTCGAGGTCGTCGTTCTGCCCACCCGGCTGTCTGAGGAGGAGTTGCTGCCGATCGTCCACGACGTCGTGGCCATGGTGGTGCGCTCCGAGACCAAAGTGACACGCAAGATCATCGAGGCAGCGCCGAAGCTGCGGGTGGTGGGCCGGGCCGGCGTGGGCGTGGACAACGTCGATGTCGAGGCGGCCACGCAGCGGGGTGTGGTGGTGATGAACACGCCCGGGGGTAATACCGTTTCCACCGCCGAGCTGTCGTTCGCGATGATACTAAGCCTGGCGCGGAAGGTGCCCCAGGCCTACGCGTCGATGACCGCCGGCAAGTGGGACCGCAAGCAGTTCCAGGGGACGGAGCTGGCCGGTAAGACGCTGGGCGTGCTAGGCATGGGCCGCATCGGCAGCGAAGTTGCCAAGCGGGCGCTGGCCTTCGGCATGCGCGTGCTGGGGTATGACCCATTCCTGACGGAGGCTCGCGCCAAGGCGCTGGGCATTACGCTGCTCGCCGACCTGGACGACGTCTATCGGGACGCAGACTTTATTACCGTGCACATGCCGGTCACCGACCAGACGCGCGGCATGCTCAACGCGGCGGCTTTCGCCAAGATGAAGCCGAAGGTGTGCGTGGTGAATTGTGCCCGCGGGGAGATCATCGTCGAGAGCGACCTGCNNTGGGCGCCAGCACCAAGGAGGCGCAGGAGAAATGCGGGATCGAGGTCGCCCAGGTCATCGCCGGCTACCTGGTCACCGGCGAAGTGCGCAACGCCGTCAATCTGCCGTATCTCGACGCGAAGACCTACGAGCAGGTCAAGCCATACCTGGTCCTGGGCGAGAAACTGGGCCGGTTGCTGGGCCAGCTTGCGCCGGCCCACGTGGACCGCCTGCACATCACCTTTGGCGGCAAGGCGCAGGAGTTGCCCAACATCGACCCGGTGACGCGGGCCGTCCTGCTCGGGTTCCTGTCGTGCGCGTCGGTGAAGGACATCAACAATGTGAACGTGCGGAGCATCGCTTCCACGCTGGGGCTGACGGTGGAGGAGAAGCGCTCGAACGAGCCGGTGACGTTCAACGAGTGGCTGCACGTGCAGGCATTTCGCAATGGCGAGAAGGTCATTTCCGCCGGCGGCACGTTCTTCGGCTCGCCCGACAATCCGCGCATCGTGCGCGTGTTCAGCCAGCCGACGGAGATTGTGCCGTTTGGCGTGGTGCTGCTGCTCAGCAACAAGGACCGGCCCGGCATGGTGGGCTACCTGGGGACATTGCTGGCCAAGCACAAGGTTAATATTGCCAGCATGAGCCTGAGCCGGGATACTGCCGGAGGCCAGGCCTTAACGGTTTTGAATTTGGATAGCGTGCCGCCGCAAAAAGTGTTGGACGAGATTCAAAAAGACCCAGACATCAGCAATGTCAAGGTGGTCAAATTATAGATTAATAAGCGACAATATATGTGTATGAAACGAATGAGAACCTCTCTCGTCCTGCTTCTCATGGTCGCGCCGCTCCCGATGAGGGGTGCCGCGCCTGATCAGCCGGCCCCCACCAACTCCGCCGCGGCGTCGAAGCCGGCGGCCAAACTCAACGAACTCTTTCCCGACAAAGTGATCGCCAAAGGCAAGGGCGTCGAGGTCAGCCGCAACCAACTGGAAGACGAAATCATCCGCTTCAAGGCGCAAGTGGCGGGCCGGGGCCAGACCGTGCCGCCGGAGCAGATGGAGATGATGGAACGGCAGCTCCTGGAGCAGCTTATCCAGGTCCAGCTTCTCCGGGCCAAAGCCACGGATGCCGACAAGGCGTCGGGCAAAACCCTGGCGGACAAACGTTTCGAGGAGGCCAAGACCAAGCTGGGTTCAGAGGACGCGCTCAATCGGCAGTTGAAGCTCATGGGTGTAACGCGCGAGGAGGTCCAGGCCAAGTGGGCCGAGAGCGCGACCGCCGAGTCCGTCCTCAAGCGCGAGCTGAAGGTCAACATCACGGACGCCGATGCCAAGAAGTATTACGACGACAATCCCGCCCGGTTTGAAGAGCCGGAGATGGTCCGGGCCAGCCATATCCTCCTGACGACGACTGACCCCAAGACCAATGCCGAGTTGACCGAGGACCAGAAAGCGGCCAAGCGCAAGCAGATGGAGGACCTGCTGAAACGCGCCCGCGCCGGGGAAGATTTCGCCGAAATGGCCAAGAAGTATTCCGAAGACCCGGGCTCGAAGGACAAAGGCGGCGAATACACGTTCCCGCGCGGCCAGATGGTGCCCGAGTTCGACGCGGCGGCGTTCTCGCTGGGCACCAACCAGGTCAGCGACATCATCACCACCCGGTTCGGCTTTCACATCATCAAGCTGAGTGAGAAGATTCCAGCCAAGAAGGTCGAGTTCGACAAGGCGGCATCCAACATCAAGGACGGGCTGACGCAACAGGCCCTGCAGAAGCAGTTCCCCGACTATATTGCGAAGCTCAAGCAGGACGCCGGGGTGGAAATTCTGGATGAGAAATTGAAGGCGCAGGAACTCCCTGACCGCTCGTCCGCGTCCGCCGCCCCGCCGCCGGCGAAGCCGACCGCCAAGTAACCTATTTACAGCATAAACCAGGGCCCGACGTGAGGCGGGCCTTTTTTATGGGCGCGTCGCGGGAGTGTGCTCCCCAGTCGCTTCTTGCCCGGCACGGTTGACCCGCCGTAGATTGCTTGCATGTCGCATGCGGAATTTGTTCATCTTCATTTGCACACCGAGTATTCCTTGCTCGATGGGGCTTGCCGGCTGGACCGGTTGATGGACAAAGCGCACGCGTTGGGGTTCCCGGCGATGGCGGTCACCGACCACGGCGTGCTTTACGGGGCGGTTGACTTTTACCGGGAGGCGCGCCAGAAAGGCATCAAGCCGATCATAGGCTGCGAAGTCTATATCGCCCCCGGGAGCCGGTTGGAGAAGAAGACCAGCTCGGGCGGGCGGGACGCTTACCACCACCTCGTTTTGCTGGCCAAGGATGAAGCCGGCTACAAGAACCTGATCAAGCTCACCACGGCGGCGCACCTGGAGGGCTATTACTACAAGCCGCGCATCGACAAGGAACTGCTGGCCACGCACAAGGATGGGCTGATCGCCCTGTCCGGCTGCCTGGCCGGCGAGATCCCGGAATGGATTCAGAAGGACCAGTTGCCCAGGGCGCGCGAGGCGATTGACTGGTTCAAGCACACCCTCGGGGCGGAGAACTTTTACCTGGAGCTGCAAAACCACGGCTTTCCGGAACAGGCCAAGGTCAACCAGCACCTGATTGCGTGGGCGAAGGAGTTCGGCTTGAAGCTGGTGGCGACGAACGACGTACATTACGTCGAGAAAGCCCACTCGCACGCGCACGACTGCCTGATCTGCATCGGCACGCAGACGCAGTTGACCGATACCAAGCGGATGAAATACGCCGAGGAGCAGTTTTATCTGCGCTCGGCGGAGGAGATGCTTGGGCGCTTTGCCGAAGTCCCGGAGGCGGTGCGGAACACGCTGGAGGTAGCCGACAAGTGCAATGTGGAAATCGAATTCGGGAAGCTGCATTACCCGGTCTTCCATCCGCCCGAGCACTTCACGCGCGAAGGCTACTTGCGCCACCTGCTGGCAGAAGGCCTGCGCAAACGCTACGGCATTCACGCGCGGGCTGAAGAACATGGATTCACTGTCGAGCGCGTGGATGATCCACGGAAGCTGCCGACGTATCAGCCAGTCCAAAGTCCAGAGTCCAAAGCCCCAAGTCCACAGGCTGAGACGTCAGACACCAATCACCAGTCACCGGACACGGATCACGCATCACGCATCACGCATCACGTTTCACCTGACCTTTCCGATCCCGCAGTTGCCGCCGCCGCCAAAGCCATCATCGACCGTCTCCAGGTTGAACTTAAGGTCATTGAGAAGACGGGCTTCCTGAGCTACTTCCTGATCGTCGGGGACTTCATCCGTTACGGCCACGAACAGGGCATTTCGTGCAGCGCGCGCGGCTCGGCGGCGGGCTCGATCGTTACTTACCTGCTCGGCATCTCTAATGTTTGCCCGATCCGTTACGGGCTGCTCTTCGAGCGTTTCCTAAATCCCGAGCGCGTCAACCCGCCGGACATTGACATCGACTTCGCCGACGACCGCCGGGCCGATGTCATCGAGTACGTCCGCCAGAAGTATGGGCGGGACGCGGTGGCGCAAATCGTCACCTTTGGCACGATGGGCGCCAAATCGGTCGTGCGCGACGTGGGCCGGGTGATGGGCCTGAGCTATGGCGAGTGTGACCGGTTGGCGAAAATGATTCCGTTCGACCTGAAGATGACGCTCGAGAAGGCGCTCAAGCAGTCGCCGGAACTCAAGCAGGCCTACGAGAACGAAGAGGTCACGCGCGAACTCATCGACACGGCATTCATCCTCGAAGACCTGACGCGCAACGCTTCCGTGCATGCGGCGGGCGT
>PLZQ01000555.1 GCA_003152225.1 Limisphaerales bacterium | reverse complement strand
TGGAAGTGGAGGCATCGAAATACAGCCTCAACTACATCAAGCTCGACGTCAGCGTATGCTGCATGGTGAATGGAGCGAGACTGGCGATGGCCACGATGGACATCATCCAGCATTTCGGCGGACGCCCTGCCAACTTCCTGGACGTCGGCGGCGGCGCCAGCCAGGAACAGGTCGCCGCGGCCTTCAAGATCATCCTCCAGGACCCGAACGTGAAGGGTATCCTGGTGAACATCTTCGGCGGCATCATGGACTGCAACGTCATCGCCACTGGCATCGTGGCCGCGGTGAAAGAAACCGGCCTGCAACTGCCCCTGGTGGTGCGGCTCGAGGGCAATAACGTCGAGGCCGGCAAGAAGACTTTGGCCGATTCCGGCCTAACCATCATCCGCGGCGGCTCGATGGCCGACGCCGCGCAAAAGGTGGTCACGGCGGTTTCCACCCGCTAAGGTGCATTTGTGCTGGACGAAGCGCTCATCGAACAACTCAACCGCGGCTACGTCTGTCCGCCCGATGCCGGCCCGGCCTGGCGCGCGGCATGCGACTATGGCTTCGACATGTCGCTCGTGGACGAAGCCCTGCTTATGACTCCGGAACAGAGAATCGCGCAGCACCAACACGCTTTGAACCTATTGCTTGAGATTGAAGCCGCGCGGGAATTAAATGATGCAGATCGTTCAAGATGATCAAGCGCTTCTGTCGCGGCTCCAAGCTCAGCAGGTGGAGTTTGTCATTATTCGTGGCTTCTCCGCTACGACCAAACCCTGCAGACTGACGACTGCATTCCCCCAACACTCCAACACTCCAACACTCCATTCCCCATGTCCATCCTCGTCACCCCCCAAACCCGCGTCCTGATCCAGGGCATCACGGGCGGCTTCGGCGCGCGGCACACGCAACTCAGCCTCGCCTACGGCACCCAGGTCGTTGCCGGCGTCACGCCAGGCAAAGGCGGGCAACTGTTTGAGAACAAGGTCCCGATCTTCGATACTGTGGTTCAGGCCATGAAGGAAACCGGGGCGACGGCGTCCGCAATCTTCGTGCCCCCGGCCTTTGCGGCGGACGCGATCCTGGAAGGGGTGGATGCTGGACTGGACCTCGTCGTCTGCATCACGGAAGGCATCCCGGTCAACGACATGGTCAAGGTGAAACGGGCCATGGCAGGCAAGCCAACGAGGCTCATCGGGCCGAATTGCCCGGGCGTCGTAACACCGGGCGCTGACAAGGATTCCCAGGGCGGCTGCCGGATCGGTATTTCACCCGGCTATATTCACAAACCGGGCCACATTGGCGTGGTATCGCGCAGCGGCACGTTGACCTACGAGGCCGTCTGGCAGCTCACCTGCCGGGGCGTGGGCCAGTCCACCTGCGTCGGCATCGGCGGCGACCCCGTGAACGGCACCTCGCACCTGGACGTGATTAAAATGTTCAATGCCGACCCGGACACACATGGCATCATTATGATCGGCGAAATCGGCGGCTCGGCCGAGGAGGAAGCCGCCGCCTGGATCCGGAGTAACTGCCGGAAGCCCGTCGCCGGGTTCATCGCTGGAGCTACCGCTCCGCCCGGCCGGCGCATGGGTCATGCGGGCGCCATCGTGAGCGGCGGCAAAGGCACGGCGGCGGCCAAGATCGCCGCGTTCAAAGAGGCGGGTATCGGCGTCGCGCCGACCCCGTCCGAAATGGCCGAGACCCTCTTGAAGCTGATGTGAGTGATCTGAGCCCTGCGTGATCGTTGTTGCGTGACAGTCGGGAAAAGTTCAAGGTGCTCCTAACGGGACACGCAACCTACAATACATTCGCATGGGCCTGATTGATTTCATCCTGGACCTGGCTGGGGTTCTGGTCTGGCTGAGCTGGCGTTCCATAAGGTTTGACCCGCTGGTCAAGACCACGCCCGCGACGCTGGCGGGCACCCTGCGGCGCGCCGAACCGCGCCGCTCGAAGGGTTGGCCGTACCTGGCTGGTTTGGCCACGCTGCTCGTGGTGCGTGCCCTGCTTTACCGCCAGATCGGCCCGGAAGCGGACTGGACACCCAAGCTCAATCTCTTTTTTGTCAGCCTGGCGTTCCGCAACGACCATTTCTTCCCAATCCTGCTGTTTTCCGTGCTCAGCTTCGCCCGCATTCTCATTGTCTGCTATTTCTGGCTGCTGGCCCTGACGATCATCAACCGGCACAGCACCGAGCCTGACCCCATACAAAAGATGGTTCGCTTGCACCTCGGCCCGGTGGCCCGCTGGCCCTTGATCTTCCAGTTGCTGCTGCCTTTCCTTCTGATCAGCGGCCTTTGGATCGCTCTGCATCCTTTGCTGGTGCATTTTGGGGTGACCGGCCGCGTGCGGTCTTATTCCCATCTGGCAGAACAGGGCGCCCTGATCGCGCTGGCGCTTTGGTTCAGCCTGCAGTACCTGCTCCCGGTTTTCCTGCTCCTGCATCTGGTGGCAAGCTACGTGTATTTGGGGTCCAGTACCTTGTGGGAATTCATCGGCGCCACGGCCAGAAATCTGCTGGCGCCGCTGCGCCGGCTCCCGCTCCGAATTGCCCGGTTCGATTTCAGCCCGCTGGTTGGGGTCATTCTGATCTTTGCGCTGCTGCACTGGTTGCCCAAGGTTATCCTGACCAAACTGGCCCAGCACAACGTCAGCCCCTGGCTGCTCTAGCCCCGGTCTTAACCAGGGGCAACTCTTGGCAATTTCACAGCTACGGTCGTGGCAGCTCCCCGCTCACTCTGGATCGAGAGCGTGCCGCCGTGCAATTCGGTCAGGCGCTTGGCAATAACCAGCCCCAAACCCAGCCCTTGTTGTTCCTGGATGGCGCGCTCGAACTGCATATAGGCGCCGACCTTGGTAATGTGCTCGGTGGAGAAGCCTCGGCCCTGGTCGGTGACCGAAAGCACGACGCCATTAGCCGAGCCGGAAAGCGTCACACTCACTCGTTTGCCCCGTTCGGAGAACTTGAAAGCATTCTGGACTACTTCATCCACTATCTTTGCCAGGTAGCCTTCGGATATGGGCAGCGGCTGGTCCACCAAGTCCAGCGTCAGGTCCTCCGGCCGGTTGGCCTCTCGCGCCTGGCCCCGAGCGTGGTCTTCGATAAGTCCGGCGGGGGATGGCGTCTGCTTTTGGCGCAAGACGCTGCTCTTCTGTGCGTCTGCCCCCAGCAACTCGATCTGCGCATAGATCAGGAAATTCTCGATCAGCCGTTCGAGCCGTTTGCCGGAATCGTGAATCACCTGCCCCATCTCGGCAACTTCCGTCGCCGGCAGGGTGGCCGCCTCGGCCGCGAGGATCTCGCCATAAGCCAGGATGCCATTCAAGGGGGTGCGCATTTCGTGCGGCAGCATCATGCTAAGGTTGCCCCGCAAATCAGCCAGTTTCTTCTCGGCTTCCTCGCGCAGCGCCTCGGCCTTCTTAAGCCGCGCCTCCACCGCCGCGTACAGCCCCTGTATGGTAAATGGCTTGGGCAGGTAATCATCCGCTCCGAGCTCCATGCCGTGCCGCATCCCGGCATTGTCCGCCAGGCCGGTCATCAAAATAAATGGGATCGCGGCAGTGGCGGGTTCGTTGCGCAGTGCGGAGAGCGTCAGATAACCATCCACCTTCTCCATGTTCACGTCGCAAAGGACCAGGTCGGGCAGTTGCTTGCGCGCCTTCTCGATGCCCACCGCGCCGTTTTCGGCTTCGATCACGTCATAGCCCTTCTGGGCCAGCGCGAGATGCACCATCTCCCGCAACCATTCTTCGTCGTCTATGACCAGGATTCGTTTCATCTTGCGCCCACCGTCACCAACGGCCTTTCGGCCCACCGAAGCGTCTTCTCGCTCAAGCCGCTGTCTCAAAACCAGGCAAAGCTAAGACATTCGCCACCCATTTGTCTATCGGCTTCCGGTGCGAACCAATCGCGCCCGGCTGCGCCTGGCCACAAGCATTTTCTTTGCCTAATCGACGCCTCTGCCGCTGGCCACCCACACCCTCCGCAATTGCTCCACGACTTCCGCCACCGGCAACCGAGCCAGCCCCGCCGGATGGCGAAGCACCGTCACCTTCTCGCTCGCGGGCCGCCAGATTTCTTCTACGGTGTCACCCCACAACACCAGCCCTGGCAGCCCCACCGCCGCGGCCAGGTGAGAAATACCCGAGTCGTGGCCGATGAAGGCGCGGCAGGCCGCCAACCGATGCGCCAGCTCCGCCAGCGGCAGACTTTGCGCCACTTGCGCGCGGGCGGGGTGCAGCGTTGCGGCCAGGCGTTGGAGGCGCTCGCCTTCCGCCTCCCCGCCCACGAGGAGCAGGTCAAAGTCCGTGAAGCTGAGCAGGTGCTGCAGCAGCTCTGCCCACTTCGTCTCCGGCCAGTTCTTGCGTTCGCTGCCGCTGCCAGGATGAAGGGCCAGAAGGTTGAGCGTTGAGCGGTGAGCGTTGAGAGCCGGAGGCCGAGGGGCGAGGGTCAGCCGGGGGACGGGGTCGGCGTCGAAAATAGCGAGTCGCTCCAGTGGCTGAAGATAGACTTTCGCGGCGTGCAATTGGGCCGGCTCGTGCACCCGATGCGGGCCCACGATAAACTGGGCGCCGGTGCAACGCCCGACATTGGTCTCGAAAATCCGGTCCGGGTCGTACAAATAGGACAGGATCAAATCGAACTCGGAGAAGTAGTCTGCCAGGTTCTCCGCCAGCTCCCCGCCGCGCGCGAAAAAGCCGGCCAGCGCCCCCGCTTCGATGGACTGGACCCGGTTTACCAGGCCACCCGCCAGAGCCAGTTGGGCGATGTGGGGATAACCCAGCACTTCGAGGTGGGCTTGAGGAAACTGTCGGCGCAACGCGGCGATGGCCGGCAATGTCAAAATGAAATCGCCGATCGCGCCGCCGCGAATGACCAGAATCCTGCCCTGGGAAGAATTCACGGAATCAACACGTCCAGGACTGCGGGCGCACTTAGACCACCGACTTGAATACCGTCAACCCCAGCCCCGCCACGAGCAAACCGAACGCCAGTTTCAGCCCGCAAATCACCTTGAGTCGCCTTTCGTTCGCAGTGCCCCAGGTCAGCCAGTCGCGCAGGCGCCACGGCGAAACGGTGAGCCAGATGCCGGCCACCACCAGTACGTACGCCCACGTCTGAATAACCAGCACCCAGGGCGTTTGCGGCAGCGCCGGGCGGCCGGTATCGACCATCAGCTTGGCCAGCAGCAGCAGCACGATTGCCAGCCCGCGCACCGCCAGGAAATCCTGCACGAAGATGCACGCCCCCAAGCCCACCCCGGCGAACCCGCCGAACAGCACGTTCTTATACGAAGCGAAATCCGCGATCGATTCCTGGCTCAGATTCCACAGGAACCAGACCGTGCCAAGCGCCATCAGCACGATGCCCCACGGCAGCGAACGCGGGAACCTCCGGACCGCCGCGGTGAATGCGGCCGGTTTGGCGATGCCATAAATCTGCGGCAGACCGGCGCCCAAGCCAAGCAGGATGCACAGGGTTGAAAGCTTCAATGTCATGTCAGTAATCGCGGCCAGAGCATGTAAGATAGCGCCGGCGGACGCAAGCTGCGATGTTCCAGAGGTAAGCAGGCGGCCTTCCGGCCCCATCGCCAGGTCGGTCGAGACTGGAACCAAGGCTGAGGCCCATCCCTTTTTCTTGAAGGTGCGACGTTTTTCTCTTGCAATGGCAAGCCGATCTGGCTCATACTGTATCAATGCTAACGACCGGCTTAGCTTGTGCTATGCACAAAGTTGCGAATATTGCGTTTCAACGTTCTCCTAGAATCAACGCCCTGCGAAGGCTATTATGAACCAAAGATTATCCCCCAAATGCTCGCGCTGTATCCAAGCAAGAGGAAATGACGGCGGCCCTGCCGCCTCAGGTTTCACATTGATTGAACTACTGGTAGTAATCGCCATCATTGCCATCCTGGCAGCGCTGCTCCTGCCTGCGCTCGCCTCCGCCAAGTCGAAGGCGCAAGGCATTTACTGCATGAACAACACCAAGCAGTTGATGCTGGCCAATCATATGTACCAGGGCGACAACAAGGATCTCTTCCCCATGGCCTTCCATGGCGGGTACGTGCCGGTCCCGAATGGCCCGCAACCGTGGGTGACCGGTTGGTTGACTTGGGATACCAGCACCGACAACACGAATATAATCTACCTCCTTGATCCTCGGTACGCCGTCCTGGCGCCCTATTTTGGCAAGGCGAAGAATGTTTATAAGTGCCCGGCGGACATTTACGCCAGCGACGCGCAGCACGCGCGGGGCTGGTCATCGCGTTGCCGTAGTGTCTCCGGCAACATTTACGTCGGAGAAGGCAATGCTTGGGCTACGGGCGTATGGGGATCCCCCGGCGGCCCGAACAATCTGACCGTCTATAAAGGTGTCAAGAAGTCTCCCGAACTGCAATTCCCCGGCCCCTCTGGGACGTGGGTTTACATGGACGAACATCCTGACAGCATCAACGATGCTGGCGCCTTTGCCCCAAACACTGCCAGCAACATTCCGGACGCGCCCGCCACGTATCATAACGGTGCGGCTGGCTTTGCCATGGCCGATGGGCACTCTGAAATCCACAAATGGAAGGGCCCAACGATGAACAAGCCCAGAAGCGCTGGCGGATTAAAGGGCGTCAACTTTGTGGCGCAGAATAACTTCGCAACCGTTTCAACTGACCCTGACCTGCGTTGGTACTCATACTCTACTCCCCGTAAATCATATAAGAGGGTGTTACGAAAGTTTTTGTAACTTGCTCTAAAAGAAGGAGATGCGTCTAAAATGGCGGGGTTGGTCATTGCCGCTGACGAGTTAGAGTTTCAGGCGTAGTCTGGCTCCCATGAATTCCGACCTTCCGGCCACCG
>PLZQ01000435.1 GCA_003152225.1 Limisphaerales bacterium | reverse complement strand
GCACGCTATCAAGACCGGTCCCGCTTGTCAAAAGGAGGGCAGTTCCAAACGAGCTCGCACTTGGTTGCTCCCGAAGAGTGCGGATTCTCGTTGCAGACGTGCGGCGGCTTGCTTCAGGTAAGCTCGATCCAGTTCGATACCGAAGCTGATTCGGCCCGATCGCCACGCGGCCACGGTAGTGGTGCCGGAGCCAGCTATTCAGCCAACTCGAGCGCCACGGATTTCATCTTGGGTTTGGCCGCACAGGTAATGTGATACGCCTCATTCGGAGACTTAGCGACATGGACAACCCAACCCCTCCTCTCCGGCTCCAACGCCAGCGGCGATCTGGCCCTGGACTAGTCGCAGCCAACCTCCGCTTGCCTGAGCCTCCGGACTTTGCGCCAGACGGGCATCGCTCTGGAAATGGTCTGTGAAAGGATGAAGGCTGAGGGCGCCACGGCTGGTTAACACCCGACTCGCCGAGAAGAGCGATGACCATTGTCGTCACGCGAGTGAGCAATGGGGTCGTTCGCAACAGCCCGAAGCCCAGGGAGGAGAGGCAGCCGATGCAGTAGTCGCCAGGCGGCCAAGTCTATCTCCGGAGGCAAATCTTCTGGCCTATCAATGAAGCTTTGGACGGTTATCACTCAGCGCGAAGGCAACCCAGGCATCACCGCGAGGAGTGCCCAAATGGAGTACACCGGTCGCGGGAACCACGACGTATTGGCGGCCGTGGATTTGATACGTCGCGGGCGCCGCGCTTCCGGCCCACGGCAGTGTCGCGGCCCATAGTTCCTCGCCGGTCGCCTTGTCAAANNCCGCCGTAGTTCTCCGTACCCGTGGTGGGGATGCCTTTGGCCGCCAAGTCCGGGTATTCGCCCAGCGGCTTTCTCCACACGAGTTTGCCGGTGTTCAGGTCGATACAATTGAGCGTTCCCCACGGCGGCTTGTTGCCGGGATAGCCCTCCTGGTCGTAAAACCGGGGGTAGCCGGCGAAGCTATAGATCGGGCGTTCGGTAAGCGCCGCGGCTACCGGCTCCGGCCGGTCGCGCAGGAGCAGAAAATTCACCAGCGCCTGCAGGTCCCCCGCGCTCAGTTGCGGGTTCGCCGGCATCGCGCTCTTTCCCTCGCGAATTTGCTGGGTGATCGCCTCTGCCCCCAACCGATGCCGCAACCCTCGCAACGGCGGATACAGGCCAATCCCCAGTCGATTGGTCCCGTGGCAGGAGGCGCAGGTTGCCTCGTAGAGTTTTTGACCGAGCGTCCTGGGCGCACTGGGGTCGTTGGGCGGATCGTCGTCCCGAAACAAACTGATGGCCCAGCCAATATGGTTGGCGGTCACATACAGCCGGCCCGATTCCGCATCCACGCACGCCCCCGTCCATTCCGCCCCGCCGTCGACGTTAAAGTACAAGGTTGGCCGCCCCTCGGCGCACGGCCGGAACCAGCCGGTGCGCATGCTCTTGAAAAGCGTCCGGGCGTATTCGGCCGCCTCCTCGGTGCGGGTTGTCAGGTCGGCGGCCGTGAATTCCAGCTTCGAGAAGTTTTCGGGCAACTCGGGGTCGGGTTGATACGGCCAGGTCTGTTCCCCAGGAACGTCGCTCGTCGGTGCGCGGCGCAAGCGAAAGGGAAAGATGGGTTTGCCGCTGGTGCGGTCCAGCAAAAGGGTGTTGCCGATTTTGGTCGTCGCCGTCACCACATCAACCCGCCGTCCGTCGCAGGTAATCGTCGCCAGGTTGGGTGGGGCTGAAACATCGAGGTCCCAGATGTCGTGCCGGATCTCCTGGAAATGCCAAAGCCGCTTGCCGGAGCGGGCGTCCAAGGCAATAACGCAATTGGCAAAGAG
The DNA here is from genome assembly GCA_003152225.1 of Limisphaerales bacterium. Classification (GTDB taxonomy): domain Bacteria; phylum Verrucomicrobiota; class Verrucomicrobiia; order Limisphaerales; family UBA8199; genus PALSA-1440. The sequence continues at coordinate 7,389 of PLZQ01000435.1, read as the reverse complement.
ATTCTGGCCGCGATGCCGCACGCCGTTGAAGTTCGGCTTGGGTCCAGCGGTGGTGATGTAGGCGATGCCGCGCTGCTCATCCAACGCCATCCCCGCCCAGGCGTTGGCGGCGTACAGTTCGGGCTTGTCCCAAGTGTCCGAGCCAAATTCGCCCGGTTGCGGCACAGTGTGAAACGTCCACAGCAACTGTCCGCTCGCGACATCGAATCCCCAGACATCCTTCTCAAACCCGGGCACAATGATGGTCTTTTGGAAAATGGCCGGCGCGGCTGTGGCCGCCCCGAAGCCCCGTTGCGCCATGCCAGGCAAGAGGGTCTTGCCGCCCTCGCCGAAATCGGCGATGAGCCGGCCGGTTTTCGGGTCGAGCGCGTAGAGGAATCTGCCGGCGCAAAACATCACCCGCTCCTTTGCCCTTCCCCGTCCAGGCCAATAGATCAATCCCCGGAACGCGGGGCGGCCTTCAGGCTTGAAGCGCCACAACTCCGTGCCAGCCGCCGCGTTGACGGCGACCACAGCATTCCCCGGCGTTGGCGTGAACATCACGTCACGCACAATGATGGGATTGCATTCCAAGGCGTTCCCCGAGTCTTGCGAATGATAAGTCCAGGCCACGTCGAGATTCGTGACGTTCCCTCGGTTGATCTGTCGGAGCGCCGAATAACGCATCCCGCCGTTGTCCCCATGCGACCTCTCCCAAGTCAAAAAAGTGTTGCCTTTGGGAAAGCCGTTGGCGCGGGTCAGTTCCTCCGGTTTGGCCGCGGGGATGACTTGATACAGCGGCAGCTTCTCGCGGGCCGCCGCATCCTCCACTGCCCAATAATCCGTGGAATTGCCGTCGCCGGCAGCGTGCGTTTTGAGTTGCCCTTTCAGCCGCTCCAATCCCTCCAGATTCTCCCGCAAACGCGTCTCCGCATCCTCATCGGTATGATTGAGAATACCCACCGGCCCGCGCTAGCCGCTGTCCCAGATTTCCTGCAACAGCCGCGCATCAAACTCCCCCTGACCCAAAGGCAGAATCTGCCTCTTTTCCCCCTCGCGCCCCATGCCGTTCAGATTCACGGCCAGCAGGTAAGGTTTCATCCGGGCGAGCAGTTCCGGAAAACGATCCAGGTGCGCATGGCCGTGATGCAGATTGTAAACAATCCCGAGGTTGGTGATGCCCTGGGACCGCAACCGGTCCAAAATCACCAGTTGGTTTTCCGGTTCGCCAAACCAGCCGCCGTGATTGTAAAGCCCGACGGTGGAGCCGAGCTTCGCCGCCTCAACGGCAATGGGCCGGATCCGCGCCGCCTCGGCCTCCACGCGCGCCTTTTGTTCGCCTTCACCGTGGACTGCCTCGCCGCCGCCCATCACCCAAAACTGGACGCCGCGCAACTCGTGACGCTTGAGCACTTCGAAAATCAGCCGTGCCTCGTCGTTCATTTGCGTCGGAAACCACCACGCCAGCAAACGAATGTGATGCCGTTGCAGCGCGTCTATTTCCGCATCGAAGGTCGGGACATGTTCTATGCGGTAATCGTAAGCGAACGATTTGAAGCCAAGTTTTTCCAGCATCGCCGCCCGCTCCTCCGGTCCGCGCTTGTGCCCATCAAAGGGCACGATGCACCACGCCACCAGATTGCTGCGTCCAAATAAATCATAACCCGTCTCCACGACCGTACCGTTGGCTTTCATCTCCGCGCTCAGAACAAAACCGCAGGCAGCACAAAACAGCGCCGCATAAAAAGCGGCCCGACCCACAAGACAACGGGTTCGAATTAGCATGCTGGTTGCAAACTCTAGCGCGTCCACCACATAGGACTTCAAGCCAAAAAAACGCCCGGAACAAAAACTCGCGGCACGCGGGTCCTCCAACGGCCTTGGGTCACAATACCCCAGCCGGTTGAGGAAGCATCCGGACCGCAGCACCCGATTATTTGTTTGCCGCCCGTCCGAGCGTGGGCAAGACCGCGTTAGCCATGAACATCGCTGAACATGTTGCGGTGACGCACGAGGTTGCCGCGGGCGTATTCAGCTTGGAAATGTCTGCGGAAGCGCTGGGGCTTAGGTTGCTCTGCTCTCGCGCCCGGGTGAATCTGAGCAACGTCCGCGACGGATTTCTGACGGATCTGGACTTCCATCGGCTGACGCTGTCTTCGCAGGATTTGGCCAAAGCACCGACGTCCATCGACGATACCGGCGGGCTCAGAACGTGTGTTTCTCGCGGATGAGACCTTGAGAAGCACAATCGGGAGTGATCTGGAAGCTGTGCCGAACATTCAGCCCCGGTCAATTTCATGATAAGCCGTTTGAAATTGCCAAACGGACTCTCTTGGATGTAAGCACTGGTGGGATGGCGCGGTTTCACGCAATCGTCTTGGGCGTACGGGCCGTCCTGCACCTTTACGCCTTCTGCCGACTGCGCACGGTGCCGTGGGTGGCTACCCACATCCCGCGGCCGACATTGTTGGTTGCAGCCGTGGCGTTGCCCATGGGCGAGGTGCCGGACGTGCTGGTGGTGGAGCGAGGCGATACCAGGAAGGACCAGTGCAATTCCGTTGTCGAGGTGGTAGTGCGGAAACCGTGAGCTGCCACGGGTCTCTGCGCGCCGCGGCTTTACACCAGTTCGGGCACCTCATAAGAATAGAGCTATGTCAAATCCAATCCCAGCTTCGCGCCGAATCCCAGCTTCGCCCGCTACAGCCTTGAACCGGAGACGATTCCTCTGTTCTTCCACCGTCGCCGCTGCCGGCGCCTGGGCCATTCCACTTGCTGTCTTGAATCGGCAGCACGTTTGGGCCGCGGAGGCTAACCACGGCACTTCGGGCGGGAAGAGGGTGGTCGTGGGCGGGCATCCGTGGGTTTACGCTGCACCGTTGCCCAATTACGACATTACTCCCGTCCTGCCAACCATCTTTGAAGACATGAGTTATGCCGGTCTGGACGGGATCGAACTAATGCACACGGCGTTGCGCTCCAAGGACGCGGTGGAGCACATTGGCGAGCTGTCCCGCAAACACCATCTGCCCGTCATCGGCATGTCCTTTGGCGGCGCCATGTGGGATCGCGCCCAGCACCAGGCGGTCCTCGAGGATGCCGAGCTGATTATTCCGCGCCTGGCCAAACTGGGCGGGCGCACCCTCGGCACGTCGGTCGGGCCCGCGCCAAAACGCAAAACCGAGCAGCAGCTTGACGATCAGGCCGAGCTCTTGCGCAAGCTCATCGCTTTGTGCCAACAACATGGTGTCGTCCTCAATCTCCACAACCACACGTATGAAGTCGCCGACGACCTGCACGACCTCAGAGGGACTTTGTCCCGCATGCCCGAGGTCAAGCTCGGTCCAGACCTGAATTGGCTGGTGCGGGCGGGGGTGGACCCGGCCTGGTTCATCCGCCAATTCGGCAGGCAGATTGTCTTTATGCACCTGCGCGACCAGAAGAAGGATGGCCGCTGGTCGGAAGGCCTGGGAGAAGGCGACACGGATTTTGCCGCCATTGGCCGGGCGTTGCACGAGATCAGCTTTGAAGGCGACGCGGTGATTGAGTTGGCGCACGAAAGGGATTTCCAACTGACGCGACCTCTGCGCGAAACCTGGAAGCTCGGCCGCAGTTTCGTAAAGCAAGTGCTCGGGTACTAAATGATCCCTTGGTTGCCTTCACGTACACTTCAAACCCCGCGGAATCACCTCAACAAACTATGTATCACCGCGTACACACTCACAGGTGGTAAACTGCCAGTCGGCGGCGAAGACTTCCAGCAACTGGGTCACGACCGAACCTCTTACGCGGAATCGCGACCACACGGAACGCAAAAAACAGGTCCTCGTAGCGCGGTTGACCGAAGACCAGGGTGAGCCGGCCTGGATTCAAGTCGACCGCGGCAGCACCAGCGACCTCCGGTCCCTCCTCAAGGAACTGACTGCCGGTCATCGCCATTGCTGGCGACGCCTGGAATCCACTCTTTATGGCCCGAACCTGAGCACAAACCTCATCGCCTTGTCCTCCGGCACGATGCGGGTCTCGTTGTCAGCGTCATGCCAAATGGGGTTAGCGAGACCTTTACCGTCCAGGTCGAAGGCTTCACAAGATACGCACCTGCCCTGCATGTGGTAGGGCCGTCTGATGGTGAACGCTTCGGCCCCGGAAATGCGGATGATCTGCAGACGATCTTTACCCATGGGCCGGATGGCCAGAGCGCCATCCGAGGCGGCTTCAGGGACCCTCAGCCAGTGACCACGGCCGTCCAGGTAGGTGTAGTCCGGGCTGCGGAGGTAATCCACACGATTCGTTCCGGCCAGCGCGGAGGAGCTGAACAGTTCGCCATCCTGAGTGAAAACAGTCCAGCCAGCGGCAGGCAGGTCGAAGTCCGTAGTGGGAAAAGCGTCTCGCCCGCGATCCGAGCCTTTCGTCTTTGGACTCAACAACGCAGGCGACACGGGCATCGTGGCGGACGAAACTCCTGCCCCCCTAATACGCCAGTGCTCACTTGGGTGGTCATTAAGCCAGAGCTGAAGGCCGCCGGGGTATTCGACAAATAGTTGCCGGCGCGTGCGCGGCAGATCGCGTATGAGGGCTTCGGAGGGACTGACAAGGTTCGCCCCGTCCCAATAAGCGATCCGCGTGGGTGCTTTTAGGCCGTATCGCGCCTGCACTTGTTGGAGCATGTAGTACGAACGGCACGTGCGGGCGATGCCGTGCTCCTCCTCGACCAGCCACCCGATGTGCCCGTAAGCCAGCGTGTGCAGCAGGAACCGGTCGATGGCTCGGTCGAGGTTCTCCGGCTGGCGCCACTCTGGAATCGCGTCGCAGAAGATTGCCGTCCAACCCATGCCGATGTCGCACTCCTTGGGGTGGATCTGGTAAAGGTCGAACACGGGCAGCAGAGGCTCCGTGGCCAGCGGACGGCCATCATACGCGAGGGCGTAGTTGCCGTCGGCCAAGCCGGCGTAGAGCCACTGGTAAGTGCCTTCGGAGAATATCGGCCCGCCATACACGCGCGAGTCGTTGCGGAGCAATTCCCCATACGCGTAAAACGTTTGCGCGAAAGTCCCGGCGCCCGGCACACGCGCGTCGTAATCGTTGTAGCCCCACGGCGACACCGCAGTGTGCACGTCAGTGTAGGCGCTATCAGGATCGAACTTGTGTTTGATTTGTGGCGCGAGCAACGCGTCGAATTCGACGGCCTTGAGCGGCTTCTCCGCCCAGCAGCGGGGCCAGGCGCTGCGCCAGTTGCCATCGGAAAGGCGTTGCACTCCGTCAGGACTCCAGAACTCATTGACCGGCGCATAATCGGTGTAGTTGCTGTAAAGCCCGGCCAGCCAATCCAGCCCACGCTGGTGGGTAACATAACGTTGCAGCGCGGCATCTCCGCCTTTCTTCGGCGCCGCACGGGTGCGCAGTGTGAAGCTCTCACCTCCATCGCGCCAGGCGATTTCATGGTTGCACTGGATGAGCTTCTCGATTCCGTAGGCGCGCAGCATCCGGCTGCGCTTCATCTGCTTCTCAAAATCCTCCGGCCCCCAGGACTCCTGCCAGAGGCGGTCCACAGCTTCCTTTGCGTGCAGCCCGACCGGATTGGGCACGGTTGGCAGGATTTCCTCGAACCTCGGCGAAACCGTGATGAAAATGCGCTCGAACATCGGGTTCCGGAGACCATCGGTGCGCGGGTGGTAGCGGACGCCGCCGTTGATCTTGGCGGTGTTGGTGGCGACGGACTCAGCGGCGTAAGGCTCTGAGCCATTGGAGCGATACCAATCAAGCCAGATGCTGGTGAAGACGAGGTTGGTGCCGGCGCGCGAGAGCAGCACACAAGGATGCGCCCCGCCACCATAGGTGAGGTAAGGCACGCCGATCCTGCGCGGCTCGGTCACCCCGGCGAGCTGCCCGAAGCTCAGCTCCTTGGCTTGGCCGGTGCGATTGATGACATCGATGACGAGAGATTTTTGCCAAATTTGCAGCCGCAGAGTGGTACCGTCGCTATACTCAGCGGTGACCACGTCGCCGTTGCGTTTCGCGGCTCTCAACGTCGTGTTGGTGGCTTCTCCGGCAACTCGAATCGCTGCGCTCTCCAGCAAACGGCCGCTCGGCTCACCCTGGACCAACGCCGCGAGACTGCTCAGGCCTTTTCGTGGGTCAAAGGTGTAGGTGATCGAGCCGTCCTTTCCGCTGTATCCAAACGAATAGCACTCAGAAGATGAGCCAGATTCCAACCGGTTACGATAGCCTCCGCCCAAGTGCAGCGGCAGAATCGTTTGCTGGCGCGTTGGGAAAGGCAGCTTGCCCGGCCCGATATTCGCTCCGGGTGACTGACCCCCAGGCAGCTCAAAGTTGCGCCGCGGACGGGCTGCGAATTTGAGCGGTCGCAGGTCCTCGTGGTAGAACCTGATCGAGTCGAAGAAAATCTCACGCCACTCCGTCTGCCAGCCTCCGGAAACTTCGACGCTCTCCATCTGCACCGGAAACTGCAGCCCGGCTGGCAATCTCTTGTGTGCCAGCCACCACTCTTGCCAGCGCACGCTATCTACCAGGAGCTCGTGCGCCCGGTTGCCACTATCGCGCAGGTGGAGCACAAGGCGCACCGGCGGGGTGCCCGGCGGGTTCTCCCAGTCCCAGCGATTGCCATACACCCACAGGTCCACCGAGTCGGCATCGCTGGGCAACCCGATCGGCTGCGGTGGAACCAGGAAAACACGCGCCTTCCCTTCGGCTTTGCCTTCGCCGCGATACCGAAGGCGGGCCACGGGCCTGTTCCAGATGTCTTGCCTGCGGGTCGGCTGAAGGGTCGCCTGCGCGCCGCCTTCAACTGCCAGCTTCCAATTGTCCAGATGATCGAAACGAACCGTTGGTGCCGCCTCTTCGATGCGCCGCGCCCAAGCCATTTCATAGGGCCGTTCCCCCGCCGCCTCATTCGGGTCGGGCGACAGGATGCTTTGGCCAGACGCGTGCCGTGGTAGAAGGGAAAGCCACGCTGCGAAGAGACTCACTTGCCTAGGCCAGTTCACAAGGCGAAGACCATAGCGGCTTGGGGGTGGCCTGCCAATGCGGAACCGAGGGAGAGCTTTACGCAGTCGGTCCAAGCCGCACTTGGGAGTTTGATTTCGTCTGTCGCCGGCGGATGACCTGGAACCAGAAGGCTTCCGCGCGGCAGTGGGCCGGCATCATCCGCGAGCATCTGATTCGGCGTCGGGACAACATGTTCTCTTGCCAAGACGCATTGTAGGGAGGTGAAATGGACGGGGCGTTCGTGACGGGCTAATCTTCAGGAAATGACGTGGCGTGAATTGAGCGACTTTTTGCATTTGCAGCGGCGGTCTGTTGCTCCTCGGCCAATCTCTGAGTTCGCCCGGATCGGAGAAAAGGCCGCGGACACTTTTGAGCGTCTTGAAAAAGCAACTCGTGGATCGCTTGATG
>PLZQ01000037.1 GCA_003152225.1 Limisphaerales bacterium | reverse complement strand
CGACGAGGGCTCAGGAACCGGGAACAGAACCCGAAGAGCAAACGGTCGGCGGTGCCAAGATTGGGAGCACGGCGACGGGATCGCTGCAGGACCAGGAGTTGCTGTTTCAAGAGCAGATTCTCAGCGAGAACGGCCCGGGTTCCGCCAGATCCCAGGAGAGCGGCCAGTCCGGCCAGCAGTTGCACCAGCAATATGATCGCATTTTTCATGGGCAAGCAGCTTGAGCGGCATTGGCTTAAAGGGCAAGGGAGCCGGATCGCCGCTGCCGGGGGCCCCCCATTTACGAATTCGCCATGTACAGGAGACCGATCGCTGATTAACGCACCAGGACCGCGTGATATAAGCGGGAGGTATGGTTGGCGATGGGTGTCGGATCGGGCACGCCGGCGGTCGTGCCGACCAGGGCTGGGATATCCTGGAGTAACTGCCAATTGTCCGCGGCACCCAACGAATTGCGATACTCCACCCGGTAATGCGCTCCAGGAATGCCCTGACTCAGGGCGATCGTTGCCACTCCGTCCTTCGTGCTCAGCGCAATCGCGGGCGGCTGTCCAGCAAAAGCCATTCCGTGGCTCACGATGGCGGACTCTGGCAGCAGACCATCGTAGGCGGTGACGCGATGGATGGTGCCCACCATTGGCTCGCCGGAAGGAATGCTATCCCCCAGAACACCGACGTCGCTCGGGAGGGCGAACAACGGGCTCACCCCGGTTCGCGTGCCGGCCAAGATGCCGTTGACGTACACTTTCATGGTGGTCGTCGTTGCGCTCCACGCGAAGGTGATGTGGGTGGCATTCGTCGGGGAAGGGACACCGGGCGTCAGCACGTAGTCGGCGACGCCTCCCTCAGTAAAACCGAGCTGCCCGGTGCTGGGCCAGGCCTGATAGGTGAGGCGGCTGTCGGTATTGGTCGCTCCGACGGCCAGGAAAGCACTGACGCTGGCTGTCGGATCGCCCTCCAGGATGAACTCCATGGTGGCGTCGCCGGAGTTCTCGCCGAAGAAGAAATTGACGCCGCCCGCGCCGGTCAGAATCACCGGTGCAAAGAGCCGGGCTGCGGGGTTCAAGCCGCCGGCGGAGCTGTTCTCGATGGCGTTGTCGTACGCGTTCAGCGCTGGCCGTGCCGCGCCCAAGAAGGCCTTGCTGTGGCTCAGGATCTTGGTCTCGGGCACCTTGCCCGAGTAGGAGGTGATACGGAAGATTGAGCCCAGCATCCCGTCGCCCCCGATCGTGCCTTGTCCGGTGGGCAGGCCGCACCCGGGATCAGCCGCGCTGTTTTCTCCTGCCAGCGAGCCGTTGACATAAACTTTCACGACGAACGCTGTGGCATCCCATACAAAGGTAAGGTGCGTGGGCCAATTGGGCGACGGCACAAGCGGGGTGAACGTGTAGTCATTTACACCCCGCAAGCTGAACCCGATTTGACCGGGCGTAGGCCATTGCGAGTAGCGCAGGCTATTTCGCCAGAGGCCGGTCGCCTCATCGTAGTCGGTTGCGATGGATGTTCCCGTGCCCGGGTTCGGTTCCCCCTCGAGGATGATCTCCATCGTGGCGTCGCCAGAGTTCGTGCCGAAGTTGAACGGCACACCCGTGCCGTCCGTCTGGACCGCGTTGGTGAGCCGGGCCAGGGGCGCCAGCCCGCCTGCCGCGTCGGCGGCGATGGCTGCGTCATAAGCGCTGAGGTTCGGGTTGACCTGAAGCGCGATTGTAGAGGAAGTGGCTCCGAGGGCATTCTGCGCGGTGAGGGTGTAGCGGGTGCTGATCTGAGGCGAAACAGTCAAATTCGTGATACCAGTTCGGTCAATGCCATTGACCAAGACCTTCAGTGCATCTTTCGTTGTCCAGCTCAAGGTCGCTGACTGGCCGGCAGTGATGGCGGCTGGTGTGACCGTGAACGAGAGAATTGTGGGCGGGCTCAGGAGGTCCCCAAACGCCTTGCCATGGCGCAGGATGGCGGCGTCAGTCAGCACGCTGTCATAGGCGGTGACGCGGTAGATAGTGCCCAACATCAGCTCAGCGCCGCCGCCGTCGTCGCCCAGGAGGCCCAGCCCAGAAGGCATGACAAAGGCTGAGTTCACCCCGGTGGTCGTGCCGGCGAGAACGCCGTTGACATACATCTTCATGGTCAGAGTCGCCGAATTCCAGGCGTAGGTTATATGCGTGGGAAGGCTCGGCGAGGGCACCCCGGGAGAGAATAGATAGTCCGCGACATGATTCTGCGTGAAGCCCAATTGGCCCGTGTTATCCCACGCGTTATACCGCAAACTGCTGGTAGTGACTTGCCCCATCGCGAGAAACGCACTGCCATCGCTAGTCGGGCTCGGGTCCCCTTCGAGGATGAACTCCATCGTCCCGTCAGCACCACCGGCTCCGAAATCGAAGGACGCCCCCCCCGACCCGTTCAGCACCAAGGATGAAGTCAGCTCGGCTATGGGAGTGAGGCCGGACGCGGCATCGTTCGTGATGACCGTATCGTAGGCTGCGAGGGCCGGCCCCACAGACGCTCCGAAGGCGCTGGAATGGCGCCTGATGGCCTGTTCCGATAGCATCTCGCCGTAAACAGTCACTCGGTAGATGGTGCCACGCATCCCGTCGCTCCCGCCCTGATCGGATGCTCCCAGCCAACCCCAGCCTGTCGGCATCGCGAAAGCGGCATCGACGCCGCTGGCAGTGCCCGCGAGCGTCCCGTTCACATAGACCTTCATCACCAAATTCGTGGAATTCCACACGAAGGCGAGGTGGGTGTCATTCGTGGGGGAAGCCACACCCGGCGTGAAGAGGTAGTCGGCGACACCGCCCTCGGTGAAACCGAGTTGCAGGGTGCTCGGCCACACCTCATACATGAGGCGGCTCTTGGGGTTGTTCGTTCCCACGGCCAGAAATGAACTGGTGCTGAAGGCCGGGTCGCCTTTCAGGATGAACTCCATCGTCACCTCCCCCGAAGTGGCGCCAAAGTCGAAGGCCGATCCGCTGGTGCCCGTCAAAACCACTGGAGTCGTCAGGGTGGCCACCGGGGTCAGGGGAACCGGAAGCAAGGCGTCTGCGGCGATCGAGGAGTCATAAAACTCCAGCGGTGTTTGCGCCAAGGCGTGGCCGCAGATGGCTAGTCCAGCGGCGATCAACGCGAGCCGATTGCTGCGGGTACTTTTGCCGCCTAAGGTGAACCTGGTGAGCAGGTGTGTCATTAGTTTGATTGCATTAAGCATCTTCATAAGGGTTTGGAACTGAACTGATAGGCATTTGCTTTTCGAGCGCCCGCTTGTACATGGCGCTGCGCGGGTGAGGGAAAATTGGTTTTGAGTCTCACCAAGCATAGCGCGATATTGACAGAGCAGGGTCGGGATGTCCACAGCCAATTCTTGCGGGTTTTGGGAGGCCGGAATCGTGAATTGGGGGAGGCAGGGGGGCAAGTTTGGTAAATCCTGCCCGGTAAAAAGTCCAATTGGTTCAGGGAGGCAGGGGGGCAGGTTTCCTATATCTGGCTGGGCGAAAGAGCCAATCCACTCCACTTTGATACTCTGATAAGTTTTTAAATCTACGGATATACACAACTTGCTGCACTGCTCCCCTGAGAAGAACCAGAAGCATAGACTGGCATTCCCAAAAGGGGTCTGGGGTGAGAAACACGGTCTTCCACTGGCAAGATATAGGAAACTTGCCCCCCTGCCCCCCTGAAAACGAGGGGTTGGCAAAAGGACCTGGCACCTAAGACCGGATTGGCGGGTCAAGAACACGGTCTTCCACCGGCAAGATATAGAAAACTTGCTGCACTGCCCCCCCAGTGGCGCAGATTTACCGAAACTGGAGAATCTCACCAATTGGTGAGATTTGATTTCCGGGCCTTCTTCTGTGCAGCAAAGACTTTACTGCCCGGAATACCCTGATCTTGTGCAGAACAATTACCGGCACCAAGTCCGAATGATTCTCGCCAATTGGCGAGTTTTGGCGAGGTGTGTGAGAATCAGGGACCGCCAGACAAGCTGCACTTTGAAGCCGGCACGAGTTTGAGCTGGCATCCGGAACGGGGCGGCTGGAAATGCGTGTTTTCTGAGGAAAACCGCGAGTTCTGGCCAAGAGCGGGCTTTCTTGGCACTCAGAAAGGGCGTTCTTGAGGAAAACGAGTGCCAAGCGAAGCTTTTTTGTTCGGTTTGAGGCTTCGGCGGGCTTTTACTATTGATTGAACATGACGGACAGCCAACAGTTGCTCGCCGAATACCGCCAGAACGGCTCGGACGCCGCCTTTCGTGAACTCGTGACTCGCTACGTGGATCTGGTCTATTCCACAGCGCTACGGTTGGTCGAAGGGGATACGCATCGGGCGGAGGACGTGGCGCAAACCGTTTTTGTGGACCTGGCTCGCAAGGCGCGGACGCTTCCTCACGAGGTCAGGCTCGGCGGTTGGTTGCATCGGGACGCTTGCTTGGTGGCCGGCCACACGATGCGCGGCGAACGTCGTCGCCAATCTCGCGAAAGGCAGGCCGTGGAAATGAATGTGCT
>PLZQ01000544.1 GCA_003152225.1 Limisphaerales bacterium | reverse complement strand
TAGTTCCATTGCCCGGTGTAATCGGGTCAACACGGGCCGGCTCTGCCAGGCTCGCACGGCTTGCCGCAAGGCCGGCCCAGCCTTCTGTTGGCGCAGCTTCTTCTCGACGGCATACAACAACCCAATCTGCCGCATAAACCACGCCGTGTGTGCGCCCAACAACCCACCAAGATCAAATCGTCTCGCTTCCGCGCCAACGATTCGTAGGCCGCGTAACCGTCGGTTTGCAGCTTGCCGCGAAACGCTTTAAGGAACTCTTCCGGTCCTTCCCGCGATCGGCTGGTCCGCCATTCAAACAGCACGTCTCGCCCCGGCCGACTGTAAGTCCACAAGTAACCTTGCTGACTCTTGCCTTTTACATCCGGATCCAAATACCGAATTGGCGTCTCGTCGGCTTGCAAGTAGCTCCCCAGCACCAAATCTTCTTTGATCGCCCGATACACCGGCGCCAACAATTGCGCCACTTGCTCCACCCAGTGGCCCATCGTTTTGCGGCTCAGCTCCACGCCAAATTGCTGCCGGAAGTATTTCTCCTGACGGTAGAGCGGTTGATGGTATTCGTATTTGTTGACTACGATCTGGGCCAGCAAGCCCGGGCCGGCCATTCCTTGCTCAATGGGCTGGGGAGGCAACGCGGCCAGGGCAAACCGCTCAGCCTTCACGTAACGCGGACGGATAATCACCCGCTTGATGATCTTGGGCGCCACCCAGTCCAATTGTGTCGTGCGTTCCTCGCTGATCTTCTGCCACCCTTCCGGCTGCGCTTGCACTTCCTCCGGCTCGATCACGATCTCCTGCGTCTCCAGTCTATCCTCGGCCAGAACCCGCCGCGCGGGATGCGGGCGGCCGTGGCGCGCAACCGAGGTAGCCTTGGGCTCGGGTGTTGGTAGCGCGATCACATTGGATAAGCCCGCCAGCAGCAACTCCAGTTGAGCTTTGTCCAGCGCTTCGTTGCGTTGACCGCCGAAGTAGTGACGAATATACTGATCCAGCTTTTGTCGCAGCAGCCGGTTCTCGACCAACAAACGACTGTTTTCCTCTCGCAGCCGCATTTGTTCAGCCTCCAAAGCGATGAAACGCGCGCTCAGTTCCTCGAGCTTTTGCTGTAGCGCTGCGTTGGGCACACTCCTCTGACGCACACTTCAGGAGTTTGTTCAAACTCCTTGTCAATTATCTTTCAGCGGCGATACCAGTCCTTTTTCGCGTGCACTTCCAGCCCGTGCACCAGTGCGCTAAACTCTTCGCCGCGCAAACTCACACGGCCTTGGTCGCTCGCCGGCCAGGTGAAGCGACCCTGTTCAAGCCGCTTGGCACAAACCCATAAACCCGAGCCGTCCCAGTAAAGCACTTTGAGCCGGTTGCGTCGCCGGTTGGTGAACACAAACAAATGGCCCGAGAGCGGATCGTCCAGAAGTCGCTCGACGACTAAACCATAGAGCCGATTGAAGCTGCCGCGCAAATCCACCGGCGTCGTGGCCACCAGCACGCGCGCGGCACCGGACACATTCAACATGGCAATAACGGGAGCAACGGGCAGAGCGTTTCAAGATCCGAACTCTGGGCCAATCGCACGATCCAGCCCTGAGGGTTGACTATCTCCAGCGCCCACCGGGTCGGCGAGTTGGGCAGCATCACCTCCTTAAAACTTACGGATGGCTGGCCCGTGATCCGTTCTTGCTGCAACCACTTGCCCAGCGTGGAATGCCCGACGCCGTGACGAGCGGCAAACTCCCTTTGGCCTAACTGACCCCGATGATAATGCGCCAACAGACGCTGGCGTTGTGGCGGAGTCAGACGGTGACGACGAACTGAATTAGATTTGCGCGATGCCATGCCGGCATCGTCTCACGCTCCAGCACGCCACGCCATATGTGCTCCCCCAGCCGGATACACCGCATCGACCGGAATGCTGGTCCAGTCCTCGTCCTCCCTGTTCCGGCCCTCCACAATTATGCGATCGGCAGTGACCTTCAGTCTCACCGGATGATTTAGACCGTCGTCCCCCGGAAGATCTGGAGTCACCAGCACCAATTGCTTGATGATCTCGTCGCTGAGGTTAACGCGGGTCCACTCGCCGCTGGTTTCGGGCAGGACCTGTTTCCAGTTGGGGAACTCGCCAAAGATTTCCTTGATGATGAAGGTCCAGCGGCCGGATTCGAGTTTCGCCCACCCGGCTGTCGCTTCCTTGGCCGGCTTCCCGTCTTTGGCCGGCTGTGCTTCCTCGCCTGGCTCCACGCTCAGGGAAGCCGGCTCGTCACCCATCAGGTCTGGCCACTCCAGGAACTTCGAGTCAGGGATGATCACCGACTTCTTGAGGTCGAAACAGAACGAGTTGGCGGAGAACAGGCAGCGCCCATTGGAGGCCACGACGTAATGCAGCTTGCTCTCGCGCACGTCAAGGCAGGCCCCCTTGAGGATGGCCCGGCTGGAGTCCTCACTGCAGCATTGGAGGGCTTGTCGCAGGGCCAAACCAAACCCGGACTCCAAAGGGATGCTGGGCTGATTGATCTTGGGCACTGGTGGGAACTCGTCGGTAGGCAATGAGTTTACGCTCCGCCTCACTTGGTTGCCCCCGATGGAATACCACAGCTTCACGCTCTCTTTGCCGTCCGGGATCAAGGTAATCGTGCCTTCAGGCTTCATGCTCTTGGCAGTCTTGGTCAGTTGGTCCAAGGGCATCAGGATTTCCACCGCCGGGCCGGCCTGCGGCTCCTTGTCGGTGTAGGTCGCAAAGGCGTCCAGGTCGGTCCCCATGATGCTGACCTTGCCCTCCGCATCACGGGAGACGCGAACTGATTGGAGCACTGGCAGAGTCCTGGATCTGCTGACGATCTTGGATAAACCGGGCAGAGCATCTCTCAGCTCCTGCACGGGGATGATGATTTCTTTGTTCATGTATTCTTTCCTTTTTGTTGTTGATGTTATGGTTGAAATGGAACCCCCAGCCTCACCGGTTAGGGCGGGGCTGGTGGTTCTTGAGGCGAGTGATGGGGAAAATGCTGGCGCAGAACCGGCCGACCGGAGTAGAAAGGGTCTGACCAGACCCGATTAGGGGCAGTGCCCGTCCGAAAAGAACTATGAAAACCTCTGCCGAACTCGAACAACAAGCTGCCTTACAAGTTGCCAGCCTAATGGCCGCCGCTGCCCGAACCGCGCCGAAAACCCGGGGCATTGATAACATCCGGGTGGTGGCGATTGAGGACAAAGCCAGCAAAGACCAGCTCGTCAGCAAAATGAGGGAACTGACTAAGTCCGAGGACCGGCCGTGGTTTGAACGGGATGCCACTTGTGTTGAAAATTCTCCAGCCGTGTTGCTGGTCGGGGTTGCCGCCAATCCAGCCGGCCTCAACTGCGGTTATTGCGGACATGGAACGTGTGAGGAGATGGAAAGAACAAATGGGATTTGCTCCTTCAATTCCATCGACCTGGGCATCGCAGCCAGTTCTGCCGTGAGCGTTGCAGCCGATTCCCGGGTCGATACTCGAATTATGTTCTCTGTGGGGCACGCCGGTCTGGCCATGGGCCTTTTCCAAAACGGGGTTAGGCAGGCCTTGGGCATTCCACTGAGCATTACTGGAAAGAGCCCATTCTTCGACAGGAAGCCCTGACAACTCGGGGCAGGCAGACAAAACGGCCAGCCACACCACTTGGGCATGGCTGGCTCTGCTGGTCGCCAATTGGCGACAGTTTACAGGATGGTTTTGCCTTTGGAGGGGAGGCTGTGGACCTGGTTACGAATAAATGTCCTGAGGTTCCCTTCGCACTTGATGAAGAAGCGCTTGCGAACCCGCGTGAATTTGTGCGCCCGGTGTTTCGCCATTTCCAGGGCGAACTCCTTCACTTTCGTGCGGTTGATCAGCACAAGTCCTCCTCGCCGATGCCCTTGTATTTGAGCTGGGAGAGGACGCATTCGTGTTGCTCGATGTCCTGCCGCGCTCCAAGATACACGGGTTGATACAGGGCATTGCTCAGTGCAGCCGGCATGGCCAGAATGCGAGCTGCTCAAATCGCATGATGGGCGAAGATCAAAGGGACCGCACCATCAGTTAAACCCGAGAAGAAGGCCAAGAGGAAGATGAGTGCTCAGGGACTTGCCAACATTCGTGCCGGGGTTGCAAAGAGGATGGCTGCACAGGGTAAGACCGCAGCAG
Organism: Limisphaerales bacterium; assembly: GCA_003152225.1. Taxonomy (GTDB): domain Bacteria; phylum Verrucomicrobiota; class Verrucomicrobiia; order Limisphaerales; family UBA8199; genus PALSA-1440. Next base: position 3,275 of record PLZQ01000544.1, on the reverse strand, counting down.
CCAAACCTGTTAAGAAAGCCAGGAAGAAGATCAGTGCGGCTGGCTTGGCAAACATCCGGGCAGCTCAAAAGGCAAGGTGGTCCCAAGCCAAAGCTGCTAAGAAGGCGTAGCTGTAATTGCCTCCTGTTTTGGTCAGGCGCGATGCTCTGAGGTAAGAGTGTTGCGCCTTTTACAGTTCGATAGTTTCTTTCCAGAGGATCATTGTGGAGGGGAGTGAACCTGCGGCGGGCATTCTGGTAAGTTCGTGCTGGCTGGTAGATGACGCACGATTAGAGGCACTGGCCAAGGCCCGTGAAGCGAGGTGGGGGAAAGGAAAGGCGGCAAAGGCAAAGAAGCCCAAAGCCAAGAAGGTAGTTGATGACGTGCCCTACTGATTTCTGACAATGCTTTGACTATCACTGGCGCAATGCTCATGGTGGGGTGTTGCGCCTGTTTCATTGGCGAGTTGAATTGGCCGCCATCATGAAAGTCAGGTCTTCTCCGGAACCGTTGGACAGCTTATGCAAACCGCTACTCCTCATCGTCTAGATAAAGCGAAGCTGGTCATTGAAAAAGAGGCGGGGTTGATGATACGATCAACAATTATGAAAAACAGCATGCTGGATCCCACTGCCAACTCCATCGCCCCTCACCGTGCCGCCTATCTGGTGGCCAAAGAGCCTACCCCGAACCACTTCGGTGATAAACTCGTGCGCCGACTCGGATGCGGGCTTGCCGCCGCTTTGGCGCTCCTGGCGACCAACCCAGTGGCCGCCCAAACCCCGTCACCGGAGGAGGGCTTTGTGAGCCTCTTTGACGGCAAGACCCTAACCGGCTGGAAAGTAGGCGATAACGCCACCCTCTTCCACGTGGAGGACGGCACGATCGTCATGAACTGTCCGGCCGACAATCATCGGCCAGCCCACCTGTTTTATGATGGAGACGTCAACGGGCATACTTTCAAGAATTTCGACTTGCGCGTGGACGTGCTGACCTATCCCGGCGCCAATTCGGGCATCTACTTCCATACAGAATTCCAGGATGCCGGCTTTCCCAAAAAGGGACTCGAATGCCAGATGGACAATAGTCATGTCGATTGGCGCCGCACAGGCAGTCTTTACGGCTTGTTCAATCTGACCTGGGGCCCGGAAACGCCGTCCGCCGACAACAAACAAACCGTAGTGTATCTGGCCAGTGCTCCTGTGAGAGACGAGGTCTGGTACACCCAGGAAATTATCTGCCGGGACGGCCTGGTGACGGTCAAACTCAATGGCCAACCCATTTTCACCTACCAGATTTCCGATGCGGATTCCGTACACCGTCTTTCCAGCGGCGCTACCTGGCTGCCCGCAGGCACCTTCGCGCTTCAGGGACATCCTCCGATGGCTGGCCACATTAGTAAAGTCTGCTTCAGGAACATTCGCGTCAAAGTCCTGCCTGGCTGAGAACCATGCTGATCCGGCACCTTCAACCGTCCAGGTTCAAGCCTGCGCCGATTTGTACGGGGTATCGGACCGACTAACGACTAAGCGAGATGAGAATTGACAGCCGCCGCTTGCGCTGACAAGCTCCAATCATATGAAAGGGCTCCGTCGTTGCTCAGCCTCACTCGCATTCCTGCTGGGCCCAGTTTTGGTTGCCGCCCTGATTCGTCCCCCAATCGTTGTAGCCGGGACCAACACCTTCAACGAGAAGTCCATCAAGCAATGGACGCTTAAGGGCCCTCTTTCCGAACTGCCCGGGCGAATAAGCGAGGTCCTGCCGCTTTCGGACCAACAGAACAAGGCCGGTTGGGTGAGGTTTGAGCCCATGTGGGATGAATTTGACCACCCCGCGCTTGATACGAACAAGTGGACGGTGGGCATGTACTGGTGGCAAGGGCGTCAGCCGGCCTGGTTTAATCCGCGAAACGTCACAGTGCGAAGTGGTCAACTTCATCTGACCATGCGCCGGGGGGAGGTTCCGGCAGAGATGAAGGGTCGGGGCTATCACGATTACACCTCGGCGGCTCTCCATACCAAAGCCCGGTCGAGCTACGGCTACTACGAGGTTAAAGCGCGCCCCATGAACTCAGGCGGTTCCAGCTCTTTCTGGTTTCAGCAGGAAGATCCGAAGGCATTTCCTGGTTGGGCCACCGAGGTCGATGTGTTCGAACTCTGCGGCAAATCAGCCGTGCACGACCGGCGTTATTACATGACCCTGCACGTTTCTGCTACGCCCGAGGAAAAACGCCATTGGCAAGTGAGCAGCTACTGGGAATCACCCTGGCCCTTCGCCGCGGAGTTTCATGTTTTTGGGTTTGATTGGGATCGGGAGGAACTGCGCTGGTATATTGATGGAGTGCTGGTGCGCACGGTGCAGAACACGCACTGGCATCACCCGCTATTTCTGATTTTCGACAGCGAAACAATGCCTGAGTGGTTTGGAATGCCGGATGATGCGGACCTCCCCTCCACGTTCAGCATCGAATATGTGCGGGCGTGGAAACGATCTGGAACTCGGTAGCCGGGTGGTCTCGTGGTGCGAGCTGCACTGCGGAGTTCGATGGACACATTTGTCCATTATGCACGCCATTGACTCAACCTGTTCATGGTAATCATCCATTATTGATTCGTTATGCCTGCAGCTCTGGCGCCGTAGATCGCTCAAGCGGAAGGCAAACCGACTCAGAAGCCCAAGAGGAAATTCCGTGCTGCTGGAAGGGCTGCCCTTTCTGCTGCTGCCAAAACGAGGTGGGCCAAGGCGAAAGCGGCGGGGAAGACAAGATTGTAATTTTGGGGAATATGGTCGGACGTGGAGTTGTGCTATCTTACCGGTAACGCAAGGTGAAATGTTGGCCGCAATCTCAATCGGGCAGATCTTGGCAGTTCTAGTGACACTCAACCTGATCGCGCTTTCCTTCGTCGCCTACAGAATCATGCGCCGGAAGTGACGTCAGCAATAATCTGGCTGCTCGGGCTTTCTGTTCAGGTGTCACTACCGCAGAAACTTAAAGATACGCCGTTGCTGTATAAGAAACAGGGAAAGAGAGGTGAAAAAGAAGAGTGAACAAAAAGTATAACAAGTCGCTGGAGGCCGGTCTGGTGGCCCTCAAGTGTGTTAGTATCGCTAATTATACAAATGAAGGCAAGAAGAATCTGGCACCAAACGGTTGATGGGAGAAATAGCCCGAATTCACTGGGTAAGTACGAGATAGCTCGGGGCAGGGGAAACTTAAAGTAAGCATGCCGGTACTGCGTTTGAGCTGTCGACGCCCTCCCCAACCGAACAGGGACGGCAACATCAGCCGAACTAGA
>PLZQ01000012.1 GCA_003152225.1 Limisphaerales bacterium | reverse complement strand
ACCATAGGCAACAGCGTCACCAGCATTGCGGATTATGCGTTCTTTAACTGCTCCAGCCTGACCAACGCCACAATGGGTGACGGCGTCACGAGCATGGGGAATCGCACGTTCATGCGCTGCCCCAGCCTGACTAGCGTAACGATAGGCAGCAGCATCACCAGTATCGGAATCGATGCGTTCTATGGCTGCACCAGTCTGAGCAGCGTCACGATTCCCAACAACGTCACCAACATCGGGGAGTCGGCCTTTTGGGGTTGCGCTAGCCTGACCAAGATCATAATCCCCAACAGTGTGAATTGTATCCGGGACTATACGTTCAGGGATTGTACCAGCCTGACCAGTGTTACGATCCCCAACAGCATCACTAGTATCGGGGCGGAGGCGTTCGCCGGCACCAGCCTGAGCAGTGTCCTGATCCCCAACAGCATCACCAACATCGGGGAAGGGGCGTTCTCTGGCACCCGCCTGACGAGTATCACGATCCCCGACAGTATAACCAGCATCGGGGACTCTATGTTCTCTGGCTGCACCAGCCTGACCAGCGTCATTATCCCAAACAGCGTCACAAACATTGGAGGGAGCGCATTCTCCTCCTGCGCCAGTCTGACCAGCGTGACGCTACCCAACAGCATCGCCACTATCAGGAGCTATGCGTTCGAGGGCTGCACGAGCCTGTACAGCCTATGGATCCCCAATAGTGTTACCAGCGTCGGGCGCAGCGCGCTCGGTAACTGCACGAGCCTGAGCAGCGTTACGCTCGGCAACAACGTCACCAACATCGGGGACACTGCGTTCTATGGGTGCAGCAGCCTGAGGGGAGTCTATTTCCAAGGTAGCGCCCCCAGCGTTGGACTGGCGGTGTTCTATCGTGCCAAGAATGTAACCGTGTATTACTTGCCGGGGACCACGGGCTGGGGTCCCACGTTTGCTGGTATTCCGACCGCGCTCTGGAAACCGCAGGTGCAGGTCAGCGACGGCATCTTCGGCGTGCGGACGAATCAATTTGGCTTCAACATCAACTGGGCCAGCGGCATGACCGTCGTGGTGGAAGCCTGCACCAACCTGGCCAACCCCATCTGGTATCCGCTGGCCACGAACACCCTCAGTGGCGGCTCGGCCTATTTCAGCGATCCCCAGTGGACGAACCATACCCGGCGCTTCTACCGCCTCCGGTCGCAGTAAACAACACTCAAAACGAAAGAACACAAAGTATGAAAATGAACATTGCATTATTAAATCGCGCCGGGCGATGGCTCGGCGCAGGGTACATGGTGAAACCCAATAGTCTGTTCCGGCGGCGGGCCGGGACTTTGCCGGGCGTGCTGCTGTGGCTGGCCGTCCTGCCTCTGGCCGCGCTCGGCCAGGCCAATTACGCTACTCCCTACACCTTCACCACCATAGCCGGAAAAGCGGGCTATGCTGGCAGTGCGGACGGGACGAACAGCGCGGCGCGGTTTCAATGGCCTTACGGCGTGGCTCTGGACAGCAATGGCAACCTCTATGTGGTGGACAATGGCAACCAGACGATCCGCAAACTGACGCCGGTTGGCACAGGCTGGGTGGTGACGACTCTCGCCGGACGCGCAGGCAGCGTTGGGAGCGCGGATGGGACGAACAGCGCGGCGCGGTTTAATGGATCTGTCAGCCTGGCGGTGGACAGTTTGGGCAACGTGTATGTGGCCGACTCTACTAACAATGCGGTTAGAATGATCACGCCAGCGGGAGTGGTGACGACTCTGGCCGGACGCGCGGGCAGCGTTGGGAGCGCGGACGGGACTAACAGCACCGCGCGCTTTTATAAACCTTATGGCGTGGCGGTGGACAGCGCGGGCAACGTGTATGTGGGGGACAGCTTCAACCATACGATCCGGGAAGTAGCCCCGGTCGGAACGAATTGGGTGGTGACGACTTTGGCCGGAAAAGCGGGCTATGCTGGCGGCGTGGACGGGACGAACAGCGCGGCACGCTTTAATTATCCTGCCGGCTTGGCGGTGGACACCAATGGCAACCTCTATGTCGCGGACGTGCTCAACCACACAATCCGAAAAGTAACGCCGGTCGGGACAAACTGGGTGGTGACGACGCTGGCCGGACTGGCGGGCGTTGCAGGCAGCGCGGACTGGACGAACAGCGCGGCGCGGTTTAACGCGCTTTTGGCCCTGACGGTGGACAGCGCAAGCAACCTCTATGTGGCGGATCAAGCCAACCACACGATCCGGAAAGTGACGCCGGTCGGAACGAATTGGGTGGTGACGACGCTAGCCGGGCTCGGGGGCACCAGAGGCAGCGCGGACGGGACGGGGAGCGCGGCGCGGTTCTACTATCCTGACGGCGTGGCGGTGGACAGCGCGGGCAACCTCTATGTGGGGGACAACGACAACAACACCGTCCGAAAAGGGTTTCCCGCTAACTCCGTGCCGCCGCCGATTTTACAGGCGCCGAGCCTGAGCGCGGGCCAGTTCGGTTTCGGAATCACCGGTCTTCCCGGCCTGGCGGTGAACATCGAGTCTTCGACTAATCTGTCCTCCTGGGTGGTGAATGGCAACTATATCCTCAATGGCGGGACGAATTACTACTCTGTCAGCCCCAATCCATCCCTGGGTGCCCAGTTCTACCGAGCCCACATGCGCTAACCCGCTGGAGCTTGGGGAGGAACCAGTGGGTTATGAAGACCCGAATGTGCCCGACCGGTTTTCTGCTCTGGCGAGCGGTGAAGAGAATATTTGAAATTCGTCCATACTTTTTGCCCCAGGAATACACATGCACAGATGAAGGCAATAACGCCTTCGCCTATGAAACCGGCTGACGACAGGCAACAAGTCCTTTTCCGAGGGACCCTTACGGAAGGGTGGAAGGGGAAACCGCAGATTTCGGCACCGCAGTATGGCGGCGGAAGTTGCACAACAACAAAACAGTCAGAATATCTGACTTGAAAGACGAGAAAGGAACATCCCATGAATGAAAGTAAACTCGAAACACTCAATGCAATTAGGCTCGCGACCCTCGCGGTTTGCGCCCTCTTTTTGACTTGCTGCGCGTCTGTGACCGCGACGGCGCAACCAACGATTACCAATGGTCCACGGACGCAGTTCGCTTGGGAAAAGAAGCGAGTGACGCTCTCGGCCAGCGTGACGGGAAGGGCGCCGTTCCAGTATCAATGGCAATTGAACGGAACCAACCTGATCGGGGCCACGAACGTATCGTTGCTATTCCCGCAGATCCAGTTGACCAACAACGGCGCCTACCGTTTGATTGCCGCTGACAGCACCGGCAGTGCGACCAGCCAGGTGGCGCAAGTAATGGTCCGTAGCTGGCCACAGCCAACCGGCCCGCGCATTCCGGAGCTAGCCCGCCTGGACACAAACATGCAGTCCATCCTGCTAACCTACGCCATCCCGGGCGGGTCACTGGCGGTCGTCAAGGATGGGCGGCTGGTCTTTACGCGCGGCTACGGCTGGGCCGATGTCGAAAACGATGAGGCATTCCAGCCGGACTCGAGGTGTCAGATTGACAGCCTTACCAAAACCATTACGGCTGCCACGATGATGAAACTGGTTGAGGACGGGAAGGTTAGCCTTGATACACCCGTGTTTAGTCTGCTGAACCTGCAACCGCCGCATTATGCCGGCGCTGTCTTTGACTCCCGCTGGACTAACATCACGGTTCGTCACTTGTTGAGCCACAAGGCTGGATGGAATCGGGACACCGCCATGAATCCCCTGAGAAGCACAGGATTTGACCCTGTGTTCTGGCCAGATTATGCAGCGCGGGATCTGGGCCTTTCTGCTCCACCCACACCAACCGATATCGTGCGCTGGATGTTAGGCAAGCCCCTCCAAACAAACCCCGGCAGCCAATTCTCTTACTCAAGTTTCGGGTTCGTCGTGGCGGGACGCGTGATTGAGAACATCACTGGACAACCCTTCGAACTGGCTGCGGAACAGCTTCTGGCCGAAGCGGGGATTACCCGGGTTCAGCTAGGCGCAAACAGTCCGGCGACACGTGACATTGGTGAGGCGCTCTGCTACCTGAATCCCGCCATCACGGCGCCTGCGGGCATAGGTAGCTATTTCGAACCGAAGCCATTTGATTTCAATCTCCCTTACGCTTATCCGGCGATAATGTTCGACGCTGCGGGTGGTCTCATTGCTTCCGCAATGGATTATGCCCGCTTTGTCGCCGCCATTGATGGACTACCGACTTTCCCGGACATCCTCAGCACGAACAGCGTGGCGACAATGGCTGGCGGCAGTCTAGGCTGGGATTCCGTTTCGAGTTCTGACCCCAGCACCGGCATTTGGACTAAAGAGGGTGATTTGTTCGGATCTAACTCGCGTTCGACGAAGTGGTCGCACGGCGTCATCTTTGTTTTTCTTCTCAATTCACTCGCTCCCGATGCATCTGGGAATGATGTAGATATTGCTCTTAATGGAACTCTCACCAGCTCTGTGGCGGTGATTAGTAACAGCGGGATTTGGCCAACCAATGACCTGTTCGCCGCGACGCTCTCCTATGAGGCTTGGCGCGTGAAATACTTCTCGACCAGTGAACTGGCTGATCCGACCGTGAGCGGGGATGACGCAGACCCAGACGGCGATGGCATCCCCAACCTGCTCGAGTATGCTTCAGGCACCGATCCACGTGTCCCGAATGAACCGCCGAAGTTGGTGGCCTCAGTCAGTGCCAGCGACGGCGGGCCGTCTCTGGTGGTGAGCTTTCGCCGATTGCTGCTGGCGTACGAATTGGACTACAGCGTCGAAGCATCTGAGGATTTACACACCTGGTCGCCTATCACCGGTGAGGCAGACGAACCGTCGTTGAACGCCGATGGGACGGTCACCGCCTCGGTGCATGCCGGATCACCAGCGGACGCGTCCGCACGATTCTTCCGGCTGCGCGTCGCTCGCAAATAGGGGCCTTAACCCCAGGTCCGGGTCGCCTGAAAAGAGAAAGGACATTATGAATATAAAGACCTAAAGGGGTTGACCCCTTTACTTTATGGGGGTCAGAACGATACCGGTTCTTCGCTGTTGCCGATGGAATGGGTACTGGGCTTTCCTGAAGGATCAGCCGCCCAGCGGTTCCCCGGCTCTCGCCTATGGCTGGTTTCTCGTGTTTCGGCGCCCCTCCGAACCCAGTTCGGCATGTCAAACAGCCGAGCCTCAGGCCCCCGATTCCTCCAGCCCTGCACCCGACGCTCCTGCGGGCCGCACCGGAGCCTCCCCGTAGTACCTCTTATCGCCGATAAGAGGTACTACGGGGAGGCTCCGGTGAGGTCCGCATGCGGCAGGGGAGGGGTGAGCGAGGGCATCGCGGACGCCCCGGTTATAGCTATCCGGCAGCGGCATCACAAAGGTTTGCGCGCATCCCATTGGCAGCCAGGGACTTGCGGAGCCGACGATGCTCTGGGCCTCGTTTGCGCCAAGTAGTTAATGGAGGTCCAAATCCGTGTCCCAGGCTTAGATAGGGTCAGGTCAAGCCGCGACGCGCTGGGCGAAGTCGCCGCTTGGATCGTCGGTACTGGGGGGTCACCCTCCGCTGCCCTTTTCTAAAGGACAATTGCTGCGCGGTGTATGAGCATCGTCCGGCCAATTGCCGCGATTATCCTTACCTGCACAAACGTGCTTCAAAAGGCCAGCGGCGGGTCCAGCGCGACCAGCCGAGAAACACGACCACTCCGAATGCCAGAACGCCCAGGCTGTAAAGGAGCGTTTTAAGATCAGTCGTTCCGAACAAAAACAACCATCCCACCAGGGCGACCAGGGCCGGGAGCGGGTATAGCCACATTTTGAATGGGCGCTCCGCTTTCGGCTGGCGGCGCCGGAGCCACCAGACGGCGCCGATTTGCCCGATAAACTGCACCAAAATGCGCGTCGTCAGCAGGGCGTCAATGACCGTCATCAGCGGCAAGAAGCTGCACACAATCGCCGCCGCGCCCACCAGAATCAGTGACACGTGCGGAAACTCCTTGCGCGGGTGGACGCGGGAAAACACGGCGAAGAAGTTGCCGTCGCGGGCGGCCGCGAACGGAATGCGGGAGTAACCGAGCACGAGGCAGAAGCAACTGGCAAACGCCGTCCATAGCACCATCACCGTGAACACCTTCGCCACCCCCCTCCCGTAGATCTTCTCAATGAACCATGACACCACTGGCGGCGGCGGATCCGCCAGCGGCGTTCCTGCCGGCGGGACGAATTGGCGCCAGGGGACCACACCGACAATGAGGAGGTTCATCGTCATATAAATCGCGGCGACTGCCACCAGGCTGATCAGGATAGACCGCGGGATAACCCGGCCGGGATTCCGTACCTCGTCCCCGATGTAGCAGACGTCGTAATAGCCCAGGTAATCATAGACCCCAACCCGCGCCGCCGCGCCCAGGCCCATCACGAACCCGAGCGAGAAGCTGAACGCGCCCGGGGGAAAATCAAACGCCAGTTTGGGGTCAAAATGAAACGGACCGCTCAGGATGACCACGCCAACCGTCAGCAGCGTGCCGATCCACAGGCAAATCGTGATCCGACCAATCTGCGTAATCCGCCGGTAAAGCAGGAAGATGATGAGGATGCCCACGCCCGCCATCAGCAGCCGGCTGCCGTTGGCGCCCAGCCCGGGCCACAGGTAGCTGGCGTATTGCGCAAAACCGATATAGCCGGAGGCGATCTCGAGCGGACCACTCAACAGGAATTGCCAGATGAAAAGAAACGACACCGCCCGCCCGAGCTTCTCCGGGCCAAACGCATCTCGCAGATAGACATAACTGCCGCCCGACCCCGGCATCATGGCGCCCAGCTCGCTCCAGATCAGGCCATCGCTGCACGCGATTACCAGCGCGACCACCCAGCCGAGCATGGCCTGCGGCCCACCCATCGCCGCCATCAGCACGGGGATGGTGATGAAGGGTCCCACCCCGATCATGGTGGACATGTTTAGAGCCGTGGCTTGGAGCAGACCAAAACGGCGCGGCAGCGCGGCTGACGCGCTAGCGGCTGCAGCTTGGGTCTGGACTGTCATCAACCGAACTTTGCAGAAATGCCGATCGATTCAAACACAATCGTTACAGGCCTCGCAGGCGCATCTCATTTCTTGTGCATCATCAGGCTACGTTTCATTAACACCCCGCTTCAGCGGGGTGTGGGCGATCAACCTGGCCCGTGAAACCGTTTCAACGGTTTCCCGGCTTGTGCTCTCGGACTCACGAGCGTAATGATTCGGCATGTCTCTGCACTCTTACTCTCGCGTGTGGTTGCACTTGGTTTGGGCAACGTTAGAGCGCAGGCCCCTCCTCCCTGAATCCGCAGCAGCCAAGATGTCCGGTTATCTAACCCAATATGCCACGGAGAAGGGCATTCACATGAAGATCAATTATGTGAATTCCGATCACGTGCATACCCTGATTGATCTGCCTACGCATTTCTGCATTGAGGACGTAATGCAGTTTTTGAAGGGAAGTTCTTCCCATTGGATAAACCAAAGCAGCCTGCTGCCTGGCAAATTTGGCTGGGGCCGTGGATATGGTGCTTTTTCGGTCTCCCAGTCCGGTGTTAAGGAGGTGGCAAAGTATATTGCGACCCAGGAAGAACACCATCGAAAGAGGAGCTTTTCGGAAGAACTTAAGCTGTTTGTGGAGCGGTACGAGCTTCAGTGGCACGATGATTGAAACCGTTGAAACGGTTTCACCGCCGCTCACCACAGCCACACCCCGCTGAAGCGGGGTGTTAATGAGAGAACTGCAACGAAAGCGAGGTTTGTTTGCACACGAGAGAATTGAAGATGATCGTCAAACGCAAACCATTGAACTTTTGGGAACGGCTTTACC
>PLZQ01000476.1 GCA_003152225.1 Limisphaerales bacterium | reverse complement strand
CCTGTTCCGACGCGAACGGATTGGCGCGGTGCTGGTCGAGCCGATCCAAGTACGCGGCGGCATCAACCTTCCGCCGCCGGACTTTCTGCCCATGCTGCGCCGGCTCTGCGACGAGCATCACGCCCTGCTGATCCTGGATGAGATCTATACCGGTTTCGGGCGGACAGGCCGATGGTTTGCCTGCGAACACTCCGGGACGGTGCCGGACCTGATTTGCCTGGGCAAGGCGTTGACGGGCGGCTTCCCGCTGTCGGCCTGCGTCGGACGTGCGGAGTTGATGGACGCGGCGTGGCCACCGTCCAGCGGCGAGGCCATCCACACCAGCACATTCCTGGGCCACCCGGTCGGCTGCGCGATGGCGCTGGCGCAGATGAAGGAAATCAAGGCCCGCAAGCTGGTGCAGCGCAGCGCGGCACTCGGCAAGCTCTTGCTTGCCTCCCTCTCAACCCTCAACCCTCAACCCTCAACCCTCAGCCTCGCGCCGCGCGGCCTGGGCCTTCTAGTGGGTTTGGAGGTTTCCCTGCCGGATGGCGCTCCTGCTACGGACGCTACGCTGAGGCTGGTCAAGGCCATGCTCCGCCACGGGTTCGTTCTGCTGCCGGAAGGCGAGCATTCGAACATTATTAGCTTCACCCCGCCGCTGACCATTTCACCCGATCAACTCCAGGCGACAGTCAATGCGCTGCGGGAGCTTCTCGTCCAATGAAGCTCTCAGAGATGAAGCAACTGCTGGTCGAGCGCGACATCCAGCTCACCAAGTCGCTGGGCCAGAACTTTCTCCACGACGCCAACCAGTTGCGGCGAATCCTGGCCGTCGCAGAACTCAAGCAGGCTGATCGGGTGCTGGAGATCGGGCCGGGGCTTGGGCCGCTGACCGAACTGCTGGCGGAGCAAGTGGGCGAGGTTTTGGCCATCGAGAAGGACGCAAGATTGGTAGCGGTGCTCAAGGAACGATTTAAAGTAGGACAGGCGTCCCGCCTGTCTGCTTCCGACGAAGGGACAGGCGGGACGCCTATCCTGCGTTTGCTCCATGACGACGCCCTCGACTACCTGAAACGCGACGCGCGCGATTGGAGCGAGTGGAAGATGGTCGCCAACCTGCCGTTCTCCGTCGCCTCGCCCTTGCTGGTCGAGTTGGCGCTGGCCGCCCGTGGCCCGGAGCGCATGGTGGGCACGCTACAAATTGAGGTGGCGAAGCGATTACATGCCGAACCGGGCGCCCCGGATTACGGCGTGCTCACTTTGTTGGTCCAACTCAACTACGAACCGCAGCCCTGGTTCAAGATTCCGCCGAGTTGTTTCTTCCCGGAGCCGGACGTGGACTCAGCCTGCTTCTGCCTGGTGCGCCGCGAGCCGCCGCCGCTGACGGACGACCAGCGCGGGGTATTCATCCGGCTGGTGAAACGCAGCTTCTCGCAGCGGCGCAAGATGATGCTCAAACTGCTCAAGCAGGACTGGCCGCAGCCGCGCCTGGCCCAGGAGTTTGAGCGCCTGAACCTCTCGCCACAAATCCGCGCAGAGAAGGTCTCGCGGGAACAATTCATCCAACTTGCGCGGAATCTGACCGAGGCGCCCGCCGCATGAACACCGAGATATTCGATGTGGTCAACGAGCGCGACGAGGTCATCGGGCAGCAGTCGCGTAGCGAGGTGCATCGTCTGGGGTTGATGCACCGGGCAGTGCACGTATTGGTGTTCAACGCGGCGGGGCAGGCCTTTCTGCAAAAGCGGTCCATGACCAAGGACCGGCAGCCCGGCTTGTGGGATTCGTCGGCCTCGGGCCACGTGGATGCCGGGGAGGACTATGACGCCTGCGCCGTGCGCGAGTTGGGCGAGGAAATCGGCCTGCGCTTGAACGCAGCCCCGCAGCGGCTCTTCAAGCTCGCCGCGTGCGCCGAGACCGACCAGGAGCATGTCTGGGTCTATCGTTGCGAGGCGGAAGGTCCGTTCCGCCTGCATCCGGAGGAGATCGAGCGCGGCGGTTGGTTTGCGGCGGCAGAAGTCACGCGCTGGATGGAAGAGCGACCGCAGGATTTTGCCAGCGCGCTGTTGCTGATCTGGAAGCGGGTTATCCGTGAATTATGCGACAACGGCACGCGCGACGCTTGACCTGTGAGTAGCGCTCCGTTAGGTTGCCGCAACAAAGCATAAGTTTTATATGAACAATTTCTTGGTGCCGATGGTGGTGGAGCAGACTGGCCGGGGGGAACGGGGCTATGACATTTACTCGCGGCTGCTGGTGGATCGGATCGTGTTTTTGGGCACGCCGGTGGACGACATGGTCGCGAACCTCATTATCGCGCAACTGCTGTTCCTGCAGATGAGCGACCCGAAGAAGGACATCCATCTCTACATCAATTCGCCGGGTGGCAGCGTTACCTCCGGGCTGGCGATTTATGACACCATGCAATTCCTGACCTGCGACGTGAACACGTATTGCATCGGGCAGGCGGCCAGCATGGGGGCGGTGTTGCTGTGCGGCGGCACCAAGGGCAAACGCTACGCCCTGCCGAACTCGAATATCATGATCCACCAGTTGCTCGGCGGAGCGGAGGGCCCGGCCAGCGATGTGGAGATCCGCGTGCGCTACATGCTCAAGCTGAAGCAGCGCCTCAACGGCATCATCGCCAAGCACAGCGGCCGCTCGCTCGAACAGGTCGAGAAGGACACCGACCGCGACAACTTCATGACGCCCGAAGAGGCCAAGGCCTATGGCCTCGTGGACGAAGTCGTGCAGTCCCGCAAAGAAGTTCCCGGCCTCGTCGAACGCGCCACGAGCCTGGCCGATAAGAAAGAATAGCGCCGATGGCCCGCCCAACCAACCTGACGCTCTGCAGCTTTTGCGGCAAGTCGCACGCCGAAGTCAAAAAGCTCATTGCCGGGCCGGGCGTCTATATCTGCGATAATTGCGTCATCCTCTGCAAGCAGGTCCTGGACAAGGAACTCGCCGCAGTAACCCGGAAGCCCAAGCAGCGCGCCAGCATCGCCAAGCCCGCCGAACTGAAGCACCAGCTTGACCTCGCCTGCATCGGCCAGGATCACGCCAAGAAGACCCTGTCCGTGGCGGTGCACAACCATTACAAGCGCATCCTCCAGGAACCGCCGCCCCCGCCGCAGGAAGGGGAAGAGGCGGTCTCAGCCGGTCCGCACGCCGAAGTAGAGATCGAGAAGAGCAACATCCTTATGATCGGGCCGACGGGCTCAGGCAAAACGCTCCTGGCCCGCACGCTCGCGCAAATCCTGGACGTGCCGTTCGCCATCGCGGACGCCACCACGCTGACCGAGGCTGGCTACGTGGGCGAGG
>PLZQ01000302.1 GCA_003152225.1 Limisphaerales bacterium | reverse complement strand
CACTAAATTCCCAGAATATCCCTTTCTTGATTCTAGGAGTGGCGGCTCTTTATACTTGGTGGCGGTGGGATGCCATTCCGCAGCGTTTTCCGATTCACGGGGACTTGCATGGGCGGGCTGACGGATGGGCCATGAAGAGTTGGCACTCGGTTTTCGGGCCCGTGCTCATCGGAACGTTGTTCTGTCTCTTCTTGGTCCTATTCATGAACGCCTTTGCGCGGGGCGTGCGCCGCGTTCACAGCAGCGGCCTCGACGGTGAGAAGTCGCCAGCGTCCAGGCCATAGACCTCACGGGCGATCAGCACTTCCAGCCGCGCCCGCTCCTTGGTGTCGTGCGGCGATTTGCCTCAGCGGCAGCCGGTGCTACGCGATTCTGCACGGAATGACCGCATCTTCATTATAGGAGTAAACCGCGCATAACCGATGATACCCGTCCGCGATGATCACTTTCCCATTGGCCGAATCTCTGATCAAGAGCAGAGCAGATAGCGCGCGCCCCGACTTTATTCTCTGTCGATCCTTCTGGACATGACTGTTGCTGGCCTCGAGCAATGGTAAGCCGGACGCCCTGAAAATATCCTTGGCCTTGAATTCGGAGATCGGCGCGCGCTTGAGCTTCTTCAGGTGGGTCTTGGCGGTCCGCTTATCGTACAGCAGGGACAGATACGACAGAGCTGCCGGGTAGTCCTGCTCCTCTGGTTCCTTCAACCATTTGTATATATTGCGTTTCATTGTTGCTTGTGCCAGGTAAGCACCCTGGCTGGCTCACGCTGACTCACCAAAGCTCGCGGGAGCGCGCGATGATCTCGTCCAGTTCGGCCTTGGTGTCGCCGCCTCCGTAAGTGAACGTGCCGGTCAGGTGTTGCCAGTCCTCGGCGTCCAGGCCATAGACCTCGCGGGCGACCTGCACTTCGAGTAGCGCCCGCTCCTTGGTGTCGTGCGGTGACTCCAGCAGCTTCTCGGCCGCTGCGGCTAGTTTGGTGCGCAGTTTGCCAGCGAGCTTTGGAATCGGCAGTTCGTAAAGCTGGTGAATGTTGACGTGCGCTGAAACCTTGTTGCGGGCGAAGTAATTCAGAACCAGCGAGTTCATCATCGCCATCAAATAGGCGGTTTCGTCTGCCGGAACGAAATCCTGGTTGAGTCCACCTTTCACGTCCATGCAATAGCTGAAAGGAATCAGGTAATTAAGCGTGTTGCCCAATAACACGTCCGGGTTGATCACTGAGGCGATCACGGTTCGCTCGTTGGTGGAACTACCGACGTCCCGATAGGCGAGCCGAGGGCATTGGCAGTGCAGCTTGAGCTTCTTCTCCCGAAAAATCTCCGCCAGCCGCTTGTCCAGCTCGGCCTTTTTCTCTGGCAGTGGGCTGCCTTCCAGCTCTTTGATCTTGGCTTCGCGAACATACTGAGCCAGTCGGAATATTTCCTTCTGCAGCAACGCGTCTCGAATTTCCTTCTCGACGACGTAATAGGTGCCGGGAGCGAAATGGCTGTCGAACTGGAAGACCATCTTGCCTTCGTAGAGCGGCAGTTCGCCGCCCTTCAGTTGCTTGCCCATCTGCTTCTTGAAGTAACGGCTGTCATCGGTCATGTGAAGTTCGCGACGGAACTCCCCACCGAGCTGACCAAGCAAACTATGGTCGGCGCGAATCTTGGCGCAAAGCTCGTAGTCGCGTTCGCTGCGGAACTCCATCAGCGAAAGGTTTTCCGGAGAGAACTGCCGCATCCGCTCCACGCTGTAACGAATCGGCGTGCCTGTAACCTCTCCTGGGTCGTGGAGGTAGAAGCGGGCCTCAAAAGTATGGCCCCTCGGCGGAGGCACACCTTTGACGATCTTGAGGAAGCCGAACTTGAACTGTGGGTGGACGTCCGGGAAAATCTTCACGCGCTTCTCGTCCCCGTTGACCTTCGTCGTATAACCCTTGTTCTCGAAGGAAGTCAATTCCAACAGGGTGTGTTCCGTCACCAGCAATTTCCGCAGTGCGGCACAGCCTTCATCAGTTTGGATTCCGGACGGAACGAGGATGACAAGCCTGCCGCCTCGTTTGAGCAGATTGAGATTGTTTTCGATGAAAAGCTTGTAGTAGTTCCAATCGCCCGTGCCTTGATAGCTGAACTTCCGACCGAGGTAATCTTTGTAAGCGATGTGGCTCTCCTGGTATTGCTCCCAGCGCGCTCGGAAATCCGCGTCTGCTTTGAGCTTCTTCTCAAACCAAGCGTCCACATCTGCGGCTCCCACCGAGTACTTTGCAACGCGAGCGAATTCCTTACGGAACGGTTTGACGCTCTCCCACGGCGGATTTCCGATGTTGCCGTCGAATCCCTGGGCGTCGGCGGGCAGCGGCGTGCCGTCGCCGGCGAAGTAGCAGGAAAGGAAGTTCAGCGCGGCGAACAACGGAGGGCAAGGGAGGTTTTCCCCTTTGAACTGCTCTGCCATCGCTTGGCGCAGCTCGGCGCGGAGCTTGAGTGCTTCGTGTAGCGGGGCATGGTCGCTGGGTTTGGCCACGTAACGGTCGTGCAATTCGTGGAGGCGGGTGACGTCGGTTCGTCGGTGCTCGGCCAGCCAGGCGGTTTGCTTGGCTGGTTCCACGTCCACCAGGGAGTCCGCGCACAGGAAATTGAGCTCAAGGTTGGGGAGGATTTTCGCGGCATCCGCCTTAAGGACGCGGAAGTTGTAGTCCTCGGGTGAGAGCTTGACCGCCTCTTTCCAGATGTTGGTCTTGGCGACTTCGAGGGCGCCGGGGTCCTTATCCACGCACCAGATGTGGCGAAGCAGGAGGGCGGCGACCAGCTCGCGGTGCTGCTGCTCCTGCAAGAGGTGGCGCTGGCGGAAATCCGCGGCATGGAGAATCTCCGGCGGCAGGTCGAAAAGTTCCTGGCGGTCCTGACGAACCTGCCTGGACCAACCGCAGGCATCGCTGATGCGGCAGTATTGCTTCCAAATGGCACGGAGCACCTTGATCTGGAATCCCCCGCTGCCACCGGCCATGTCCACGACGCGGATTTGGTAAAGCTGCCGCAGGAGCGGATCGGCAGCCGCGAAGTCATGCCGGTCCGGCCCGAGCAGGGCGACGATCTGGCCTACGAGCGGAGCGAACAGGGCCTCGACCAGGCTGTTGGCCATCGGCGTGGTAATGGACGCCGGGGTGTAGTAGATGCCCTCGTCCTTGCGGTTCGCCGCGAGGAACATCTCGTAGGACTTGCCGAAGATGTCTTCGTTGATGCGGCGGTAGTTGTAGTGGACGATGCCGCGGTGGAAGACCTGGTCCCACTTGGCGACGCCCAGCAGCAAATCCAGCTTGCGGCTGAAGCGGTCCAGGTTGGCGGGGGACTTGTCGAGCTGCTCCCAGATCCTCTCCTCAAACAGCTCAGTGTCGTAATGCTCGTCGAGCCATTCCTCAATGCGTTGCAGGAAGGTGCGGATGTAGGCCGACGGACCTTTGGCCTCCCAGTCAGTCTTCTCGCTGTCATAGCGGTCCTGGAGGAAACGGAACGGGATCAGGCCGTAGTCCTCCAGCGTTTTGGCGAAGATAAGTTTGTTGATGAGCAGGATGACCAGCTCCCCGGCGCGCTCGGGCTTGAGAAAGCGGACGGGCTCGAACTCCCTGATCCATTGGTCAAGGTCCTCGAAGAACACGCGGTCGAGCTCGGGCTTCTCGATTTCATCCTCGGCGCGGCGGAGGACATCGTAGAGGTTGCGGCTCTGGGCGTGGCGCTCCAGCAACTCGGCAAACGGCAGCTCGCAGAAGAAGGTGTCCTCGACGAAGGTATCCCGCGCGCTGTAGAGATAGGCATCCCGCAAGTCGGTCAGGATGACATACTCGTGTTTGCACAGGTATTTCTTCACCTGCTCCAGGTGCGTCCGGGGGTTTAACTTGTGGCTGCGCAGTTCCTCGGCGTCGTAGCGCGTGAACAGCGGCTTCAGTTCCAGCAGCACCGGCGTGCTGCCGGTCTCCGGCAGGATGAAATCCACGTAACCGACGCCGATGTTGACCTGCGGGAATGCCACCGCGCCGACGAGATCCTCGATCAAAGCCCGGAATAGATGCTCGGAGGCCGTCTCCGGCTTGGTCTGCTGGCCGAGCATCAGCAGATACTCGTTTATCGGCCTGTAGGGCGAAAACTGGCCTCCCGCACCCACCAGGTCCTGCCGCCGAATGACCGTTTTCTCGGTCAGCGAACGAAGCGCTGCGAAAATCTCGGGCTTTTGTAGAGGAGCGGCCATGC
Source organism: Limisphaerales bacterium (assembly GCA_003152225.1). GTDB lineage: Bacteria > Verrucomicrobiota > Verrucomicrobiia > Limisphaerales > UBA8199 > PALSA-1440. The sequence goes on along the minus strand of PLZQ01000302.1, from coordinate 10,894 downwards.
GTGCCTCACTCTGAAGCGCAAGAATCGCCTCGGCAAGCCCGGAATGGCACTTGGAAACCGCGACTCGTTCATGTCCGTAAAAGGGCCCATGGTAAGCGGCCTCGGCATACTCGATGCGTATCTTGCGCGCGCCATCGGCGGCCAGCCTGACCTCACGCGAGGCGCGGGAGTATCACCGGACACGCCGGACTCTCCCCGTAGATAATTCTCAGGCACCCGGGAGCGCAACGTGTGTGCCAAAATGGCACAACTCTGCCAACCTCCAAGCCCAGCCACCGCTACCCGGCGGAAGAGCCGCGGGGAACCGACTTGGATAAGCTGGCCTGCTCAAAAATCGGCCTGGGAGAGCGGTCTATGGTACCAGGGTATCTCCAGGGTATGTCCAGGGTGCCCCCAGACCAGCCCGAGGGCGGCGGGAGAGGGGAGTTGTATTTGGGATGCTTATGGTGGACACGGAACCTTGAACCCTGAACCCTGAACCTCGAACCTTGAACAGCCGGGCAAAGCCGCCCAAAGCCACACTCTAGCAAAAGCTGAAATGCTGAAATGCTGAAAGCTGAAACCGCGGAAAGTCAACTCAAGCCACACCAATGCGACATCAAAGCCACCCCAAAGCGTGTTGATAGGCAACCGATTGCGACCCCAATGCGACCCCAAAGCCTGGGGAAAGCCAAGTAAAGCGTATCTGCCGGGGTAAGTGATCCTGCCGTTCAGGGCCAGACCAAGTCGCCTTCCACAGCCGTCTTACCGGGCACTCCGCCGTCGTCCTTGCCGTTCCAGCCGACGGAGTAGAGCACGAACCGGTTGTCACCGGTGCGGTGATACTTGAGGGGCTGCCCGCCCAGTATATCGTGCGGGAGCTTCTCGGCGAACTGCGGCACAAGCGCTTCGAGCGTCTCGGGGTATTGGCCGCGGGCCAGGCGGTAGCGTTCCAGCCCGCAGGCGATGTAAGCCTGGTTGGCCAGGGTTTGATTCCGCGCCGTCGTTTGCGAGGCCTTGACGTAGCTGGGGAGCGCTATTAGCGCCAGAAAGTTGTAGGGCGAGCGCTGCCCGGGAGGGACGCCCATCACGCTGGCAGCGTTCTCCAGCTTGCCAGGGAGGATTTGATAGTTTGGAATATCGTAGGCCGGGAGGATCATCTCCTCTAGACGGGCGTCCGTGCACATGTTCTGATACAACCAACCGCGCGGCGCAAACGTGATGAGCAGGAACATCGGATTCTTGAAGTTGTCCAACAGACTGTGCCGTTCGTCGCCGAAGGAAAACAGCTTCTTGAGTTCGCCGCGCGTGTAGTATTCGAACGTGCGGCACATGGCCGCCCGTTCGGCATTGAACGAGGCGCGGACCAGTGGCAGCAGTTGGGTGTCCGCCAACTGCTTCTGGATCGCGGCTAGCTCCGGCTCCCGCCAGGCGCGCAGCCGCAGGCCATCCTGGATGATGCTCGTGTAGAGCCCGCTGATGGCCACATCGATCATCGCGGACACTAGCTTTGGGCAGTTGCTGGCCGGCTTGCCATTCAGCAGGCGGCACATTTCGTGGACCAGCGCCAATTCGTGCCACGCGGCTTCCGATTGGCCCAGGAGCAGGTAGCATTGCGCCCGTTGCGACAGCATTTGGGCGACGTTGCGCAGCCTCACGAAATGCGGAATCGGGGTCTCAAAGGGCCGCTGGTAGTCGCCGTCCATGCGCGCGCAGGGCCGCTCGAGCGCCTTGCGCAGGATGTCCAGGTCGGGCACTGCCGGCTGGCTTAGGGCGAGGTATTGGGCTGCGGTATAGACCCCTGATCCGAATGATATGCGAAAGTGGTTGCTGCCAACCGGCGTTACCTTGAAATGGCTAAAGCTGGCGGAGAGGAATTCGTCAATCGCCTTGCCGGTCGGTACCGTGTCGGCCTGCAGCACCAAGTAGGCGGGCTTGATCTGATCCAACGGCCGCGCTACGAGACCGCAACCCGTGGCGCCCTCGGCGCATGGCCCAATGCTTTCACGGAGCAGCTTTGCCGCTTGCTCGCGGGCTGCCGGGTCGTCAAACCGCAACACCGCGTCAGCCTTCCCGGAAGGGAGCGGCCCATCGGACGGAATGACGTCCACTTCGGCCACTAGCACGGGTCCAGCTTTAGCATCCTGCTGCGGCGCAAGGCTGAAAGGTGCATTGGTCTCGCGCGACTTGGATGGCCCGCCCGGGAAAGCATCGGCCCAAGACTTCTTCACGAACCACTCCGCGATCTTTGGCGCCTTGAATACATTCTGGTCATCCGGCACCGGGGCGGGGATAAAGGCGCTCCAATCGAGCACCTCGCCCCTGGCTTCGAGGTCGCGCCGGCATTTCTCCCACGCCCGTTTGCCGCGCCAGTTCTCCACCGCATAGAGCAACCCGGTCAGCGTGGCCAGGCAGGCCAGCACAAACAGCCACCGGCTCATCACCCGCGAGGAAAACAGCCGCTGGAAGGGACGCGCAGGCACGCTTGGCACCGGGCTATCTGCTTTGCCTGAGTCTCGGATTTCGCTCATTTGGATTCCTTTCGCATTTCGGCTTCCGGCGTTGCCTTCGGCCTTCGGTTTTCGGGTTTCGGGTTTCCCGGCCCGTCGCGCAGGACGCTAGCCCATCATCATTTCCCTGCGCCGCTCACTTCTAGGCCGAGCCGGGCCGGCTTTCGGCCGTTCTGCCACCGGTGTCTCGCGCGGCCCGAGCAACTCGGTCAACAGCCGTTCCTGCTCCTGAAAAGCCAGGAAGACCTGCGGGGAAACCGGTGAAGCGTGCTTGGCAACCGCCGTTGAGGCATCGCGCGTCGTCAAGTTGATCCCCAGGATGGCCACCCACACCGCCGCCAAGCCGGCCCACGCGACCGGGTGTGGCCAGAGGAGAGTTGAGAGTTGATGGTGGATAGTTGATAGCAGGGAGGGCGAAGGAGGGGCGTGATGCGTGATGCGTGATGCGTGATAAGGACTGCTGGCCTGCCGGGCGGCGGAGAGGATCTCTTGCCGCCATTCGCCGGGCAGTTGCCGCAAGGGCTGGCGCTGAAGGCGTTTCTCGAAATCGTCAGGGCTCATTTGATCATCTTTCACCAGTCACCGGTCACCAATCACCAACTCATTGAATTTCGTCATAAAGAGGACGCAGCCGCTCGCGCAGTTTGTCTAGGCCGTAACGATAGCGGCTGGCGGCGGTGTTCAGGGGGAGGTCGAGCAGTTCAGCGATTTGTTCAAAGGTTAGCCCTTCCCAGAGCTTGAGATGGACCACCGCGCGCTGGTCCGGCGGGATGTCCCCGAGCGCGGCGGCCAGCGCCTCCCGGAAGGCGCGCGCATCGGGCTCAGACGCCGGCGCAAAGATCGGCGCGGGCTCGCCGGCCAATTGTTCGTAGTTCCTCTCGCGCGTGCCCCGGCGTCGGATGAGGTCAATGGCCAGGTTATGCGCCAGCCGCAGCAGGAATGCCCGCATGTCCCGCACACCTTCGAGCAGCTCGGGCCGTCTGGCGAGCTTGACGATCAACTCCTGGAGCAGGTCGCGCGTATCCGCCTCGTGGCGGGTGAGATTAAGCAGGAATGCGAACAGCGCTTGCGCGTGCTCGTCGTATAACCGCTCAATGCCGGCCTGAGCCATGTCTCACCAAACATGACGCGCGCCACCGTTGGATTTGTCTAGCCCAAACCCGAATTCACGCCTCGCAACCGTTCGCGCTTTCGGCTTTCGGGTTTCGGCCTTCGAACTTCTTTCGGCCCTCGGTCTTCGGCCTTCGGATTTCCGTTTCCTTCCCGTCGCAGCCTCGATTACGATTGCGCGGACGATGACCACAAGCAACGAGCCGTGATCCTGAACCTGATTTTTGGCTTCCTCGCCCTGCTGAGCCTGGCCCTGACCCTCTGGCAATGGCTCGTGGCCCGGCATTTTCCCCTTCACCAGCGCATGGCCGCGCCTACATCGTCCTCTGATCCTTGNNGGGTTGCGATCCGGCCACCGAGGGTTGCCTGCGAAGCTGGCTCACCCAGCGTTACAACGGTCCCGTGCAAATCCTCTTCGGCGTGGCCGCAGCCGATGATCCGGTTTGCGAGCTGGCCCGCAAGCTCTTGTTGGAGTTCCCCGCCGCCGACGCGCAACTCGTCGTGGGCGCCCCTCTGCCCGGCTTGAACGCGAAGGTCGCGAAACTGGCCGAACTCGAAGGCCTGGCCAAACACGAACTGCTCGTCATCAGCGACGCCGATGTCCGCGTGCCCCCCGATTTCCTGGCCAACATCGTCGCGCCGCTTTGTGCGGGTTCCCGCTCACAGCCGACGGGCGGCAAGGTAGGGCGCGCAGTCCTCTGCGCGCCGGACGTAGGTCAACGGCGCGCAGAGGACTGCCCGCCCTACCATCCGGATGGAATACCCAGCCTCGTGTGCTGCTTTTATCGTCTGGCTAACCCGACCACGTTGGCGATGCAGTGGGAGGCGATTGCCATCAATGGCGACTTTTGGAGTCAGGTCCTGCAGTCCCGGAGCCTTAAGCCCATCGACTTCGCTCTCGGCGCCGTGATGGCCACCCGCCGCCAGCAACTCCAGGAGATCGGCGGGTTCGCCGGGTTGGTGGATTGCCTGGCCGACGACTATCAACTGGGCAATCGCATCGCGCGCCGCGGCCATTCCATTGCGCTCTCGCCTGTGGTGGTGGAATGCTGGTCCCCGCCGATGGGCTGGGCCGGTGTCTGGAAGCATCAGCTCCGCTGGGCGCGCACGATTCGCGTCTGCCAGCCAGCACCCTACTTCTTCAGTATCCTGAGCAACGCCACGCTTTGGCCGCTCCTGTGGCTGGTTGTCAAACCCGCCGCGCCGGTCGCCGCTTGCGCCAGCTTCTGTTGGGTTGTCCGAATCATGACCGCCCTGGACTTCCAGCGACGATTGAACCGCGCCCCGTCCGATCCAATGGCCCAATCACCTTCGCAAGCCCCCGGGCGCTACGCCTGGTTGATCCTGGTCAAGGACCTGCTCCAGGCGGCCATCTGGCTCCTGGCATTCCTCGGCAACCGCATCGAATGGCGCGGTCAACGCCTGCGGCTCCGACGCGATGGGACGCTCGAACGGTTAAGCCGCCCGGTGGCCTGACTCACCGCAGCAAGCCCAGTTCGCAGGCACGTTCGCGGTCCAGCAACCACCAGCCTGCCAACCCTTACTCGTACCGCAGCGATTCGATTGGGTCGAGGTTCGCTGCTTTGAAGGCCGGGTAGGTTCCAAAAATGACGCCTATCACTGAGCAGATGAATAGCCCCAGCACCATCCAGTCGAAGGGGAGGACTGGGTCCAGCTTGAAGAACCAGGCCGTGGCATTCCCTCCCAGAATCCCGCACAGAANNGCGCTTCTTGGCGCCGACCGCGCGCCGAATCCCAATCTCCCGGGTGCGCTCGGTGACGGAGACAAGCATGATGTTCATGATTCCGATGCCGGCGGCCAGCAACGCAATCGAGCTGACGACCGCCACCCCAATCCGCACGGTGAGCGTGAAGGTGTTGAACTGGGAGATGAGCGAGTCGTTCGAGGAAACCTCAAACGAGTCGGGCTCGCCTGGCGGCACCTTGCGGATGATGCGCAGGTTGCCGCGCACTTCCTCGACGCAGGCGTCAAAGCTCGCGCGGTCGCGCGCCTGAACAAGAATGTCCATGCTGCGCCAGATATAGCCGAAGCGATTCAGGCCGGTGGTGAGGGGAATGACTGCGAACTTGTCCTGGTCGCCGCCCAGCGAGCCGCCTTTGGGCTGCAGCACGCCGATGACGACGTAATTCAGGCCGTCAATCTTCACCCGCTCGCCGACGGCCTGGCCGACAGGAAATATGGTCCGGGCAAGGCTGTTGCCGAGCACGCAAACGTCGCGGGCACCCTCCACGTCCGCATCGGCGATTCCGCGCCCGACCTGCACGACCCAGTTGCGGGCGGGAAAACTGCCGGGGGTCTCGCCGTAGAGGCGCACATCAGGCGAAGTCCGCTTGTACTGGGTTTGGATCTGACCCGCCCAGAAGTAGGACTCCACACCAACGGCGCGCGCCAGCGTGACGCTCTCCATCAACCGGCGGCCCTCCTGAAGCGTGATATTCTTCCGCCGCCGGATCTTTTCCAGGCCTTCCGGCCGGGTGAAAAGGATTATGGGAAACTTCCGGACCATGAAGGTCTGGTCGCCAAGCTGGCTGAGTTCCGATTCGACGACGTGCTGCATCACCCGCATGGTCGTCATCACGACGACGATGGAGAACACGCCGACCAGCACCCCCAGGAGCGTCAGGGCGGAGCGCAGCTTGTGCGCGGCCACGGCGCTCATGGCCATGCGAAAGCTTTCGCGGAGCTCGGCCAGCAGGATGATTATGCGCTTAGGGAGCATGGAGGAGTGAAACGTGATGCGTGAAACGTGATTATGGGAGGGGGATGTTTTGGAGTAATTGCGGGAGCGACTCGCGTAGGAGCGAACTTGCTGGCGCGGCTTCGGGCTGTTCGGCGGGATATGGGGGGCTGTCCTCTTTGAGGAATGCGCCATAAGTTCGCTGGTCGGGGACCATGGCGAGCAGCAGACGAACCATCTGCGTAAGAAGCTTAAGGCGATGCTCCGTTACGGACCCTACCAGCACATAACGACCCTTATAGTACCAACCCCGGCTTTCCCGCGCCGAGCCCAGAGCGTATTCGTAAAACCGGGCGCGGTCTCTGCCGCTACCACGCGAATAGCCTTCTGAGATGTTCGCTTCTATCGAGCCGAGCGCACGGTACAATTGCCCCGCCAGGTCCAATGTGCGTTTGTCCCCGATCAACTTCGTCACATCGCACCAACCTACGTCCGCCGCGAAGAGCGCCAACCGGTAAGCTTCCATCTTCCACAGGGAATCCCCCGTTATCTCCCCTGGAACCGATTTCAGCCATTCATCAAAGCTCATACTCTCGCCTTTCCTCCATCACGTTTCACGTTTCACGTTTCAGTCCCCGCTTCGGAGCGCATCCACCGGGTTCATCCGTGCGGCGCGCCAGGCCGGGACAAAGCCCGACAACACGCCCGTTACCAGCGAGACGAGCAGGGCCAGGCCCACCACGGTCGGGGACAGCGCTGCCGGGAGGTACTGTTGCATAACCAGGGTCACCGGCCAGGCGATGCCGAGGCCGATCGCGCCGCCGATCAAGCAGATCGTTGCCGCCTCGATCAGGAACTGCAGCAGGATCGTTCGCCGTTTGGCGCCGATGGCTTTGCGGATGCCGATTTCGCGTGTCCTCTCCGCAACGGAGACGAACATGATATTCATAATGCCGATGCCTCCGACAAAGAGCGACAGGCCGGTGATGAACAAACCGATTCCGCCGATGATCGCCGTTATCTTGTGCACCATCTCCAGGATCTGCTCCTGTTGGTTGATGGCGAAATCATCAGGATCGCCCGGCGCGAGGCGCCGGATGCGGCGCATGACGCTGTGCAATTCGTCTTTGGCATCGTCCAGGACCGTGACATCCTTGACCTTGACCTGGATCATCTCCAGCTCGCGCGAGTGCACGAAAGCGGCCAGGAATTGCTGCAGCGGTATGATCGCTTGATTATCGAATTGGCCAAACATATCGCCCTGTTTCTCGAGCACGCCGATCACTTCGAAGGGCCGCTGGCCAATCATAACCTTCTTGCCGAGCGGCGAATCCCGCAGGAATAGATTGGTAGCCACAGTCGAACCGATCACGCACACAGGCCGGCCCCCCTCGGCGTCGGCCGCGGAAAGAAAACGCCCATCCGCGATCGAAATGCCGCCCGTCTGCAAGAGCTGGTCGGTGGTGCCGACGATGGTGACGCCGCTGGCGTCGTGTTTCTCATACTTGATCAGCCTTTGATCAAAGGCAACCGGCGCCACGGCGAGAGCCATAGTCAAATCCCGCTCCAGCGCGCCGGCCTGCTCAATCGTGAGACGCGGCCGCTTCTGGATCTTTCGCCACTCCTCCTCCGTATCCGGGCCCGACCAGTCCTGACGCTGCACATACAGCACGTCCGCCCCGACGGTGGAAATGGCTTTGAGAAACGCGCGGTTCAACCCCTCAATGGCGGTGCCCATCAGCGTCACCGTCACGATGCCGATCACAATCCCCAGCGTCGTCAGCACCGAGCGCATTTTGTTGGCACGGATCGCCGCCCATGAAATGGCCAAACCCTCATTAAGCTCAGTTAGCAGGTTCATGTGGAGGGTGAGAGGAAAAACAAAGCCCGCTGTCCTGTCATAGCTCAGGCGCTGGCAACCACCGGCTCCGTCCCCTTCGGCTCCTGCCCCTCGACTTGCCGTTCGTCGCTGGCGATCAGCCCGTCACGAATGCGCAGGATGCGACGGGCGTGTTTAGCAACGTCTTCCTCATGCGTCACTACAATGAGCGTGTGGCCTTGCCGGGAGAGCTCCGCAAACAGCGCCAGGATTTCCGTGCCAGTCTTGGTATCGAGGTTTCCAGTCGGCTCATCCGCCAGAAGAATCGAAGGGCGGTTAACCAGGGCGCGGGCGACCGCGACGCGCTGTCGTTGGCCGCCGGACAACTCGTTGGGGCGATGATGAACCCGGTCGGCCAGCCCGACTTTGCGCAAGGCCTCCAGCGCCACTTCCCGCCGCTCCTCAGCGGGCATGCCGGAATAGATGAGGGGCAATTCAACATTGCGCAGCGCGTCGGATCGCGGCAGCAGGTTGAAGGTCTGGAAGATGAAACCGATTTCCTTGTTCCTGATCTCCGCCAGGTGGTTATCATCCATCTGGCTGACCTGCACGCCGTTCAGCTCGTACTCGCCGCCGCTCGGCGTGTCCAGGCAGCCGATCAGGTTCATGAGCGTCGATTTGCCCGAGCCCGACGGCCCCATGATCGCCACGTATTCTCCGCGCTGAATCTCCATCGAGACTTCGCGCAGAGCGTGGATCGTCTCCGTTCCCATCTGGTAACGGCGCGAGATTTTCTGGAACCGGATTAGCGCCATGACTCAGTCCTGCTTCTCTCGCGCCTTCTCTTTATCGCCGGTCGCCGGGCCTTTGCGGATCTTCTTGCCGTCTTCCAGTTCCCGGGTAATGGCCTTGAAGCTGCCGGAAACCACTTCCTGGCCTTCGGTCAGGCCGTCGGAGATTTCCCAGTAATTGTCGTCGCTGATCCCGATCTTCACCGGCACCGCCTTGACGTGGTCGCCTTCCAGCACGAACACCACCTCCACCTGCTTGATCGCGTCCTTCGACTTCTTGTCGGACTTGGCGACGTTGGTTCCGTCGGCGGCGGGAGCATTTGTGGCGGCTGCCAGTGCGTCGGTCTGGGCCGCCGCGGGATTGGACTTCGCAGCTAGGGAATTGGTGCCGTTCTTCGGCGAGTTGGTCCTCGGCGGGTCAGCCAGGGCGGCAAGCTTGGCGTCAGCCTTCTTCTCCTTTTCCTTTGGCGGGCGGGTGGTGACGCTGGCGAACGGCACGGTGAGTGCATTCGTGCGGTAGCAGGTCTCGATTTCAGCGGTCACGGACATGCCCGGCCGGAATGCTTCCTTTTCCTGGATGCGGATGCGCACTTCAAACTTGGTAGCCTCTTGGCTGGAGCCTGAACTCATCTGCCCGGCGTCTTTGGACGAGTTGGCAATCTCGGTAACCACGCCATTGAACTTGCGCTTCTTGAAGGCGTCCACCTCCAGCCGCGCCTTTTGCCCCGNNTTGCTCACGGTCGCGGTCAGCGGCGAGGTGATAATTGTCTTGTCCAAAGAATCCTGGGCGCTGGCGACCTGGGCTTTAGCGTTCTCGACCTGGTGCAGGCTGCTTTCCAATTGCGCCTTGGCGATCTCGTAAGCAGCCTTGAAACCGATAAAGTCGGCTTCTGAAAGCAGCTTGTGCTCGAACAGGTTCTTGTTGCGGACAAAATCCGCCTCGGCCTTTTCGAGGTTCGCCACGCCTTGCGCCTTGCCGGCCTGCGCGGATTCATAGAGGGCCTTGGCCTGGTTGACCGCGGCAATGTAAATGTCCGGCTTGATTTTGACCAGGAGGTCGCCCTGCTTGACACTCTGTCCTTCCTTGACCGGCAGGGCGATGATCTCGCCGCTGACCTCGGCGCTGATCTTGACCTGCAGGACCGGCTGAATTCTGCCATTGGCCATCACGATCTCGGTCAGGTTGCGCCGCACCACCTTCTCCGTCTGAACGGTAATGACGACGTCCCGCTTCTTGAGGATGACCACCGCCGTCAACCCCAGCAGCACCACCGCGATGATCGAGAAGACCAGCACCTTTCTACGCTTATTAGACTTTGCCATTTAAGTTAGTTATTCAGACACAGTTGGAAGAGATTTGTTTCACGGCCAGAGCCACTTTGTGGTGGGGCGGGTGGCGGCGTGCGTCGGTCCCTGACGGCTCTAGCCCCCCATGTGCTTGAACACAGCCTTCATGACGAGCCCCAGGCCGATGAAGAAGCCGGTGTATGCCGCCCAAATGCCGAAGACCCACAAGGCAGCTTTTGCGAAGGAGACGCTGCTGATCCGGGCCAGCCCGATGGCGCGCACCGCCAGCAGCCAAAAGGTCATCACGTTCAACAGCGACAGCAACGAATGCACCGTGTTTTGGGGATCAAACTCCTTTATCAGAAGCACCGGGCCAGGCGCGGCGTAGAGGTTGCCCAGGCCTACGATGAGCAAGGTCCTCACGATGACGTCCAGGACGCTGACCATATTCGCCAGTCCGACGACTTCCACCGCCTTCATATAGGGAAAGTCCCCTTTAAGCAGTTTGGCGCCTACCACCCAGATGATCAAACCCCAGAAGAACGGCGTAACGAAACCACCGAACACCGGGACCAGCACTGCCGCCACCTTTGCGCTGATCCCAGCCCATTTTTCCCCCACAGCCCGGGCTTGTTCGGCTTGCTGCTCGCTCATGTGGCTTTTCTCGACCTGCTTCTGGATGGCCTGGTCGGTTATGTC
>PLZQ01000379.1 GCA_003152225.1 Limisphaerales bacterium | reverse complement strand
ATATCACGCTTACAATAGGACTAGATGGCCTGAGGGTGGCTTCAGGGTGGCTTCAGGGTGGCTTCAGGGTGGCTTCGGGGTGGCCGTAACCCCTTCATTGACGGCTACGGCGTTATGGTATTGAGGAGGATGTGAACACCTTCTTGTCCCGAGCACAGATCATCTGCGCGACATACTTGCCCGACAGAGCGGCCGTGGGCAGTCCACCGCCGGGCTCGACCCAGTGGCCGGCCATGAAGAAGTCCTTCAATCCCGGCAGCGCCCGCGGGAAGCGCCGTCCCAGGATTCGCGGCGTGGGCAGCCAGCCCTGGATGCTGCCCTGCCAGTTGCTGGTGTAGCGCTCGAACGTGGCAGGAGTCGCCAGGTCGGTTTGTTCGAGGTGGCGAGCGAGGCCTGGAAACCTTTGATCGACAATTCCAATGACTTCCTGCAGGAGCTTTTGCTTGGCCTGCGTGTAGGCCTCGGGGCGATCCTGCTTGAGCTTGGCCCAGTAGTCGAAGCTGCCAGTGAATCTGACGATCAGAATGCTCTTGCCCGCGGGGCAGAGGCCGGAGTCACAGCCGAACACCGCGACCTCAATATGGTCATGCTGAGTCGTGTCGTCCACGACAAGCGGACGGGAGAGCGCCAGGCTCAACTCCCAGGGCGCGTCCGGGAATGTCCGGTTGACGCCCAGCGACGCCTGGAATAAGGACGGGAAGACATTGTAATGGTCGTAGGCGTAGCGGAGTTGTTTGGTGAGGTAACGGCCTTCGAGCATCTTGAAGAGCGTCGTGCGGCCATCGGCGCAGGAAACGACCGTGGTGGCCGGCAATGCCGAACCATCCGCACACCGCACGCCAGTGGCCCGGCCATTCTGCAAGGTCACCGAAGCCACCCGAGTATTGTAACGCAGAACGCCGCCAAGGCGGGCATAGCGGTCGGCCATGGCGTTCGCAAAGGCCCGCGAACCTCCCGCCACGTAACCGGCATTCTTGCGTGAACGCCAGCCCAGCACCATTACCAGGACCAGCGCCGACATCCGGCCATCGCCGACCACGGCCATCAATGCCTGGCGCAGGAATGGATTCCGATAAGCTGCCAGGTAGGTGGCGAACTCCCGGTTCTTCCACCGGCCGATGGTGAGCAGCATGGGAAAGTAGCGGACCAATAGCTTCATTTTCTCCCTGCCGCTCATCAGCTCTAGCGGCCTCTCCGGCGGGTCAAGCGGGGCGCAGCGCCGAGCCGCCCGCATAAGGTTGTCTATGAGCGCGCTGTCTTCAGGGGCAATGCGTTTGAAATCGCGCGCAAGCTGATCCAGGTCTGTGGTCAGGGAGAGGGCTTGGCCGTCGGTGCCCTCGACGCGCAGGAACTCATCATGATCCTGGACTGCCCGCCCGTCGATCGCGCCCAGTTCGCCCCAAATGCGGTGGAAGCTCGAGGCGGGATTAGTGCCGACCAGCCAGCGCAGGCAACCGTCGAAGACATACGGCCCTCGGTCCCAGGCCACGCACAGACCGCCCGGGACCGTGTTGGCCTCCAGGATCTCGGTCTGGTAGCCGTTCATTTGCAGGTAGCAGCCGCACGAGAGCCCGGCGACGCCGCCACCGATGATCAGAATGCTCATCCGTGACGCACCTTCCCGCTGGAGGTCAGATCGAGCGAGGTGACGAAATCCAGGGAGGCCGGCACTTTGTGGTTCGAGAGCCGGCGGCGGCAGTATTGGAGAATGTCCTCGCTTGTCGTGGGCGGGCTGCCGCTGCGCAATTGGATCTCGGCGTGGATGGCCTCGCCGAGTTGCGGGTGCGGGCGGCTGGTCACACGCGAACGCAAGACTGCCGGATGCTGGTCCAGCACGCCGGCAACTTCCTCCGGGAAAACCTTGTGTCCGGCGATGTGGATCACGGAGGAGGTGCGACCATCGAGCACAATCCTTCCAGCCGGATCGCGGTGCGCGAGGTCGCCGGTCCAGAACCAGCCGGCGCGCAGCACTTCCTCGCGCCGCCGCAGCGGGCTCAGATAGCCGGCGAACATGCCGGGGCCGCGCAAGGCCAGGTGCCCGGTCTCGCCGTCGGCTACCGGCTTCGCCGCGTCGTCCAGAATGGCCGCCTCAAAGTCCGGGAGCGGCCTCCCGACGGCCTCGGGATGCTCGGCGGCGTCCTCGATATTCATGATCGGCAGCCCTACCTCGATGATGCCGTAACCTTGAGCCACCGGCACATGATACTTCGCGAGGAAATCCCGCGCTGCCTGGGGATCGAGGCGGCTAGAGACGGACATGACGCGCTTCAGCGAGGGCGGTAATGCGCGCCCTGAGCCTTCGCCGGCCAGCATGCGCACGTGCATCGGGGTCACGTAGAGAAACGTGGCCTGGTGGCCCAACGCCGCGTCCAGGATGCTCTCCGCCAGGTAATCGGCGCTCACCACGACGGCGGCCCCGGCCTGCATGTAAAGGAGGATGGAAACGTAAAAGTGATAGGCCATCGGCAAGACCCATAGCACTTTGTCTTCGCAGGTCAGGCCCAGCCCGCGGTTAGCAGCGGTGATGCGCTCGATCACAGCACGGTGAGTGAGCACCACCCCCTTCGCAGCGCCGGTCGTGCCAGAGGTGAACCGCACGAAGGCGGCGTTCTCGAAGCCCGGTGCCAGCGGCATGGGAGGACCGTCCAGGCGGGTGAAGCGCAACCCAATGCCGCCGGGCAACTCCATGGCCCGGGCGGCTTTCCCCGCCTGGCCCGTGCCACAGCCGTCGTCCAGGATAAAGCCCAGCGGCGCGCGCACCAGCATGTCCGCCAATTCATCCGGCTTGAGCTGGTGGTGGATGGGCATGACGGTGGCGCCGCATCCCAGCGCGGCCAGTGCGCCGATGACGAAGGCGCGTCCGTTACGGGCCCGCACGCCCACCCCCCGGCCTTCACACACGTCCAGCCGGGCAAGCAGGACGCGCAAGGCCTCGATCTCACGCCAAAGGGATTGGTAATCCAGCGTGCCGGCGGCATCGATGATGGCCGGGCGGCTCGGCCATTGGCGGGCTGACGCTGATAGAGTGTCGTAAACGTTCATTCGCTCATCTGCCGTCGGATGGTTGCCACCGCCTCGTCGAGCGGACGGTTCAGGGCCTGGAAGGCGGCGGCGGTACCTGCGGCCCAGCCTGTTGCCAGCGCGGTGCCGATCACGCGGGCTGAAGTCATCGCCCCGGCGCTGGCCGAGAAGCAACGGCCGGCAGCGAACACGTTGTCCAGCTTCGCCGGGCGCAGGCAATCCAAGGGGATTTCATAATAGTCGCGCTCGTTGAATAAGGTCATTTCAGGCCGTGCGCTGGTACCCCAGCGTTCCATCGGCCAGCACCCGCGGGCGATGCCCAAGGCGGATTTCCGGCCACTGAGCACATCCTCGTCGGCAAGCCTGGCGCGGCCTTGAATCCGGCCGCCTGACCGGAGGCCAAGCTGCGGAGCGACCGAAGCCAGCCGCGCCTGCTGGAAGGTGGTGGTGTTTTGGCTCAGGAACCGGCAGATGTCGAGCACCAGTGCGCGGGCTTCGCGCTCCCAGCAAGTGATGTGCTGCCAGAGCGGACGGTCCGTACTGGCGGGCGCCAGGGTGAGCTTAAGGTCCAGGCGCCCATCGCGGCCGGTGCCGGGGATCAAGGACAGCCGCTCGCAGAGCGCCGGCAGCGCCCCCATCTCAACCGCGCGGCGCAACTCGCGCCGCACTTCGAGCAGGCCGTATTCTGTCCGGCTGGCATCGACATGCTCCAGGGAGAAGACTAGCGAAGGCGCCTGGTCGCCGGCTCCGTTCTCGACGGCGGCGCCGGCCAAACCAGCAACCGTTGCTTCGCCGCTGCTATCCACCACCGTGACCGGGCGAAGGGTGAGAGGTTGGTTCCAGGCCAGGGCGTGAGCCTGGACTACGCGAGCGCCTTCAGCCGTTGCGCCCGCCACAGTCGCATGGAGCACCACCGTGACGTTGTCATACTCGCTCAGGACCGCGTCGGCCACGCTTCCGAAGACGGGAATGGAGAAGGGCAGTGCCCAGAGACCCCGCTCAAGCCGCAGGGGTTGCTCGCCGACAGCGCGCTGCAACCGGGAGCCAAATTCCTGCACAAACCCGCCCGCGACCGGGAGAGCTGACGAGCCGGTCGAGTCCCGCAGATAGAGCCCGCAAACTGTACCCACCTGCGCGGCGGTGGCCAGTCCGCCGAGGAACCCGTAGCGCTCCAACAATACAACCTTCGCGCCGGCGCGCCCAGCCGCCACCGCCGCCGCCACACCCGCCGCGCCTCCGCCTATGACCAGCACATCGCAGGAAAGGCTGGCGGCACCCGGTTGGAGACCGTCGTTCACTTCAGCCACCGTCGCATGTGCGCGCCGTAGCCCTGGATGTATTTCCATTGCGGCCGCACATTGAAAAGCACCATGACCTTCTGTGCCCAAAGCATCATGGGCCGGCGCCAATCCCGGGGCGAGGTCCACTCCGAGCGCTGCCGCGTAATGCGATCCAGCCGCTCCTCGGTGCGCTCGGCTATCTCGGGCGAGATATAGTAAGCCGGCTCAAAAAGGTCCTGACCTGGCTTGACGACGCCCTCCTTCGCGGCGGTGTCCGCCAGGTCAGTGCCTTCATAGACGCGAATGCCATAGGAAGCGAACACCGCGGACGCCGTCGCGCACTCATTCAGGAAGGTCTGCGTTTCCTGCACGTCCGCCCAGGTTTCCCCAGGGCCGCCGAATAGCATGTAATTCACAAATGGCAGCCCGGCATCATGTGCCGCTTTGAGGGCGATTCGGATCTCCGCCTGCCCAAATGGCTTGCCCAGCGCCTCCAGCATCTTCGGCGTGGCGACGTCCAGCCCGAATTCAACACCGGAGCACCCGGCGTGCGCCATCGCACGCGCCATTTCCGCATCGAATCCCAGTGGATTGCAGAAAGCCGTCCAACGGACCGGCAAGCGCCTCCGCTCCAGCGCGGCGCAGACCGCCAGGGCATGTCCGCGGGGATCGTTGAAGACGCTGTCCACGAAGAAGAAATGGCCCCCGTTCAAGCGCGCCGCCACCTTCGCGATCTCCTCCACGATGGCCTCGGGCGGCCGCAGCCGGTAGCGCTTGCCCTCCAACTGCGGATAAATGCAATAGACGCACCCCAGCGGGCAGCCGCGCTTGGTTTGCACACCCACAAAACCACCCCGCCGCAAATAGCGGGCATAACCGCACAAGTCGTGTGCCGGGAGCGGCAGGTCGCTCAGTTGTGCGATGACAGGGGCGGAAGCTTCGCCGTCCGAACCGGCCTTCTCAACGGGAGTGAGGACCCCCTCGATTCCCTCCAGGGAGCGTCCGGTTTCGAGCCGCGCCAGCACCTCCGGGAATACGCGCTCACCCTCGCCCATTACGCCGCATGTCGGTTGCAATCGCCGCATCCACCCACGCGGGGCGACGGAAAACCCCGTGCCCCCCAGGATGAGCGGCCCTTCGAAGCAACTCCGCAACGTATCGGCAAACCCGCGGACCTCATCGAAATACAGGCGCGGGGCAAAGGCCCAGCAGTTGTCCAGGTTGCGAATGCCGAAAGCCACCGCCTGGTATCCGTCCTTGCGCAACGTCTTGCGCAACAGATCATGCGGCGAGTTCTCCAGGCCCAAGTCCAGGAAATCCACGTCATGGCCGGCAGCGCGAGCGGCGGCGACGACGCACAGCGCCCCCAGCGGCGCCACCGGATACGGCGAACGCTCCCGGTTGGTTGCCACCAATAGGACCTTCATGCCGCCTCCTCTTCCAGCAAGGCGGAACGCAAGCCGTGCTCCAGCACATCCACCTCCGCCGGGCTCAAACAGTCATCCACCGAGGCCAGCAGCGCGCGGAGCTGGCCGCTGAAACGCCAGAATAGCATCGTCAAGCCCGGAGGCCGCCAGGTCGGCACCAGGTGCGTCACCGCTCGAATAGGCGCGCCCAGCAGGTCGTTCATGCCCGCGCAGGTCTCGCCCGAATCGGAGAAGCAGAGACTGGCGAACTTGCCGCCGGTCGGCGACCCGAGATGACGCACGTAGTAATCCAGGGGCAGTGGCTTGAACATATCCAGCGCCGCCATGCAGCACTCCGGGAAGCGGTTACGCATTTGGTCCATCATTTGGCGGCTCAGTTCTTCGATGATCGTGCTCAGGCTGGCAGCTTGCCGGGTTTCGATGCGGTAGAAAAGGATGGAGAGGTGATTCGAGAAGATGGGCCCGTGACTGCCGCGCCGCCGCATGTCGTGCGGCACAGGCACCAGGTAGCCCCCCTCCTGATTGCCCCGGGCGGACGCGACGGCGTGCAGCGCCCGGATTGACGCCGCCAGATAAAAGTGGCTGCGCCGAAAGCCGGCATTGAACTGCTCGCAGCGTCGTTCCATCCGGGCCGTTTCCTCCCGGGTGAAAGCCACCACGCGGCTCCGGCCGTGGCATGAGCCCGACGGACCACCGGCGGGCATCAGGCTGAAGAGCGGTTCGCGGCCGGACGTGCGAATCCACTCCATCGACGCGCGCGCCAGCTTCACGCTCTGCCACCACCGGCCCAGGCTCGAATGCTTCTGATCCGGGTTGATCAAATTCACGAGCGCGGACGATTCCTTCCCCTCATCGCCTGCGTTGAGATGGCGCAAGACCAGCTCCGCGCCGCGCACATCCATCAGCGCATGGTTCCAGGAAAGTATCAGGTGCTGCGTCTCATCCGCGTGGCGCACCAGGTCCAGCGCCAGCCCGGGACCCTCCCCGGCGTGCAAGTCACGCTCCAGCACCTGCCGCGGCACCTGACTCAATTCATGCCCGTTGGCCCCCTGGCCGCTGTGCTCGTGCAAGATGGTCTGGGGCTGGGCGGCGGCGCGCCAAACCGGGGGGAATAGCGGCAGCGAACGCTTGATGCTGACGCGCCCGAGCCAGTCGAGGACGGGCGATGCGGCCACCCGCCGGCGGAGCCGTTCCGCATCCAGGCCGCGGCCCAGCTCGATGGCGATGCGGCAGACATTGCCCGGCAGGCCGAGCCGGCGCATACCGCGGTCCTGCCCGTGCATGAAGTAATCTCCCGCGGCCAAGCGAATCCGGCAGGGAAGGTCAGGCATAGTCGGGGGCTGCCTGGGAGCTTAGCTCACAGTCCTTGGGAGGGTTGCGACTGGCCCTCACCGGCCAACTGGGCAATGCAGCGAGCCATAGTGGCGACCGACGCCAGGTTGTTGCGGGTCAGGTGCGACGGCGGCACGCGGATGCCAAAGGTGCGCTCCCCATAGAGCAGCATTTCGAACAGCGCGAAGGAATCGATGCCGGCCTCGGCCAGCGGGCTGTGCTCATCGAATGCCGCTCCATCGGCCACGAAGTTCGTCCGCGCGAATTCGCAGAGCTGCTGGGCGATAGTCTTGGGATCCGTCGTCGGGGTCATAGCCAGGCTGCCGCAGGATTCGCCAGCAAATGCTTGTCGTTGTCGGGTCCAGTCACTGTCACAATTATGGCGGGCTTTGAAGTCGAGTCAACTCCAGAGCGGGTGGAATCTCCTTCAGGACCTATCAGAACGATAATATTTGCCCTACTACCCTGCCAGCAAGCCCCAGCGCCGACCAACCCTGGAGGCGGAGGCCGTCTTGGCGGCACAGGGACCTTCCCTTTCCCGAGGCTTTGGTGTGGCTTTGGGTGGCTTGGCCGGGCCATTCGATGTTGGAAGTTGGATGTTTGACGGCGTTCACCATAAGCATCCTGAATACAATTCCCCTCTCCCACCTTCCTCGGGGTGGTCTGGGGGCACCCTNNCCCACTTTTTGAGCAGGCCAGCTTATCCAAGTCGGTTTCAGGCGGCTCTTCCGCCGTGCAGCACTGTTTGGGTTTGGCTGTGGGATGCTGGATCCTGGATGTCCGGCATCCCTCAGATATGCGTGATTTTCACGCATTCGCCGCCTTCCGCCCGCGAACGCATCTCATCAAAGCGAACATAACGCCGGATCCACTCACAATAAGCCTGTTTGGTCCGGATGGCGGAGTGCTTCATCCGCACTACTTCCCGCACTTGGTCCACCAGCTTGAGCTTGGGAATTACCAGTTCCCGACCTTTGGCAGCTATCCTCAGCCTGCGACGAACTGACTTGACAATTATAGCACACTCGTTACCCTCGCAAGCCATGTGCATGGGCGCTTCGGAAGGATCGGTACTCAACCAGCATTTCACGAGGGAGTGGAGGCGTTGTCTTCACCGATTTAGCCTTGCGGCCGGGCTCTTTGTGGCAGCGGGTCTGCATGCCCCGCTGATGCTGGCCCAGACCCCGCCACCCAACGATAATTTCCTCAATGCCCGTCCGATCGATCCCTCGAACACAACGGTGGTTGGCTCCAACGACTATGCGACCAAGGAGGCAGGGGAACCAAACCATGCCGGCAATACTGGCGGCAAGTCGGTCTGGTGGACCTGGCAAGCGCCCACAACGGGTTATGTCACTATATCCACTCGGGGGAGCACCAGCAGTCAGTATGATTATCCGCTTGATACGCTGTTGGCCGTCTATGTTGGCAGTTCGGTTTCGACCTTAACCGAAGTTGCTTCAAACGATGAAGACCCTGCGACCTATTACACGAGCCGGGTTGGTTTCAAAGCCAGCGCCGGAACCCTCTACTGGATAGCGGTTGACGGATACAGCTATGACGACATTCCGGACGATGCGGATTCGGGGACGATCCAATTGTCCTTGAGTTTGTCGGCGCTGGCAACAAATGACAGTTTTACGGATGCGATCCAGCTCAGCGGAACCAATGTGAGCGTGACGGGTAACAATGACAGCGCGACGAAAGAGCCCGACGAACCCAATCACGCGGGGAACGCTGGCGGGAAGTCGGTCTGGTGGAGCTGGCAGGCGCCCGCAACGGGTTACGTCACCGTATCCACTCGGGGGAGCACCAGCGGTTCTTCTGATTATCCGATGGACACGCTGTTGGCCGTCTATGTCGGCAGCTCGGTTTCGGCCTTGACCGAAATTGCGTCAAACGATGAAGACCCCATGACCTATAGCACCAGCCGGGTTGGGTTCAGCGCCAGCGCCGGAACCCTCTACTGGATAGCGGTTGACGGAAACTCCTATGACGACATTCCAGGCGATGCGGATTCGGGAACGATCCAATTGACCTTGAGTTTGTCGGGGCTGGCAACAAACGACAATTTCGCGGATGCGATCCAGCTCAGCGGAACCAATGTGAGCGTGACGGGCAACAATGACAGCGCGACGAAAGAGCCCGGCGAACCCAATCACGCGGGGAACACTGGCGGGAAGTCGGTCTGGTGGAGTTGGCAGGCGCCAGCGACTGGTTATGTCACCCTCTTGACCGGGGGCAGCATGAGTAGTCAGACTGGAATGGCCCTGGACGCGCTGCTGGCGGTTTACGCGGGCGATTCAGTTTCAAGCCTAACGCAAGTTGCCGCCGACATAGGAATCGGAGCGGGCGTGACCTTCCGCGCTGATGCGGGAACGATCTACCGGATAGCGGTGGACGGCGTTAACTATTGGGATGCCTCCATGGGGGACTCCGGCAGCATCAAGCTTTCCCTGAGTTTCTCGGCTGGGCTGCCGTCCACGCCGGTCTGGGGGCCAATTCCGGACGTCTATGGCAACGAGGTGAAATCGACCGATTTCACGGGAAAGGTGGTAATGCTCAATTTCTGGGCGACCTGGTGTGGCCCCTGTGTGGCGGAAATACCGGACATGGAGGCGTTGTACGAAAAGTATGCTTCGGACGGTTTGGTGATCGTGGGGGTATCAATAGATACCAGCACGGATGGGGTTAACCCGCCGACCTCGCTGGTGCGTTCCTTTGTCTCCAGCCATAGCATGAGTTATCCCGTGCTGATGGACAGCCCCTCCTGGCGAGCGATTGAGACTTATTACGGCGGAATCCAGTACATACCGACCACCTTCATTATCGACCGCCAAAACCACATCTGTCAGAAATTCGTTGGCTCACAAGGCTACTCTACTTTCGAGCAAGCGGTGCTGCCGCTGCTTTATGCGCAACCGATCCTGAAGCTCGCGCTCTCCGGAGGACAAACCCGCGTTTCCTGGCCTATCACCCAGGCCACGCTCGTGCCCGAAAGCATCGACAATCTGGCTGGCGGCACATGGACGCCGGTTTCGGAGCCGGTGCAGTCGGATGGCATAAACCGATTCGTGGATCTGCCAACTGGCGCCGGGCAGCAGTTCTTTCGTCTGCGCGGCCAGTAGTGGAGGGGTATGGAAAACCGGGAGAATTTCGGCAAGACAGAGAATAAACCCATTCGCCTTGCGCCCGCGTCAGGCTTTCCGGCTACGGGTTTCACCCTGATCGAATTGCTGGTGGTCATCGCAATCATTGCGGTCCTGGCCGCGTTGCTGTTGCCGGCCTTCGCACGCGCCAAAGAGAAAGGACGCCGCACCGTCTGTGCCCAAAACCTGCGTCAACTCGGGCTTTCTGTGACGCTTTATGCCAGCGACAACCAGGATCTGCTGCCCCTGCCGCAACAAGTTTCCGCGCACTGGCCCGAGCAGCTTCGCCGCAATTACATTGCCCTGCGGCTCCTGATCTGCCCCTCGGATACCGACACCGCCACAGCACCGGTCCCGCCGCGGTTGACCACCGCCGATTTGGCTCCGCGCAGTTACCTGATGAATGCCTTTGCCGATTATTATGCCGGCCCGTCAGCCGAGGGCAGCACACCGCCAGCTTGGAACACAACGCCCTCCTACTTGCGCATGAAGCACTCCGCCTTCGCGCGTCCAACCGAAACGATCATTCTCGGCGAAAAGGCGTCAGATTCCAAAGCTTACGACGTGAACATTTTCCAATCGCCGACCGGCACCTATTTGGACGACGTGGCAGAGAATCGGCATAGTAATCCGGCGCATGCGCCAAAGGTCGGCGGGGCGAACACCATCATGGCTGATGGGCACGTTCGGTACCTGCCCTGGGGCGAGTCCACTTGCCCGGTCAACTTGTGGGCGGTGACCGACCACTGGCGCAACGACGCAGCGCTCTGCCGGCCCCGGTAAACCAGGGGAATGAAGGCCATCGACCGGATCAGATACATGATCTTTTCCTGAGTCGGCCCGGCAGCACGGCGGGTCGGAGACTCGTGTTTCGTTGGCCCGCCGCATGGTCAGCCTGTTCCCGTTCACCTGCGCCGCGATGTCCGCATGTTCGCCAGCCCCTTTGACAAGCTAGGCGTATAATGTATATTAGATCGTCCTATTAGTAATCGGGCAGTACAAGAGATGGGAAAGTTAAAATGCGCTGTCGTACGCAAGAAGTCCGCCGACGGTCAGCGGCGGGTGGGTTCACGCTGATCGAATTGCTCACGGCCATCGCGGTGATTGCCGTGCTGGCCGCGTTGCTCTTGCCGGCGCTGGGCGGCTCGAAGGCCAAGGCGCGCGCGGCCGCATGTCTGAGCAACGAACGTCAGTTGATGCTGGCGTCGCTGATTTATGTGGGAGATTTCAACGATGCGCTGCCTTACAACCTGGGGACGGCGGAGATCAAGAAGCTGGAGGCGGAGCAGCAGTTTTTGAATTGGAGCACTCCGGTCATGAGTTGGGAACTGGATGCGGACAACACGAATACAATTTGGCTCACCCAAGGTGGCATCGGCCCCTACGCCAGCAGCACGGCCAAAGTATATCGGTGTCCCGCTGATTCGGTCGTGAGCGACATTCAAGCCCAGGCCGGCTGGAAGGCGCGGGTGCGGAGCATCTCGATGAACGCGATGGTAGGGAACGCCGGCCAATTCATCCTGGCGGGGGCCAACGTCAACAATCCCGATTACAAGCAGTTTTTGACTATCGGACAAATCCCGCAACCGGCGCGGATCTTCGTGCTGACGGAGGAACACCCCGACAGTATCAACGACGGTTATTTCCTGAACAAACCAGACAGCTTGCGGTGGCTGGACCTGCCCGCCTCCTACCATAACGGCTCAGCGAACCTGGCATTTGCCGACGGCCACGTCGAATCCCACAAGTGGCATTTTGCAAGCACGAAGCCGCCCGCTCTTCCGGACTCGGCCCGCCTGCCCTTCTCCGTGCCCGCAACGGAGCGAGGGGACTTCTATTGGTTGATGGAGCGGACGACTATCGATTCCTATTATGAGACCGCTGCGGGCGGTCCCTGACCGTTGAACGTCAAAGCGGAATCGGCTACAGATACTTCTTCACGAAATCGGCCTCTTCTGGACCAGCGAGCACGTAAGTTTTGTCGCCGCTGGCCCCACTGGCGGTGAGCATTTGTTTACTTTGGCGGATTCGGCAGTGCCGGGGCGATAGAGCAGCAGGATTTCTCTGATTTCAGAACTGTTCACGAGACGCCTACCGCTCCTTTGCCCGCCGAGGCAACCTCGCGCAGTTCAAGTGGAACTTCGTGGGCCGCATCACCAAAACCCGGCTTTCCTCCGACGGCGAAAGGAAAGCCAGGCGCGCAGCAAAGTCAGTCTCCCTGATTCAAGAGGCGGAAGAAGCTGCTTGGTTCGGTGAAGGCATTGGTTACGCTGTGATTCGTGGTCGTCAACACACTCACCCAATTCGTGTCCATCAGAATGGTCTTCATTTGCAGTTGGAATGGACCGGTGCCACCCACCCAACTGAGCGCCGTGCCGGACACCTCGTTCGCAATGCTCATGATAGTCGGATAGACAGGTGCAAGACTCCCGAACAAGCCGTCCGCCTCCCCATTCAGCCCAGCGGTGAAATAGAGCGTGTGGGCATCGCCGCCACTCCCGCCGTTGCCGAAAGCGATGGCCCAAAGGCCTTGGACGGCGAAGGGGTTTCCATTAGTGTCATTCACCGTTCCCAACCACACCCCGGTCGTCGGATTGAAGGCATTGATGCGCCCGTCGCCGAAATTGCCGATGAGCAAAGCCCCTCCGAACGGGCCGAATCCGGCCGGTGCCTGCGCTAAACCCCAGGGCGAGTTGAGAACCCCTTGCGATGCAAACCGCTTGAGCCAATTTCCGCTCGTATCGAACACGCTCACGTAACCATTACCCGGACCTGCCACGTCGTCGTGCTGGTCGGCATCCTGTTTGGCGTATGCGACATAGAGCTGCCCGTTGATGTTCTGAACGTTGAACGGAGCAAAACCCGCCGGGATTGTGGGATCGACAAATGTGCCGATCAAGGCTGGGCTGTAGTTGCTGTCGAAGGCATCGACCCTCCCATTGTGGAAGTCGGTCGCGTAGATGAAGCTGGCCACGCTGTTGCTGCCGAGAGCGAGGCCTTTATAGACTGCGCCATTGGTCGAGTTATCCACCTTCAACACCGCGCTGGCGCCGCTGGCCCAAGCGGAGATGGTGCCGTCTTCGGTCGAAAAGAGGAAACGCGACGGCGTAGTGCCAGTCGCGATAAAACCAGTGGTGTTGTTCCAAACCGTGCCGGTGGGCGAAGCCGGCGGCGTTCCGCCTGCCGGCGGCGGGATGGTAACGACGAGGGCTTGGGGCGTGCCGCTCCCGTTGTAGAGCGTCGAGAGCCCGCTGTGATTGTCTGAAATCCAGAATGGGCTCGTGGGGCTGAATGAAATCCCCCAGGGATTAAGCAGGTTCGTGTCGGTGTGGTCCGCAACCCCGGGGAGGTCGGAAACCAGGTTGTGTTGAATGTAGGCGTTTTGTGCCCAGGCGGACCGAGACGGCATCGACAGCATTAGCGAGGAAGCAGCCACCACCAGCTTGAAGGCTGCCCAGCGGCGCGCTCGGGGCGTCGGCTTCTTTCGTTTCTGGGTGGAGCGAAAGCCGCAAGCCGACATGTTGCCGGCCCTCCTCGTTCCATCCGGGGTGCATAACTTCCGGGTGAAGCTGCCAGCCCGGGGATTTCTTAATTTGGTTTTGTCGTTCAGCGTGAACGCTACCGATGAGCCCCTTTGCCTGCACGAATCGATCAATGTCATTTTCATTCTCTCCTCCGGTCACCAGGTTAAAAAACGCGACCGGCTGCAATATGAGAGAGACGAGAGCTCGAAAGGTTCCCGAGGAACTGCGGTTCAACGCTCTTCTTCCACGGATGACCCGCTACAGGTACTTCTTCACGAAATCGGCCTCTTCCGGCCCGGCGAGCACGTAAGTATTGTCGCCGTGAGTCCAACGTGCCGTGAGCATTTGGTTTACTTTGGCCAGTCGCGGCGTTTCCGGTGGCGGGTCTTTGACCGCCGAGCGTTTCATCACGAAGAGGAAGAGCATCTGCTTGTCACCCCGGTCGAAGCAAACCATAGCGACAGGGTTGTTGCGCCAGGTCAGCCTTCCGCCACCGGTCAGTTGGAGGCGCTTCAGTCCCGGGGTCACGTCGTAATCCGCGGGGGCTCCGCGTGTGGCCATGAATTGCCGGATCTGCCGCATGTCGTTGGTGACCACGTCCATCCGGTATTCGCGTTGCGCCTCGCCGACCATGCGGCTTTCATAGTTGGCAAACCGGTCAGTGGGACGAGGTTTCCACCAGACACCGGCCAATCCAAGCAGGAGCACCACGGCGGCTGCCGCCGTCAGCCAGACCGGGCTGCGCCACCAGGCTGACGGGGTCACGACCGTCGGCTGGGTTTGCATCCGCGCCAGCAGGCTGGTCCGGAGATGGGCGGGCACCTCGATCTGCTGGAGTCCGGCGCGCATGGATTTCTGAAAAGCGCGATGCTGCTCGAACCAGCGTCCCAATTCCGGCTCCTGGCGTGCGAGCGCCAGGGCTTCGGTCATTTGCGGATCGGCCAATTCGGCGGTGCCGGGGCGATAGAGCAGCAGGATCTCCTTGGCTTCCGAACTGTTCACGAGGCGCCTCCCGTTGTTTTGCCCGCCGCGGCGGCCTTGCGCAGCGCCAGTTCTTTCAATTGGGCCACGCCCCGCGCGATGCGAGATTTGACGGTGCCCAGGGGGATTTCCAGGATGGCGGCGATTTCGTTGTAAGAATAGTCCTCGAGGTAAAACAAAGCCACGGCGGACTGGAACTGCTCGTCCACCTGGCTGAGCAACTGGAGCGCGTCCTGCGCGTCCAGGTGGCTCACCTGGTCCGGCTGGACATTGGGCAATTCGGCCTCGGCCTCGGTGATTTCAAGATGAGGAAAGCGCGTCGAGCGGCGGCGCGACTCCAGAAAGCAACGGTGCAAGGTAGTGAACAACCAGGACTTCGCTTTGGAGAGATCCTGTAACTGGTGCCCTTTGGTGGCCCAAGTCAGGAACGTCTGTTGAACGAGGTCGCAGGCGTCGCTTTCTGTTCGCGTCAAGCTCATGGCAAAACGATAGAGCGGACCGTAGTGGAGATCGACCAGACTCTGGAAGTCCAGTTCGCCACGTCCACGGTCGCCACTGTATGAAGCTTGAGCTGCCACAAAGGTTCCCGGAAATATGCTACAACCCCGGACAAACCGCCCAGCCGGATGGTAACCGGATGTCCGTCACAGTGCGTGCCGGAGGAAAACTCCACGCTTCCGGGAACCAACAGGCGGGCTCATCCCTCTGCTTAGCATGGACGTGAGCCCCGCGCAAGCGATACGTGCGAGCGCCAACCCCGGGGGA
This sequence comes from Limisphaerales bacterium, assembly GCA_003152225.1. Classification (GTDB taxonomy): domain Bacteria; phylum Verrucomicrobiota; class Verrucomicrobiia; order Limisphaerales; family UBA8199; genus PALSA-1440. Next base: position 14,086 of record PLZQ01000379.1, on the reverse strand, counting down.
GCACCTCAGTCTTTAGCGACAGACATGGACTGGCGGACATACTTAGCCTTGGCCTATGGGAAAGAAAGAGATGCGCTCACTCCGTTCGAAAGACCCCCGTGTCGCCGGGCTGTCTGAGTCGCAAATCTATCGCGATTATGAGCGGGCGTTCACGGGCGGCACGGGGCTGCCGCTGGCCCTCCACGCGCCGGAAATGTTCCGGTTGGTGCAGTATTTTTCAAACCAGGAGAGTCCCTTCTGCTCGTTAATGGGGAAGACCCACAAGACTTGCGCGGCGTGCTATGCCTTACAGCAGCAACTGGCGCGCGAGGCTCGAATGGAGGTCAAAACCCTCAAGTGCTTCGCCGGCCTTTGCGAGTCAGCCGTCCCCGTGCGAGTCGGGGAAGAGCTGATCGCCTTTCTCCATACCGGCCAGGTGCTTTTGCAACAACCGACTCGGAGGCAGTTCAATCAGGTCGCCGCCACCTTGCTGAAGTGGGGCATTGAGGTGGACATGCAGTCCGCGGAAGAGGCTTTCTTCCAGACGCGGGTACTGCATCCAGGGCAGTATAAGTCCTTGCTCCGCCTGCTGGCAGTTTTTGCCGGACATCTCGCCCTCTGCGGCGACAGACTGTTGTTTCGGGCGAACCAAAGTGATCCGGCGGCCGTCGTAAAAGCGCGCAGGTTTGTCGATGCCCATCATGCTGAGGAACTCTCGCTCTCCCGGGTGGCGCGGGCGGTGAATGCCAGCGCAACCTATTTCAGCAAGCGTTTCAAGGAGACGACTGGGATGACCTTTATTGATTACCTGGGGCGGGTGCGGGTCGAGAAAGCGAAGAATCTTCTGCGGAATCCAAACCTTCGCATCAGCGCGATCGCTTTGGAGGTCGGCTTCCAATCGGTCTCGCAATTCAATCGCACGTTCAAAAAAGTCACGGGCCGGCCGCCGAAACAACTGCGGCCAGAATAGCAAGCGCCTCATCCAGTGATCTGAAGGAGGCGCGTGGGCAACTCGCTCTTGCGGCTCGGGGTTGAAGGCAGAACCTCTTCAGCGGCGGAGCAGCCGCGGAGGTCAGGGGCACCGCGTAGGGCTGCGACCCGCGCGAGCGAGAGGCTCAACTGGAGGGTTTCCACCTGAGCCGACTCAGTGCTGGCAACCGACGAGTCCGGTCCCAGTAAGGAGTCGGCGAGGTGCGCTTCGAGCGGCTCCTGAACCCGCTCCACCAATGAAGTTTGGGCGCCCGCACTCGGCGGGGCCGTAGGTTGCCTGTGTTGCGGAAACGATTGGTGTTCATGATCTATCCTGTCGGCTACTCGTTGCTTCGACCCGCATTTCCATCTTGCCCGATCTTCTAACGTAAGAGCAATGAACGGGGCTTTGGGTTCCCAGAGCCCCTCACTCTGGCAACAACCAGGCATTCGTGAACAGTTTTCTCAGGAACATTTCTCAACGTGGCGTCTCTAATTACCGAACAATCTCACAATCATGGGTCAAGCAAACCAGTCCTCCGAACGGAAAAGAGCGGCGAGCCACATGGCGGCGGAGTCTCTCAAGCACAGGAGCAACGTCAGTCAATGGGGTAAACACCTACCACAAGAAATGCACAATCTCGCCGCAGGAATTGCGCAGCATGAGGTTCCGACCTCGCCGATGATGTCCCCATGTTCGCCACAGCCAGTTCAAGTTGTCGTCTGTTCCCACAAGATGGGACTTACTGCCGCGCCTTTTAAATCCACTAAACGTCTCAACCAATATATGCAAACTCACACCCCTCCACTCGGCCTCACGCAGAACATCAAACGAATGAACGGAGCCTTACGAATCTGGCCCGCGCTGGCCAGTGCGGCCTTGCTCTTCACTGCCGGGGCGAATGCCACCGACCTTGTGTGGGTTGGCGGCACCCAGAATTGGAACTCCGCCGTCAATTGGAGTCCCGCGCAGATTCCGGGCGCGGCGGACAATGCGTTCATCACCAACAACGGCACCTACACTGTCACGGTGCCGCAGAACACCCCCACCACCGTCGCGAGCCTCACGATCGGCGGCGCCAGCGGTACGCAAACCCTGGCCATCGACAAGACAACCCTCACACTGAACGGCCCGAGCCGGATCAACGTTAACGGTCACCTGGATTTCCTCGCCGCCGGAAGCACGCTAACCGGCGCGGGCAATCTCACTGTGGAGGGAACGGTGAATTGGGCCAACGGCACTATGAGCGGCACGGGCACCACGACCATTGGCAGCGGCGGGGAATTGGCCATCGGCTCTGGGGGCGTGACGTTTGGCCGAACCTTGAACAACGGCGGTGTTGGGACCTGGGCCGGGGGCAACTTGTCTATGTCTGCCGGCGTTACCTTCAACAACCTGGCTAGTGGCACGTTCGATATCACGGCTGATGGCCGCCTGAGCGGTGGCGCCACGACACCGATCAACAATGCGGGGCTCTTTCGCCAAACCGCGGGAACGGTGAGCACCGTGGTCACCGTTCCGTTCAATAACAGCGGCACGTTGCAGGTGCAGGCGGCCTCGCTGAACCTGGGCCTGGGCGGCAATCACACGGGAACAATGGCCATCGCGGCGGGCGCCACGCTCAACTTCGCGGGCGGCAGCCATGTCTTGGCCACCGGTTCCCTGGTAACAGGCGCGGGTGTCCTGACCCTCAGCGGAGGCGCCACGACGCTCGCAGCCAGCGGCACTTTCGACGCGGGCTCAACCTTAAGCATCACCGCTGGCGCCGGCACACTCTCCGCTGGCTGTAACGTCACGGGCGCGACGCTCAACATCGGCGGCGGCGTCCTCAACTACAACAGCGCCGGCTCAGTAGCAACGGTGAATCTGACCGCTGGAACGTTGGGCGGGACCAGCCCGGTGACCGTCACGGGTCCCCTAACCCTGAGTGGCGGCACGGTCACCAACGCGCTGGTCACTGCCAACGGCGGGCTCACCATCAGCGGTAATGCGACGCTCAATGGGGGAAAGTTGGTCAACCCGGGGCTGGCCACCTGGACTGCGGGAAATTTTACCGGGGCCAACGGCGCGGTGATTAGCAACCTGTTCGGCGCCACGTTTAACAACACGTTCGATGGCAACGCCGCCTCTGGCGCGGGCGCAACTCCCATCTTTGTCAACGCCGGGAGTTTCCGGAAGACCGGCGCCACGGCAGCCGCGGGGACCACCTCGATCGACTTCCAATTCATCAACAGCGGCACGGTCGAGGTTCAGACAAACACCTTGCGTTATGGCATAAACCAACAAACGGCCGGGCTCACCTTGCTGGATGGCGGCGGTCTGACGGCCCAGGCCCAACCGATCCAACTCCTGGGCGGCAGCCTCGTGGGCACCGGGCTGGTCACCGTAGCCAACACCCTGAACTTCATCAATTCCTCCACCGTCAGTCCGGGCCTCACGCTGGGTGAGTTGGACATCTCGGGGAATTACCAACAGACGGGCTCCGGAGTGTTGAACATCGAGTTGGGAGGCTATTCACCCGGGTCAGGTTTCGACCTGGTCACGGTGACAGGGGGCGGCGCAGGGGGAGTTGCCACGCTCGGCGGCACGCTCAATGTCACTCTCACCAACGGCTTCTCCCCGACCAACGGTGCGACCTTCACATTCCTAACCGCGGTCAGCCGCGCTGGTGTGTTCGGGACCTTCAATTATCCTTCCAACGACATCGGCATGTTGGTGACCTATGACGCGACCTCCGCAAAGGTTACAGTCTCCAACTTGAAGCCGGTGGTGGCGAATCCGATCGCCAATCCGGCGCCGGTCACCTACGGGGCGGCGTTTGATTTCCAATTCCCGGCTAATACATTCACGGACCCCGATGGTGACACGTTGACCTACTCGTCGTCGGGCATGCCCGCTGGCATCACCTTCACCGGTTCGACACGCACGTTCTCAGGCACCCCCGCGCAAGCGGGGATTTTCTCCGTGGCGGTGGCAGCCACCGACAACGGGACGCCCAGTTTGTCCGTCACAAACACCTTCACGATTACGGTAAATCCCGCGCCTTTGACTATCACAGCCAACAACCAGAGCAAGGCTTATGGCGCGGCGTTGCCGACCTTGACAGTGAGCTACAGCGGTTTTGTCAATGGGGACACTGCAGCCAGTCTGACGACTCCGCCAACGGTCACGACAAGCGCGACGACGGGCAGCGCGGCAGGCACCTATCCGATTACGGCCAGTGGCGCAGTGGATGCCAACTACACGCTCAGCTACTCGCCTGGCACGCTGACGGTCACCCCGGTGGGCCTGACGATCACGGCCAATAACCAAAGCAAGGCCTATGGTGCGCCCTTGCCTGCCTTGACAGTGAGCTACACTGGTTTTGTCAACGGTGACACCGCGGCCAGCCTGACCACGCCGCCGACGGTCACCACGACTGCGACGGCTGGCAGCGCGGTGGGCGCCTACCCAATTACGGCCGGCGGAGCAGTGGATGGCAACTACACAATCAGTTACTTGCCAGGCACGCTGACGGTAAACCCGGTGGGATTGACGATCACCGCGAACAACCAGAGCAAGGCTTACGGGGCCGTCCTGCCGGCCTTGACGGTGGGTTACAGTGGGTTCGTCAACGGTGACACTGCGGCCAGCCTGACCACTCGGCCGACAGTGACCACAACCGCGACGGCGAGCAGTGCAGTGGGCACCTATCCGATCACCGCCAGTGGCGCGGTGGATGCCAATTATACGATCAGTTACGCGTCCGGCACCCTGACAGTCACACCCGCGGGGTTGACGATCACGGCCAACAACCAGAGCAAAGCATATGCCGCGACGGTGCCGACCTTGACGTTGAGCTACAGCGGTTTCGTGAATGGCGACACCGCGGCCAGTCTAACGACCCCGCCGACGGTGACCACGACGGCGACCGCCAGCAGCGCAGTAGGCACGTATCCGATTACAGTCAGCGGAGCGGTAGATGCGAACTACACGATTAGCTACTCGGCCGGCACGCTGACGGTCACACCCGTGAGCCTAACGATCACAGCCGACAACCAGAGCAAGGCCTATGGCGCAGCTGTGTCGGCCTTAACGGCGAGTTATAGCGGTTTCGTCAATGGCGACACCGCGGCCAGTCTGACCACTCCGCCGACGGTGACTACAACGGCGACTGCCAGCAGCGCGGTGGGCACCTATCCGATTACGGCCAGTGGGGCGGTCGACGCCAATTACACGATCAGCTACTCGCCCGGCACGCTGACCGTTACGCCAGCGGGGTTGACGATCACGGCCAACAATCAGAGCAAGGCCTACGGAGCGGTTTTGCCCGCCTTGACGGCGAGTTACAGCGGTTTCGTCAATGGCGACACCGCGGCTAGTCTGACCACTCCGCCGACGGTGACTACAACGGCGACTGCCAACAGCGCGGTGGGCACCTATCCGATTACGGCCAGTGGGGCGGTCGATGCCAATTACACGATCACCTACTCACCCGGCACGCTGACCATTACGTCGGCGGGGTTGACGATTACGGCCAACAATCAGAGCAAGGCCTACGCGGCAGTTCTGCAAGCCTTGACAGTGAGCTACAGCGGCTTTGTTAACGGCGACACAGCCGCGAGCCTGACCACTCCGCCTACGGTAACCACCACCTCGGCGGCGAGCAGCGCAGTAGGCACCTATCCGATTACCGCCAGTGGGGCGGTGGACGCGAACTACACGATTAGCTACTCGCCCGGCACGCTAACCGTCACCCCGGTCGGGTTGACGATCACGGCCAACAACCAGAGCAAGGCTTACGGGGCAGTTCTGCCCGCTTTGACGGTGAGCTACAGCGGTTTTGTCAACGGCGACACCGCAGCCAGTCTGACCATTCCACCTACGGTAACCACCACCGCGGCGGCGAGCAGCGCAGTGGGCACCTATCCGATTACGGCCAGTGGGGCGGCCGACGCCAACTACACGATTAGCTACTCGTCCGGCACGCTAACCGTCACCCCGGTCGGGTTGACGATCACGGCCAACAATCAGAGCAAGGCCTACGCGAGCGGTTTTGCCCACCTTGACGGCGAGTTACAGCGGTTTCGTCAATGGCGACACCGCGGCCAGTCTGACCACTCCGCCGACGGTGACTACAACGGCGACTGCCAGCAGCGCGGTGGGCACCTATCCGATAACGGCCAGCGGAGCGGTCGATGCCAACTACATGATCAGCTACTCACCCGGCACCTTGACCGTCACCCCTGTGGGGCTGACCATCACCGCCAACAACCAGAGCAAACTGTATGGCGCGGCGGTGCCGGCGCTGACTGTCAGCTATAGCGGGTTTGTCAATGGTGACAGTGCGACCAGTCTAACGACCCCGCCAACCGTGGCCACGACGGCGCTGGCGAGCAGCGCGGTCGGCACCTATCCAATCACCGCCAATGGTGCGGTTGATTCCAATTACGCGATCAGCTATCTTCCAGGCACGCTGACGGTCACCCGTGCGGCGCTATCCGTCACAGCCGACTCCAAGAGCAAGGCCTTCGACGCCGCCGACCCGGCGTTCACAGCGACCTATGCCGGCTTCGTCAACGGTGAAACTCAGGCGGTGCTGGACGGCACGTTGAGCTTTACACGAGCGCCGGGCGAAAACGCTGGCACGTACCTGATCACGCCGAGCGGCTTGACCAGCGCGAACTACGCTATCAACTTCAACACCGGCACTCTGACCATTACCGCTTCCGCCCCGCTGATCCTTGCACTCACGAGCGCAGCGACAACCAACGTCGTGATAACTTGGAACGCGGTCAGCAACACCACCTACCGCGTCCAGTATAAAGGAGTCCTGAGTGCCACCAACTGGACGGACCTCATTGGGGACGTCCTGGCGGGGGGCAGCACCGCCTCGAAGACCGACCTTAAGACCACGACCAATCGGTTCTACCGGGTTCAGGTTCTTCCCTAAACACACGGCGAATCGCCATCTCGGATGAAGCTAGTCGCCAACGTCGCTAAATCAACCTATGCCCAAAACTGGACGACCACGACCGCGCCGGTCGCTAATTGGGTGTCGGTCGCCTCGTCCGCGGATGGCAAGCGACTGGCCGCTCTCGTTCAGGGTGGAGAAGCGGTTTACACCTCGACCAATGCCGGAGCCGATTGGACCCTGAGCAGCCCGGCCAATGGTGGAGTGCAGGGTGACTCCATTGCCTGCTCGGCCGATGGAGGCATCCTGTTTATAGCAGGATCCACACAGGTCTATCACTCAACCAACTCCGGCGCCACTTGGATTCCTACCGCGTCGCCGTCTGAGAGTTGGACCTCCATCGCGTGCTCGGCAGATGGAACCCTCTTGGCTGGCGCCAGTGCCATACGCCGAAGCAGTACCGCGGGCATTTTCACTTCCCCGGATGGGGGCGCGACGTGGACGTTCACGACTGCCCCGAGTGCAAACCTGGCTGGCGATTGCATCCTCGGCAGATGGCAGCAGACTAGTGGGAGCCGACGCCAGCGCGCAGGCCATCTACACCTCGACCGACGCGGGAAACACTTGGAGCCAACACAGTCCGCCTATTCACCCGTTTAGTTCGGTGGCTTCGTCTGCCGACGGAACAAAACTCATTGCCGTCAGTGGAGTCAGTGGTTTGGCGGACGGCCCGATCTTCGTCTCGACGAACTCAGGATTGAACTGGACGCAAACGACCGCGCCCATCTCGAACTGGGTAACGGTTGCGAGTTCGGCGGATGGGGGCACGCTGATTGCGGCCGGCGGAGGTCTAAGCTCGCTGGGTCACTTATATCTTTCAACGGATTCGGGAGCGACGTGGAATCAGACCAACGTGCTGCTCACCAATCCGGATCAGTTGGTCATGCTGTTGGCCACCAACAGCATCTCGCCCATATCCCCGGTGCCGAACGTCGTCATAAGCAAGCGGACGCACTAGCGTCCGCCGACGCGAGCAAATAGATGGCATTAAATGGCTGCTGCGGATCGGGATTCCCTGCAAAGGCTGCGAGGATTCCAGCAATTCTCACCTGAGCGTGTGGATCCAACAGGACAGTGATTTCCAAGTGGCTTGGCGCGCTGGCTGAGCCGGGGACGTTCGAGTGGGCAGGGTGGTCGAACGACGTGCGGCGGTTCAAATATCGCTACTTGGGCGCCGGCGCGGCCGGAACTTGACCAGCTCAAAGGCGAGGATGCTGAACGCAACTCCAGCGCCGCGTGCCGGCTCCGCGTCGTGGGGTAATTACGACGGGGACAGAGATCTGGACGCGGTGGTATTAGTGAGGCTCATTGGGCGGCGAGAGCTGCACCGCCGGCTCGACATGCACCATGACGAATTGAACGGGCAGAGAGGACGATTTCAAGCGGTCGCTAACTTCATGAGCGATTTCATGGCCGCGGCGCACCGTCAAGTCGCCGTCCACCTCCACGTGGAGTTCAACAACAAGGCCGCCCAGTCGTCCGCCCGCTCGTAGCCCTTGCCGCCGATGAGGGCGATGGAGATGCCGATGAAGGCGGCGGCGGAGGTGATGGCGTCAGCGCGGTGGTGCCAGGCGTCGCCCTGGACGGCGGTGCTGCTCAGTTGGAGGCCGACCCTGGAGACAAAGCGGAAGAGGGTTTCCTTGATGGCGATGACCAGGGCGAGAACGAGGAGAGTGAACCAGGCGGGCGTATGATGGGGGACATGGAGTTCGCGGACGCTCTGCACGGCGATGAGAGCCCCGGCGGCAAAGAGCGCGAGTGCGACGACCATGGCGGAGATGGACTCGGCTTTGCCGTGGCCGTAGGGATGGTCGTCGTCGGGGGGGAGGGTGGAGATTTTGAGTCCGGTCCAGACGACGAGGGAGCTGATGATGTCGGTGGTGGATTCGATGCCATCGGCGATGAGGGCGTAGGAATTGCCGAGGACGCCAGTGACAATTTTGACAATGGCGAGCACGATGTTGACGGCCATGCCGACACCGGAAGCTATCAGCCCTTTTTGCACCGAGCGCATAAAATCAGACCCGCCAGACCGAGTCGCGGGCCGGCGGGTTAAGACAGTGTAGGGATCAGGTCGGCGGGGTCAACGTGTTTCCGTGCATGTTTCCGTGCGTGCGGCGGAGAGCGGTGATCAGTGATCGGTGACGGGACTGGTGGCGTTTGGCAGCCGGCTGCGGAGCCTAGCTGTCGGCGTTGGCCACTCCGTGACGGAGACTGGCGGCGCCAGCTCGGGGAACAAAAGTGTGGCTGGCGCCTCTTACAAGGTGGTGAACCATGAGGTTCATTTCAAAGAAAGGAAAACGAAATTATGAATAAGGTTAGAAATGATACAAGAGGGCCGGGAAGAGATCGGCTTACAATCAGGAGCGGAACCCCGGAAGAGAACGGCGCACGGCCGGCCGGCACGATCAGCCGCCGTTCGTTTTTGCACACGGGACTCGCGGCCGGCGCAGGGACGGTAGCGGTCGGGGTGTTGCCCAGCCGGGCCGAAGGCCGTCGAGGCGGGCTGACAAAGGGAGACGAGGCGATCCTGCGGTTCCTGTCGGCCGCGGAGATCCTTGAGACGGATGCATGGCAACAATACAACGAACTGTGCGGCATCCAGGACAGCGAAGTCCCGGGCGGCACGGGCAACGCACTGTACACGGCGGCCCTGTCCGTGCTGGATTCAGATATGGCCCAGTACGTTCACGACAACACGGAGGATGAGTTCACTCACTTCACGTTCATCAACGCCTACCTGATGGCGCATGGCGGGAAGCCGGTGAGCCTGGATAAGTATCGCACGCTGCCGAGCAGTAAGGCGACCGGCGCGCAGCAGATCGGCCGGCTGACCAACCTCATGAAACTGAGCGTGGACACCACCTGGTGGACGCGTTACCGGAGCCGGAACAAGAACCCGGATTTCGGCGACACCTTCCCACAGGCGGTTCCGGGCTTGGTGATGGGGCAGTTTCCTGCCATTCCGAGGACCGATGCCGACCTGGCGCCGCTGGACCACCTCCAGGCGATCGCGAACACCGCGGGTTTTCACTGCGCGATGATCGAGCAAGGCGGCACCAGCCTCTACCCGTCGCTGGCGCAGCGGGTGACGGATACGGAGGTGTTACGCGTCCTGCTGAGCATCGGGCCGACGGAGGCGATGCACTTCCAGACTTGGCAGGACAAGGCGGGAAATGCCCCGCCGCTGACGGACCCCACGAACGGGCTGGTGTTTCCCGACCTTAATTCCCCGCCCTTTGGGGGCGAGGACTTCCAGACGAACCTGATCATGCCTGAGCCGACGATATTCCTGGATCGAAAGTTCCCGGTCTGTTCGATCGTTCGGCCGACCGGGACCGAGGGGGCTGCGATGGGGGCGGTCAAGTTCCTGACCGAGACGGGGCTATTTGTCGGCCAGTCGGCTGAGTTCTTCGCTGTCCTTACCGAGCTGGCACGGGAAGCAGATGCGGCGCGAAACGAGGGTGATCAAGGCGGGGATGGCGAGGGCAGAGGGGGCAAAGGGAGAGATTGAACGCTTCGGGGATGGCGAGCAGGGCGCGCTCCTTGAACTCGCGCTCAGAGTGTCCCCGCCGCCTCCCTCTTTGCTTCCGGTCCGTTTGATTGGTCGAGGGTCCTGTGCTTAGTGCGGCGGTGCTGGCGGAGTACGGCAACCTGAGCAGCCCGTCGGTCTTCTTTGTTCTGCAGGCGACGCTGGCGAACTCCGCGCCGAGCGGCCTGTGGTGGATGTCCTCGTTCGGCGCGGGATTCAGTTGCCACGGGACTCTGCTCGAAGTCGAGTGAGCCGTTGAAGCGCCAGGCGGGGGACCGGAGCCGAGTTGCTGACGCATCGCGCAGATGGACTACTTTGAGCAGCAGATGAAAAGCGTTTTAGGTGTGCAGGTTGTACTCGGTCTGGGGCCGCTGCTGTGGAGAGCGTTTCTGCCTTGATGCTTTAGTTCCAAACCTCTGGGGGTAAATGGGTTAGCCGCGAAAAGGCACAAAAAGGATATATCCAAGGTGCCCCCAGACCACCCCGAGGGAGGCGCGGAAGGCAAATTATATTCGGGATGCTATTGGGTCGAACCCTGAACCTTGAACCTCGAACTTCGAGCGGCTGCGAATAGGGCGGCGACTTGGATGAAGGAGCTTCGCGTTGAGCGGTGGCGAAATGTCCCGTTTGTGGACCCCCTCCTGTGGCCTCAGTTGCATAACCAAAACCGACTGCGGGCGTCGGGGAGACTCGTAGGAGACTCACGGGACACGCGCCGGAGCCTCCCGGTAGATAACTTTTATACTCCCTGAGGGCCTCAAGCCTCCGCCGGACCTCGTAATACATGCCAAGCTTACGGCAGACGGACGGAAAGCAGCTTTCCCGTGCTTTGGCCACGCTGGAAAGTGGGACAGCGGAGGGAAACTGCACTTGGCCTTGTCGGGAACCAAAACTGCCTCTCATTGCTCTTATTAGCATGAACTGCTCGCACGCCAGAGTCAGCCAGAAGAAAGGTGGCCCAAGGTGGCAACGCATTCCCATCCAGCGCTGGAAAGACGTTGACTTCATTGTGCCCATGGTGAGCGCTCTGCCCGGCGGCAGAATAAGAGACTGTGCACTCAAGCCCCCGGCGGTCATCCGGGAGCGGCCGCCGGGCACGAGGGTTTGCTCGTGCCTGGCGGGCCGAATCCGACCCGCTCGGCTGTTGGGAAGCAAGTTCGGGCGACGGGCACGGGTGGATTTGGGAGGGCGGTGGTTACGCCGCTTCGCTGGCCGGTAAACCCGGGCGCGGTTCGAGGTTCTACGCCCCTGGAACCTCCCGCGCAGAAGCGGCGTAACCTCCGCCCTCGCCACCAAAAAACAACATCCAACATCCAACACTCAACATCCAATGATTGCCATAGGGTCGGCCCTTGGATGTTCGATGTTGGCTGTTCTCGTCACCGCAAAGCGAACGTCAGCGTGGCGAAGATGGACTGCGCGTTGAAGTTGTTAAACCCGCCGCTGGTCGGCTCATCATAATGATAGAAGCTGTACTGCAAGCTGAGGGTCTTGCCTTTGCCGATGCGACGTTTCAATCCAACCTGCATAGCCTGCTGCTGATACTTGATTCCGAGCGGCAAGCCCCCGACGAAGTTGTCCTGTTCAAAGTCAGCCATTGAGAGCGAGTAGCTGGCCGTCAGGTCAGTCATCGGGTTGAGGACGTAGCTTCCGCTGGCCATCGCGCTGTAGATGTTCCCAGCATAAGGCGCCACTGCCGTGCTGCCGTTGGCCGACGTAACGGTCCGCGCGTTTTGGTAGGAGAATGTCGTGGAGAGGAACAGCCGCCGCCAGGGAGTGAGGGTAGCGTTGAAAGCGGCCGTGTGCGAGGCATAGGTGCCAGCCAGCAGGCTGCCGCCCGGCGAAATTCCGCCCCCCACTGGGGCGGTGGCGGTGTGGTAGTCGTTATCGAGCAATTGGTAGCTGAGCGTCGTCTTGAGCCACGGGGTCACCTGCAGGCTGAGTTTCGTCTTCGCTTCCTGGGAGAGCAGATCCCGCCAGAGGATGAACCCGGGATACCCATCGAACGGCACCCCGCCGGACTCCTTGAGGGGAATATTGTAATCGCTCCGGTTGTCGTAATACCGGTATTGGGCGCTGAGCGAAACGCGCCGCCAGGGCGATGTGTTGAAGCCCGCGCGGAGATCCTTCAAACGGCTCGTCGCATCCGTCTGCAGGAGATACGGACTGAGGTCGCCCGTTTCCTCGCCCGATTGGCCGATGCTCTCCTCCTGCCATCGCCCGTCTAAGAAGAGGGTGGTGAACGGAATCTTCGTGAAGCGAAGCCCGACCTCCTGGCTGAAAGTAGAGCGGTCCCAAGCCGACTGAAATCTCTCCGAGTCCAGAGGGGTCGGGATGGGAAAGGGAGCCTGGTAGAGGTTCACGTTGGCGTTGCCGAAGCCCGTCTGGCGGGTCCATTCGTTCTGCGTCCCCAGCGAGAGGCTCAGGCCATCCCACGGCCCGAGCAGGGTGCTGAGGCTGAAGACATGCGACTCGCGCTCCAGCTCGATGTCCTGGGCGCTCCAACCCGGGGCATACGAGGTGGGGTCAAGATAGGCCGGGTTGATCGCGGTGACCTCCATTGAGGCGTCGCCGTTGAACTTGCTGTAGAGGTAGCCGCCCGCGGCAAACAACCAGTCTGTGAATTGCTTCTCTGCATGCGCAGTGTTCGCGCCCTGGAAATAGGTCTGCTTCTCATTGGCCTGCGTCAACGCCATTACAGGTGCGCCGTTAGTATAGAAACTGTCGTTCAGCCGGCCCGTGGCCAGATCATACCATTCGCCCCGGAAACTGTCCGTGATTCGCGCGTTGGCCACCTCGTAATCCAAATCAAGCTTCAGGATGTGGACATGCTCGGTGATGTCTTTGAAGGCCGGATAGATATTGCGAGTCTGAACTCCATCGGTGACCGGCCCCCACTGCGTGGTGGATTTAGTGCCATCCCGGTATTGATACTCGTAACCGAGCACCATGCGCGGCCACTGCGGCAAGGTCAGGCCGAAGTCAACCCAGGCGCGGCCGGTATCCAGGTAGAGGTCCCGATTCAGATCGAAGATCGGCGGGGAGAGCGAAGGGTAGTAGCCGCCGCTGTCGTCGTAGTATTTACGGTATTGCGACCACCCGAACCGGGTGAAGCCGAGGTCGTCCTTGTCCGCCTCCAGCGTGAGCTTGTAGTCATTCAATAGCACATGGCCGGCGGTCGTGATCTTCGAATCCGGCCCCAGCTTCTGCGTCAAGCCGAACTCCTCCACTCCGCCGTTCCAGCCTTCGCGCTGCCAATACAGCTCGCGGAACTTCTTGCTGTCGCCGTGCACCGTCGTCCAGCCAACCGTTGGCGAAGCCATGAAATCGGTCGTGCTTTCAGGCGCTGTCTTTTCCCAGGCCACGCCCTGGTCAATCCACGCCTGGAGCAACCCGATTTGCTCCGGGGTCAGCGGCGTCCCTTTCCCCTCCGGGGGCATCTCCATGTCCTCCACCAACCGCGCGACGTAGTGGATCAGCGGACTCTTGGCGCTCTGCCCCGGGATGATGTCCACCCCCTGGCTGCCGCCCTTGAGCGCGGCCTCCCGGCTCGTGAGCAGGAAATGGCTTTTCGGTTTCTCCCCCGAATGACACCGGTAGCAGGTGTTGGTCAGGATCGGCTTGATGTCCCGGCCAAAGTCGATCTGCACGG
>PLZQ01000210.1 GCA_003152225.1 Limisphaerales bacterium | reverse complement strand
TCATCATTTCGGCCGGCTGGCTGAGCCGGGTAGAGTGGCTGGCGTCACCGCCGTTCCGATCTCGACCACTAGCGGGCTCCGCGGAGCGATCGTCAGCGAAAGTTGCAGCCCGTCGCCCACTCGCGTCGCCCGCGCACCCGATACCGGCGGCTCCCCTTCTCCCAGTCCCAGATCGGCTGACTTGAACAGAACCGTTCGTTCCACCGGGTGCTCGCCCATGTTGAACGCTACGAGCACCCCGCCCGGCCGGCCGGCCAGCACGTGCAAATGGGTCCACTCGTCAATGCCCACAAACCGGCCCCGCACCAGCCATTCACGCAGGCGGCCGTATCGCTCCATCGCCTTTAGATAGGCCTGCCACCGGGATTCATTGATCTGCTTGGAATCGAGCCCCTTCTTACCACCGATTCCCAGGTGCCGGATCGTCGAGGCGTACCACCAGAAGCCCAGGCAAGCGTCATTGTCGTACTCTGCCGTGATGTGATCGTAGAGCGGAATGTCGCAGGCGAGGTTGTAGTAGTAGAGGCAAAAGGCGCGGCCCGACAGCAAATCCTCGATGGGCCGCCACATGAACTCGAAGCCCCAGTTCTCCTCGTAAGATCCCGGTCGCCGCGAGGCATCCAGCGTTTGGTCAAAGTAGATCGGCAGATACCGAACGCCCCACGGCCAGACCGGATCGTGCGCCTCGATCAGGATGCCGGGCACCCGCTGCTTGAGCTGGCGGATTAGGCCATACACCGCCCGCACGTGACCTTCCGGGGTTGACGGCACCGGGTGCCCGTGATCGGCCGCATAGCATGGCCCCCGCCAGTCGAATTCATCGAACATCATAAACCGCATACCTTGCCCGGCAATGCGCTCAAGCCGGGCGAGCTTCTCCTTCTGCCAGGCGGGATTCTGCGTGCATACCTCCCAGAATGCGATGGGCTCACACGGTGTGGCCTCGGGCGCAAGGGTTCGGCGGCGAGGCGGCCCCTCCCAGGGATGCGGCGCCGCTTCATAGACCTCGATCTCATCGAAACGCACAGTGCCATTCTCCGAGGCGGCCACTTCGATGCGAATGATCCGGGCCTCCTGCGGCGCGAAAGTGAACGTCGTCGTCTGGCGGATCGGCGAGGCGCGTCTTTCCGCCACGACTCGCCATCTGTCGCCCGCGTGGCTGGCAGGTGCCGCCGGTCGTTCGGCGAGCAGGATGCGGATGGCCGTGGCGGCGCGATCCCCGAAACGCGGCGAGTGTTCGCTGCCAAGGCGCACCTTGTCGATTCGATGAACCGAGCCGAGGTCGATCTGCGCCCATGACGGCTCGCCGGCGGAGATCCAACTGGCGCTGTTGCCGTACCAGCCGTCGTTTAAGTGCTCAACTTGGTGGATGGCGTAACCCGGCAATACCGAGGACGCCTCAGCCCGGGCCTCGGGTAGCAAGACCAGGTTGCGCGAGCCGCGTTCATCCTTGTCCGGGACCGGTTCGGGCACCGGCGGCCGGTTCAGGCATGGCCGCTCGTAAGGTCGGGCCTTCGCCGTGGGCTGGAGACACCAGTCCCGCGGAAACTCATCGCGGTACACCCGGCCAATCGTGCGGAATCCCAGACCCAGCCCGTAATGATCGCGCAGTTCCTGGACCAAGCTCGACACCGTTCCCAGCCGGTCCTCGCCCCACAGGCTCGTGCCTTCGCATACCTCCCAGCCGGGATCCAGGTACAGGAGCTTGGCCCCGATGGCCGCCGCCTTCGCCGCCTCGCCGAGAAGCGCCTCCCTCGTATAATGCTTCGCCAGTGCGCCCGCGTCGGAGTGGTACCAACCGACATCGAATAGTTCGTTCCAATTGACCGGCGGGTCGTAGCTCTCCGCCAGTCCGTGCCCCAGGTCGTTGAGCAGCCTCCGGAACCGTGCGTAGCCAGCCGGCCAGCCTCCCTCCACGAAGAGGTAATACGTGCTGCCGAGAGTCACCGTCTGCCCCGGTGCCAGCGACCGCATGGACTCAGGTTCGCTGTACAATCCAGCTCCCGATCCTCCCAGAACCAGGCTCGGCGTCGGGCTGACTTCCCATTCAAGCATCGAGAACTCGATGTCCTCCTGGTTGTACTTGGCTACGAGCAGCCCCGTCCGGCCATCGGTCAGAATCCACCCTTCTGAGCGAAGCCGTCCGCGCGCTGAGTCCACAACCGCCTGTTTGGGCACCGCGTTATCATTTTGCCAATCGGAGTTGCCACCTTTGCCGGCGCCGATCTCCGCAAGGCTCCAGTCGCGCAGCCGCCCGTCCGCCTGCTGCCGGAACGGGACCGCCACCGCTCGCAACTCACCATTGCTGTCGCGCGGCCGGCGCAGCCCGAAACGATAATCCTCAATCTCCAGCCGATCCGGTCCCGTGTTAACCACTCGGATCTGCTCGCGGAATCCATCCTTTCCCGGCAGAACCGCGAGGTCGTGGGTCAGTTCGATCTCCGCGGACTTGGCTGTCACAACAACGTGGTCGCGGTTCTTCAGTGTGATTACTGCGCGGGGCAGGAGGCTCTTCCCACTCTTCAACTCCACGCGGTAGCAGGCCCTGCCCCCGGCATACTCGATTCCCTGCGAGTCCCTCAAGGAGATCACCACGCCCTCCTTCTCCTGCCTCGCCTCAATCGTCAGCGGTGCGCCGTCCAGGCGGGCGAGGCCCACGGACGGAATCTGCTTGTCCGACCGTTCAGCCGCGTCGGCGACGCAGGCCGCAAGAATGGCCTGCACAACCACCGTTAAGAACATGCTCGTCAGTCGGCTGCTTCTACGCATGGCAACGGCTCACTCCGGGTCCCCCATCCACCTAGGGTCGTATCTGCCATTGCCTCCGACCGATGCCCGGATGGTTCATAGCGATACCGAAACCATTAGGCGCGGAGGGGCAGGCGAGGAGTTTGGTTGTGTTCTGATACGGGCGCAGCAAATCCGGCCACCAGGTGCAGGTTCCAGGGAAGAACGATCCGGTCGGCGCCACGATGTTGTCGGCCAGCATGACGATTTACTCCCGGTTGTCATTCTCATACATCCGCATGCTCAGGCTGGTTTGTCTCATGTTGCTGAGGCAGGCAATCGCCTTGGCTTTCTCCTTCGCCTTCGCCAGCGCGGGCAGAACGGCTGCGGGCGAGACTTTTCTGGGCCGGAGCAAGCGTGTTCATATTACTGAATTTTTTTGACGCTGGCGCGGGCAACCGGTTAGGGGGCGCCTGGCGGCTTGTTCTGCGGTCTTCCGTAGTCTGAATCCGTCCGCGCTGGCGGACGGTTGACGATGGCCAAGCATAGCACTGCCGCACGCGTGTATCAATGCTCGATTCAACCGCAGCCGCCGGTTCGCGACAATGACCAATTCTGGTCATTCGTTAAATGCTTGGGTGCCAATGAGATGCGCTGAGACCTTTGTGCTGCGGCGGCCAGATAACTATAATCAGGCCGCCCGCGATGCCCTCGCTCACCGCCCTATCCCCAGGAATGGGCCGGGAGGGTGGGGGTGGGTGAGGGGCCAGAGGCTGGCCTTTTAGGAGAGCCAACCTGGGCTGGAGTGCGTCCAGCTTGCCGGCACTGTCGCAAGGCAGGGGTGATTCGAAAGCGGGAACAAGCTCCGCGCATTCCAAACGCTACACGCAATTTCGTGGCGGCTATGACGTAGCGGCGCTCGACTGCTGTTGTTCGAGCATTCGCTTCTGCACGGCAGCGGGATCAGGGGCGGTCGGCCCGCCCGGGAAGCAGAGACTGGCAATGCCATAGCCGTAGCCACGCAGCTCGTTTGACCAGAGGACGCGACCATCCGCCAGATCAAGGCAATGGAGCTTGCCTTGCGTGTGAGCAAAGACGCGTTGCCCGTCGGACAGTACCGTCACGAAATCATCGCCCGAAAGGCTGCCGGGAAGCTCCGTTTTCCACAAGCTGCGCCCATTGAGTTTTGAGATGGCATAGAAGACGCCATCCACGATCGCCACTCCGCTTGTTTTGCCCTTGCGTGGAAACGAGGCCGGGTGTTCCGGGTTCTTCCCACCATTTACGTTGACCCCGCGCCAATGCTCCGGCGTGCCTTCGATGCGGGCGAAGCCGAGGGCTGCGCGCCCGTCCGTATTCGAGCCGCCGAATCCGCCGCCATCGCCCCAGGCGGCGTAAAGCTGATCATCGGGCCCCCAGGCCACGGGCCACAGATCGCTTCCCAACGCCGCGTTGGTATAAGTTTTCCAATGCCAGACAATGCTTTGGAGCGCCTGGCTGTGAGGATACGGAGGCTCGGCTGCCGCCGAAACGCCAACCGCAACTGAAGCCAAAACCAGCAAGGGTAAAATAGGGCTCTTCATAATAGAGGGTGTTACGAAAGCCAAAG
>PLZQ01000445.1 GCA_003152225.1 Limisphaerales bacterium | reverse complement strand
AGCAGGTGGATACCGGCGCGGTGGCGTTATACGTTTGGGGTGTGTCGGCGGATCAGTTGATCCAGGCCGGGGAGGTGGATCGCATTCATAAGGCCGTCGAAATGGCGAAGGGTCACGGATTGCCCGTGGGGGTGGGTGGCCATTCGCTACTGGTCCCCATGGCTTGTGAGAAGCACCATGTTCCGTGTGACTTCTACGTCAAGACTCTCCACAGCGACGATTACCCGTCGGCGACGCCAAAGGCTTTGCGCAAAGAGTTCATTTGGCTCAACGGGGGCGCAGGCTGGTATGACAACATGTGGTGCATCAATCCGGAGGAGACCATCGCCTTCATGAAAACGATCACCAAGCCCTGGATCGCCTTCAAGGTGTTGGCCGCGGGGGCCATTTATCCTCGCGAGGCCTTCCCTTATGCGTTCAAAAACGGGGCGGACTTTATCGCCGTCGGCATGTTCGATTTCCAGATTAAGGAGAATTGTGACCTGGCCCGTAAGGTCATCCGCCTGGTGCAAAATCGCGAGCGCCCGAGCTTGGCCTGATTAGCCCCGCCGAACCTCCGAGTCGAGTGTCATTTCTGGCCGGTTCATTGGTTCCTCACAGTGTCCCCGCCGCGCCACGGCCGTTTGCAGATGCCCGGCAAGCGCCGGTTTTGGCGACCTCCCGCAGTGCCATGAGGGCGCTTTAGGGTGGCTTTGAGGTAGCTTTGGGGTCGCATTAGGGTCGCATTGAGGTGGCTTTAAGGTGGGTTGGCGTGGCTATGCCTGGGGATTGCAAATAGCCGATGGCAAATGGCCAATTGCGCGGCCTGTCGCCATTTATGGTTTCAGCTTTCAGCTTTCAGCATTTCAGCTTTTGCCAGAGTGTGGCTTTTGGTGGCTTTGCCCGCGGCTGTCACGCCCGGCTCCTTTCGGGTGTGGTAAGCCGAAAAAGCGGGCATTCCTGGCAAGATTCCCTGTTCGTGCGCAAGAATCCGCCTGGATGTGCGTCTTTCCATCCTCAATCCTCCATCCGCTATCGTCTCTGGTTGCGGCGCAGCCGCCAGGTGCCGGTGCCGGCCGAATCACGATTCTTCGTGCGCTCCCAGGCGGACCGCTGTAAACCATTCTCCAGCAATTTGTTGGAGCAGGACCAAGTGCCGTGAAGTCGGAAGACCTAAAACCGAACAAGATTCTCCGGGGCCCGTTGTTCCCCGAGCCCGTCCAGGTGCTTATCACCACTCCGATGGGCACCGCGGTCAAGCTGATCGGCAAGGGCCTCAACACGTCCAAACTTTTCGACCTCGTCCTCACCCCCGAGAAACTCGCGCTGCTGGAGACCACCCCGGACACCGAGCCCTTTGACGGCGACTCAAAGATGTTCCGTCTGGGCATCGAGGCGATGCGCCTCCAGCTCGCCTTCGAATACGACCCCTACTTCTCCCTGTCCATCGCGCGGGTTGACCCGCTCCCGCACCAGCTCGAAGCCGTTTACGACTATTTCCTCCGCCTGCCTCGCATCCGCTTCCTGCTCGCGGACGACCCGGGCGCCGGCAAGACCATCATGGCCGGCCTGCTCATCAAGGAGCTAAAGATTCGCGGCCTGGTGAAACGCACGCTTATCATCACCCCGGCCAGCCTCTCCTTCCAGTGGCAGCGCGAAATGAAGGACAAGTTCCGGGAGAACTTCGAAGTCATCCGCAGCGACATCCTCCGCGCCAACTACGGCTCCAACCCCTGGCAGGACAAGAACCAGGTCATCACCTCCGTCTCCTGGGTCTCGCGCATCGAGGACGCCAAGGAAAGCCTCCTCCGCAGCCATTGGGACCTCATTATCGTGGACGAGGCGCACAAGATGAGCGCCTCCAGCCGGGACAATAAAACGCTCGCCTACCAGCTTGGCGAGGCCCTGTCGGGCGTGACGGATCACTACCTCTTGATGACCGCTACGCCGCACAAGGGCGACGCGGAAAACTTCTGCCTCTTCCTCGAGCTGCTCGATCGTGATGTCTATGGCGACGTGAAAAGCCTGGAGGAGGCCATGCGCAAGCACGAGGCGCCGTTCTACCTCCGCCGCGTCAAAGAAGCGCTGGTCACTTTCCCGGATCCCGACACCGGCAAAGTCAAAACCCTCTTCACTAAACGCTTTGTCCAGACCACCGAGTTTCAAATCACCGATCAGGAGTGGGATTTCTACGACGCCCTCACGCGCTACGTCGAAGACCAGTCCATCAAAGCCGCCTCGGAAGATTCCGCCCGTGGCCGGGCGCTCGGTTTCACGATGGCCATGCTCCAGCGCCGATTTGCTTCCAGCACGTACGCCGCCCATCGCAGCCTTGAACGCATGAAAGAAAAGCGCGAAAAGATTCTGGCCGACCCGGAAGCCTACCGGCAGAGCCAGATCACCAAGCGCCTCCCCGAAGACTTCGAAGACCTGCCCGATGACGAGCGGCAGGTCATCATGGCCGAGCTGGAAGACCTGGTCATCTCCTACGACCCCACCGTCCTCAAGGAGGAAATCATCGAGTTGGGCAAGCTGATTGACCAGGCCCGCCGCCTGGAACAGGCCGAAGTCGAATCCAAACTGGTCAAACTCCGCCAACTCCTCACCGAACACGGCATCTTCAAAGACCCGAAGATGAAGCTGCTCATCTTCACCGAGCACAAGGATACCCTCGATTTCCTCGTCGGCGACGGCAAGGATGGCCGGCCCTTCGGCAAACTGGTCGAATGGGGCCTGTCCACCACCCAGATCCACGGCGGCATGAAAGTGGGCGACCGCGACACCCCCGGCACCCGCATTTGCGCCGAGCGTGAGTTCCGCGAGTCCGCCCAGGTGATGGTCGTCACGGAAGGGTCCTCTATTTGGACGCAGCGCGAAGGCTGGTGCCGCCGGTGCCACTTAATCTCACCGAAGAAAACGAAGCTTCGTGGTCTTTGCGGCCTTCTGTTAGCTTGTGGCGTCTCCAGGACCAGATGGAATAGTGACACTTGCTCGTAAGGGGAGCCTACGAGTGCCAGGAGTGCGGCAGCGCCCAGCTCGGGAGGGAATCCGCCTATCGCTGCTGCGCAGAACAAATGATTGAATGCGAGGCGGCAGAAGCCGTCTAATCATTAGTGGCAATTAATCATTTTTGCCCGATACTAAACTAAAGAATATGAGAGCGTTCCTTGCAACCTTAGTGGGACTCTCGCTCTACGCCAGCAACGGGTTAGGTCAGTCCGCACCAGCCACCGCATCGCCGGTCGTGGCCGATGTCCTCAGGCTTTCACAAGCCAAGGTGGAGGAGAACATCATCATCGCCTACATTCACAACTCCCCGGGCGCTCACCTGACTGCCTCCGAGATCATCGACCTTCACACGCAGGGGCTATCTTCTGACATTCTGGTTGCGTTGATGAACGCACAGTCAGGCTCTCCTGCAGCAGCACTGCCCCCGGCCAGCCCGCCGGCAATGGCTCAAGCTGAGCCGGCTCCAGCAGCGCCAGCACAAACAGAGCTGGTTGCTGCCGCTCCCTCGTACACGAGTGATCCCGTGGTTCTTGCTGCACCCGAGCCGGTCTATTATGACTTCAGTGCTCCGTATTATCCATACAGCTATCCATATTATGACAACCTATCCTTCGGCCTTGGGTTGGGGTGGGGGCTCGGCTGGGGTTTTACCGGCGGCTGGGGTTGGGGAGGATGTGGCTGGGGCGGCTACCCTTACTGCGGTTCCTGGTACGGCTACGGCCACCACGGCAATGGGTATTATGGCTATGGCAATGGTTACCATGGCTATGGCAACGGCTATCACGGGAATGGCTATCAGAATGGACAGGCCGGCGGGCATCCTTCCGGGGCACCCCATTCCGGCGGATACGCAGGTCGGAATGCCGGGTCAGGCAGAAGACCTCCGGGTGGTCAACCTGGCGGGGCCGGACAGCTTGGCGGACACGGTGGGACTATGGCCGCAGCAGGACATTCGGGCGGATCAACCGCCTCTTGGGGGCGTCAACCTGGTGCACAGGCAACGAGATACGCCTCCGCGGGAACAGCATCTGGAGCAAGCCGTACGAGCCCAGCAGGAACAACTTCGTCTTGGGCACGCCAAACGGCCGGGGCTCAGCCAGCGAGGTCCACATCCACGTGGTCTGCACCAGGGGCTGGCCAGTCGGTAACCCGGCAGGGTGCAGGTCAGTATTCAAGCTGGTCGGGTGCTAATCGAGCCGGAGCGAGCCAATCGTTTGCACCGGGATCACGATCCACATCTACCTGGGCAGGGAGCGGAGCTCGGGGCTACTCACCCAGCTACGCGATGAACGGGGTCGGCAGGTATTCTGGCGGAAGCTTCGCCGGGCGAAGCGGCTACTCAGGTAACAACTTTTCCGGGGGCTCGGTTGCCTCTCGGGGCTACTCTGGCGGCAGCTACGGAGGGTTTTCCGGACGTGGTTATGGCGGTGCCTCTGGCGGTGGTTACGGCGGCTTTTCCGGAGCTTCACATGGAGGCGGCTTTTCTGGAGGTGGCTTCTCGGGTGGAGGCGGACATGGTGGTGGGCGGCATTAAGCGCCGTATAGGCTGGACAGGCTGAAGAATCCGAAGTATCAGGCGTTGCGACGGCGCCAGGCCGCCTTACTGCGTGATCGAAACCGAATTTCCCGGAAACGGGTCAAAACGGAGATTGAAACCGGCGCCGTGCGCGTCGGAACAGGGGTCAAACCGTAGATTTGCCCCAAGACGGGCTGGCACTTGGGCGGCGTTGGCACGTTCGGGGTTGTTGCCTGCGTGCAAGAAGTGGTGGTGACGCCGGGCGAGTTGCTGGCTGATGCTGACCTCATTCACTACGACATGGGCGCTTCCGAGAAGGATGAGGAGAAGGCGATCCGCAAGGCGGTGGACTTCTCCACAACCGCAAGGCGTCAGATCGTAGATTGGTCCGGCCTATCCTGCGAGGCGCGCTTCTGGGACTGGAAATTGGGACCAGCCAAGGCACACTACCTGTAGCCGGCCGCTTTTGGAGAACCCCACATATAGCGCTTTCNNCTCAGATTGCAACGGTTGGCCTCGCTGGTGGGTTCCGGGAGGGCGGTGCGATTGGCGCCCCGGAAGAACCTGCCGGATTCCGACGTAAGCTCAGAGCGTGAAGGGTGTTACGCTACTCCGGCCCAGTTAAACGGTAGCGTGGTTCTCCGTGCTGAAACTTGGCGCTGGAGGATGGTGGCTGCGGTATGACTCGTTCCCCGGGAAGCTCATTTTGGTGACCAGCTCAGGCACAGCACTTCGGCCTGTTGGGGACGCAGGGAAACCCTCCAGCCGTGTCCGGAGACCGTGGCGGCGTTGCCGGACACCAGTTCACGTGTTGGGGCGGATGGGGTTAGGCTGAATGACTTAAGGTCGGCTATCACCGTTCCGCTCTGCGGGTTGGCCGTATCGTTGAGCAGGGTTAGAAATACCGTGCCGCCGGCCTCGGGACCGAAACGCTCGACCAGGATCTTTGGATTATCGCAGGCAGCACGGGGCAGCGGCTGCCAGCCTGCCGCGGTGACGCGCCGTAGCAGGGGGATGTATTTCTTGAAAAGCGGGCGGTCGCGCTCATACCACTTGTTTGTTGAGGCCCAATACGGGTCTTTCGACGCGGCTTCCTGGTCGAAGAAGCCGGGCCAGACCCCATAGAAGAGGCAGCGTTGGAAATAACGCTCCACCCGTTCAGACGAGAAGCTGGTGTAGTCGGTGTTCATCAGCAGGCAGTAGGGCTTCTGGCGGCAGAGGGCGCGGCGGAAGTTCATGACCGCGTCTGAGTCGGGCAGGTATTCGCCGTGGTGCAGCCAATTGACCTCGGTGCCCAGCACATCGAGCTGCGCGGCGGGGAAGGCGAACTGCGAGAGCACAGCATTCGCGAACATGAGTTTTCCGCGCGCATGCATCTGAGCGGCGATGTCGCGCTCGAAGGTCCAGGTGTTGAAGATCATCAGTTGGCAGGGCCGGCCCTCGCGGTCGAAGACAAGCGGGACGCTCGCTGTGCGGAAATGCTCGCGGCGATAGTTTAGCTCGCCGGATGACATTTCGAGGGAGTCGAGATACACGCCGTCGAGGCCGGGGCGGGGAAGTAGTTGAGAGTTGAGAGTTGATGGTTGATAGACCGGAGGAGAAGGGACGGCTGCTTCCCCCTCGATTCGACCCGCTCCCGGAGGTGGTTGACGGTTAAGAGTTGATGGTTGATAGACCGGCGGCCCTTGTTTGGGTTGGTTTTTCTTGAAGACGGCGGCGATGGCTTGCTGCATAACCATCGCCTTGTTGAAAGGGTGTTCGGGTGTCGTGGCAATGTCCGGATCGGGATTGAGAGAGAAGACGCCGCCATCGCACCAGGGCGCTTTCACCAGGTAGAGGAAGAAGCGGCCATCGGTGTTCTCGATCCCGCTGGTGAGAGTGGCCGCCGCCATTTCCGCGGCGTCCTTGCCCCGGGCGCCGGTGAGGTCCTTGTTCAAGACGGATAGCGCGCTGTCGTAAGTCCGTGGCACGTCGCGGGGCATCGCCAGCCAGTGACTCATCGGTTCGACATAGACGAAGCTGGCAATGCCGTGCTGGTCATCGAACGCGACGTTTGGGGCGCCTTCCTGGAAGGCGAAGCCGAAATCGTCGAAGCCGGGCACTTTGGCGATGTCGGTGAAGGGCATCCACACACCTTCGCGGGTAATGCGTTTGGCAAAGTGCTGTGGGAAGAGGTCGTAATACTTCTGCAAGGCGCCCCGGAAGCCCCAGCGCGAATCGAAGCGATACAGGACGAAGCGGAAGGCGGCGCTGCTGGGGAACTTCGCCGTATCTTTCGTCAGTCCGAAGTCATAGGCGATGAAGAACTGCCTCGTGCCGGCATGATAGACGAGGCGGTATTGGGCCGGATGGTCCATGTCCAGGCCCAGTGCCAGGCCGGAGCGCTCGTTCCAGACGGCGGCCAGCGGATAGAGCGACATCTTGCCGTTGGCGCCACAGCGGAGGCTGACGGTGTTGGCAAACTCACCAGTGCCGCCGATGAGACGGCTTCGGCGCACGTCGTCACCCCATTGCCAGCCCGTCGCGTCGAGCGGCAAGGCAAACAGGAGCGTGACGGCGCGGTCCCGGCCGGTCGTGTCAGTCACACGGCCTTCGACGGTCAAATGATCTTTGGCGGCGTTGTAGCTCGCTTCCAGTTTCAGGCCGAGTTCGTGGCAGGCGTCGCCGGTGAAGGCATAGACGTCCGAATCCGCCGCAAAATCCCGGACCAGGAAACCGGAAGGGGATGGGGCGGCGAACTCGTTGCCATTGACTTGCAGAGAGGTGATCGTGTTATCGCGCACTGTCAGACGCAGCCCGTCGCCTGTGGCGAATTTGCGTGAGGGGGCTTTCGGATCAGGCCTGACGTGGGTAACCCCTTGCAGCGGCACGCCCTGGAACAAGACCGCGACCGCCGGGGTAGGAACCTCTTCAACCGATGCGTCATCAAACCAAGCCTTGCCGGTGTGGCCGCGAAAGAGGCAGTGCAGCGTGAACGATTTGACCGGCCTGTCCGGCAGCAGCACGAACTGGCGCTGCTCCCAATCGTGTGAGCCGCAGGTGAAGCTCACGGTCTGGCCCCAGAGGGGGGTGCCGTCCGCATAGACAATATCCACGTAGAGCGAGTAGCCATTGTCGGGGCTGCCGGTGACGTTCTCGGCCTTGCTCCAACCCCGAATGATGAAGGGTGCGATGTTCGTCCGGTTGAGCGTGAGCGTCTGGCTGGCGCCGAACTCGCCGTCGCCTTCGCGGCGTTCACAAACGATGCACTGCGAGCCGCTGCGTCTTTCCCCTGGTGTGACGCGGTAGCCTTGTTGCCAGGCAAGCCAGGGAGCTGGCTTGCCCTGGCGTAGCTCTTCAAAGCCTCCGTTAATCAGCAGCGGAGACCCGGTGCTGCCGGTCCTGACGACGCGCATGACGGGCGCGCCCGTCGCAGTGGTCACGGCTGCGGCGAGCAGGAGAGCGGTGGATAGTCGCCTCATAAACCCCTACCACTCGGCCAGTGACGACACTTTCGGCGGCTGGATGGCCCCCTCATCTTTGGCGGGCTTCGGAGCCAGCAGGACGGCGAGCCGGGTATTGCTGATATCGGTCAAGTGGATTGCCAGCTTTCGGATGCGTTCGTTCCTGGCCTGCTTCTCGGGGTGCGGGGAAGCCGGCAGCGGCTCGGCATCCATAATCTGGAAGCTGGCGCCCGGCGGCGAAAGAATCTCAGCGTGAAGTTGCGCTCCGACCTGCTGGAGGGTTGCGGTGCGGCCGTTGTCCTCAATCTTCACGCTGGCCGGGGTATGCATGAACCACCAAAGCTCGATGGGCTTGTCCGCCTGAATCTCATCCTGCACGAGAACCTTTTGGCGGTCCAGCAGAGCGATTCCGCGCCAGACCCGGCTCGCATTCTTAGAGTAGGCCGGCGTGAGGTCGGCAATGGCAAACGCGCGCTTCGGCGTGGACTCAAAGCGAGTGATCCGGGTGCTGGCCTTCGGGTCCTGGTCAGGGCCTTGGCCCGGGTTGATGACCAGGGTGTTCTGGCCCTCGGTGCGGAGGCGGTAGTAGTTCCAGCGTTGGCCGCCGAAGTAGCCCGGCAGGTTGTAATCGTCGGCTCCCAGATCCATGGCCCAGCGCACACCGGCGGCATCGAACACGAAGCTGCCGAGGTCGAGGTGGCTGTGGTTGGCCTTGTTGTCGCCGGCCTTAAAGCCGACGAACAGCGCCTGCGGATTGTCCCATTCGCTGCGCAGGAGGGCGACTTCGGCTCCGCGGAAATACTTGTCCAGCGGCAAACCGGCTGCTTTTGGGTTGGTGCCCGCTGAGTCGTACCAGAGCAGGTCGAGAGCGGAGGGCGAGGTCGCACGGCGCTCATACGAGGCGAGAACGGGCTGATGGAATGCGCGCGCCAGCCAGAACATTTGCGATGCGAAAATGGCGTGATCGCCGCCATCGGCATAGTTGAAAGTGCGGCCCAGCGGCCCGGTCACGTAAATGGGGAAAAGCCCGGTGTCCTTGAACGCCCCGAATTGCGACAGCCCGAAGTCCGTGTTTAGGGCACTCTGCAGCCCGGCAAGGAAGACCACGTTGTAGAAGGTGGCATAATTCCAATAACCCGGGCCTTCCTTCCAGGCGCCGTCCGGCGCGAACTCTGCCATGGCGAGCTGGATGGATTCGAGGGCATCGTACAGGATCTCGCCGGCGAGCTCGGGCTCCACGTCAGCCAACGCCAGCGCCCCCATGCCAATCCCGCCATTGCAAACTTGGTTCCAATTGTGGTGCGCCACGGCCCACCACCTGCGGGCGCGATAAATTGGGAGCGCGGCTTTCAGGCCTTTTTCCACCATAGCTTGCTGCAAAGTGGCGCGCTGCTCGGGCGTCCAGACGTCATAAAGCCAGTCATAACCGATGGCGAAGGCGTGCGTCATCTCCGCGGTATCGAGGAAATGCCGTGGGTTCCAGTCCGGGAAGTTCGCCGCGCCGGCCAATTCCTGCCAGGCGCGCTCCG
>PLZQ01000082.1 GCA_003152225.1 Limisphaerales bacterium | reverse complement strand
TGCGGAGGGTGGACAGAATGCAGAAGTTCGGGTCGAAGCCAGCCCAAGGCTACCCCGAGGCCACCCTCACACAAGGAATGCAGAAGGTTGAATGATGAATGATGAATCTATTCAAGCCACCCTGAGGCTACCCCGAGGCTCCCCTGAGGCTACCCCGAGGCTCCCCTGAGGCTCCCCTGAGGCTCCCCTGAGGCTCCCCTGAAGCCACCCTCAGGCTACCCCGGTATGCGGCGGGGCTATTAGCCTGAAAACGGCGAAAATCCCTTTATCTGTGTCCATCTGCGACCATCTGTGGTTAGTTGGGGCTTTAACGGCTTAGCCGTCCAGTGTGGTACGGCTTCGAATGGGAATCGACGAATTACATAGACTGTCGAAGGCGCCGCGGCTCAGGTTGAGGGTCACGGCGACGGCGGAGTCAATCTTGCGGGCGGGGCATCCGTGGCTGTTTGCAGACAGTGTTCGGGAACAGAATCGGGCGGGGCAAGTCGGCGAACTGGCGGTGATTTATGACCGCAAGGACCGATTTCTCGCGACCGGATTGTTCGATCCGGACTCGCCTATTCGCGTCCGGGTGCTGCACGTGGGCAAGCCTCGAGTTATTGATCGCGATTGGTGGGTGGAGCGGTTGGACCGGGCGCTGGAAGGCAGACAGGGGTTGTTTAATGACCAGACTAACGGGTTCCGTTGGATTAACGGGGAGAGTGATGGCTGGCCGGGGCTGGTGCTGGATCGTTATGACCGGACGCTCGTGCTGAAGCTCTACACGGCTGCCTGGCTGCCGCGGTTGGAGGAAATCACCGGGCTAATTACCACGCGCTTGCGTCCAGATCGGATCGTCCTCCGGCTCAGTCGCAACATCCAGAAGCTAGCGCAGCAGCAAGGTGGGAAGGCGGACGGCCAGGTCCTGCTCGGGCCGCCGCTGGATGGGCCGGTCACGTTCCTGGAGACGGGCTTGCTCTTTGAAGCGGACGTGGTGCGCGGGCAAAAGACCGGGTTCTTCCTCGACCAGCGTGAGAATCGGCGCCAGGTGGAAGCGCTGGCACGCGGACGCGAGGTCTTGAACGCGTTTAGCTTCTCCGGCGGCTTTTCGCTCTACGCGGCGCGCGGCGGAGCCCGCTCGGTGACCGACCTCGACCTCAGCGCGCATGCCTTGGAAAGCGCGAAGCGAAATGTCGCCCTTAACGCAGCAAATGCTTCCGTGGCCTCGTGCCGGCACGAATTCGTGCAGGCAGACGCATTTGAGTGGTTCAACCAACAGGCGGGGTGCAGGTTTGATCTGGTGATACTGGACCCGCCGTCGCTGGCGAAGCGGGAAGATGAGCGGTCTGGTGCAATTCGCGCTTATGGGCGCTTGGCATCGTCGGGCATCGAACATCTTACCCGAGGTGGGATTCTGGTGGCCTGTTCGTGTTCGGCGCACGTGGTCGCGGAAGAATTCTTTGAGACCGTCCGCCGGGCCGCCGCGAACTCTGACCGCACCTTCAAGGAGTTGCGGACCACGCGTCATGCGCTGGACCATGCGGCGACTTTCAAGGAAGCCGAGTATTTGAAGGCAATCTACCTGAAGGTTTGAGCAAGAATTGACTGGGCGTAGGCGTTGCCGGGACTACCACGCACGCGGGGGCTGGAATGGCCGAGGCGGCTTGTTACTCCTGAAACAGGTTTTGTGGACCTATAGAGGGTGAGACGAAGATGAAAAGCATCATGCCAGCCAGAAAACCACAGTCTGGGCGGTGCCGGGCAGATACGCCCAGCGGGCTCACAGAGCGCAATTTCGTCTGGCTTTGCACAAATCGGGCCGGGTATGGTGTCTGTTAAGCAAGAACTGAGTATGATGAAACCAAAGAATACGGACCGTGATCTCCGCAAGCCGCAAAAACCGCTGCCGGTGACTGCGCCGGCGACGGTTCCTGCGCTTTTCCGGAAGCTGGACTGGCTGGCGCTGGCGATCACGTTTGGGGTGGTCTGGACGGTGTATCTGCTCACCCTGGCGCCTGAGCTGACGCTGGAGGACTCCGGCGAACTGGTGACAGGGGCGTTTTACGCGGGCATTCCGCACCCGCCCGGCTACCCGGTGTGGTCGATTTATAGCTGGCTTTGGACGGCCCTGCTGCCAATCGGCAACATCGCCTGGCGCGTGTCGGTCGGGCAGGCGTTCTCCGGCGCGATGGCCTGCGGTTTGCTCGCGCTGCTGGTTTCCCGGGGCAGCAGCATGTTCATGGAGGGCATCGAAGAACTCAAAGGCATGACGGGCAAATGGGAAAGCGCGATCTGCCTCATCTCGGCGGTGGCCGCGGGCCTGCTCCTGGGTCTGGACGGGTTCATGTGGAAGGAGTCGTGCGTCGTCAACCGCATCGCGGTCACCAGCGTGCCGTGGTATTTGGCGGTGCTGGTCTGTCTGCTGCGATGGATTTACGCGCCCCATCAAATGCGTTACGCCTACTGGGCGGCGTTCCTGTTCGGACTTTGCATGACGCTGCATCAAAGTCTCATTGTCGCCGCGCTGGGCATCGAGGTGGCCATCGCGGCCGGTAATCCGAAGCTGGGCCGAGATGCCTTCCTCGGAAACGCGATCATTTGGGTGGCGGACTACGTGATGGTGGGGCTAACCGGCGACCACATGTTCCACAACATCGGGGCCAGGCCCGGGCTGTTATTTCTCTTCAACGTCATCGGGATAGGTTCATTGGTGGCCAGCATCTGGTTGGCCATCCGAACAAAGGGTCTGGGAAGCCACTGGAAGCCGGTGTTGATCATGGCCGGCCTCTGGGTGCTGGGGGTTTCGTTCTATCTCTACATGGCGGTTTCGGGTATGACCAACCCCCCGATGCAGTGGGGCTACCCCCGGACGGTGGAAGGGTTCTTCCATGCGATCAGCCGCGGCCAATACGAACAGCCTAACCCGACCAACCTGGTAACGGAGCCCGGCCGGTTCCTCAGCCAGTTGGGGATGTTGATTGAAGGCGCCGCTGATGAGTTCACCTGGGTTTACATGTTCATCGCGCTGGTGCCCTTCGTGTTCTTCTTCAAGATGCAGAAGCGCGAGCGGGCCTGGCTCATCGCCCTCAGCGCCATGTATGTCTTCCTTGGCGGACTGCTGATGGTCCTGCTCAATCCCAGTCCGGACAAGGCCTCGGCCGACCTTATCAAGGTTTTCTTGTGTTCGTCCCATACGATTGTGGCCTGCTTGATCGGTTACGGTCTGGCCCTGACCGCGGCGTTCATGGCCACCCACTACCAGAAATTCCGGCTTTGGGGCTTGGCGGGCGGCATAGTTGGCGTGGTACTGGCCTTGTATTGCCTCTGGGACGCGACGGGCAAGCACTACTTTGGCCCCGCGGGGGTCATTGGCCTATCCGAGCTGCCGTATTGGATCGCCCGGGCGTTTGCCAAAAGCCAGTACGGCCTGCCCATCTACGCCAACCTCCTGCTGGTGGCCATAGCGTTTGCTTTCGTTACCGTGCTGATCCTCTATCGCCAGCGCGGCCCGCTGCTCGTCACGCTGATCCTCTTTGCCGCCATGCCGCTTTACTCTGGCCTGGCGCACTGGTACTCCAGCGACCAGCGCAACCACTGGTTCGGCTACTGGTTTGGCCATGATATGTTTACGCCGCCGTTCAAGGGGACGGACGGCAAACCGCTCTATCCGAATATGACGACGAATGCGGTGCTCTACGGCGGCACCGATCCGGGCCGCTTCTGCCCGACTTACACCATTTTCTGTGAGAGTTTTACGCCGCACCGCTGCCAGCCGTTGGAGGACCAGAACTTCGACCGCCGCGATGTCTATATCATCACCCAAAACGCCCTGGCCGACGGCACCTACCTTTGCTACATCCGCGCGCACTACAACCGCAGCACGCAGATTGATCCGCCGTTCTTCAGCGAACTGCTCCGGACGGCGCTCAAGGACAAGGAGTACCAGACAAACCTGCTGGCCCGGGCGGTGGCGCCGCTGGACCGGTTCTTCACCGCGGTGGGCGACCGGGTGGAAAAGCGCCGGCGCACGTACACTTCATGGTTTGCCGATAATGACTTTACCAACGTGGTTGCCTTTGCGGCCAAGCTGCGTCCGGGCCCGCAACAGGACCCGCTGTCGAAATACCTCTATGACAATCTTAGCCCCAGGACCCAACAGCTTCTTGCGGTCCAGGGCGACCAGGCCCGGCTCCGCCGCAGCCTGGCCGAGGACTTGAACGTGCTCCTGGAACGCGAGCTCAAGATCAAGCAACGCCTCAAAGACAAGAAGCAGGAGAAGGACGCGGTGGACCAGGAAATCGCGGACGGCAACGCGTCTGACCGTCTGCGCAAGAAGCAGGATCAGCTCGCCGCCGAGCTCGCCGAGTTGAGTAAGACTGGTCCGTTGTACGAGCCGGAGCGTTTCAAGCAGGCGAAGCTTTCGGAATACCTGACCGATTTCATCAAGGAGAACCCGCAGAGCTGGACCCGCATCCGGCTGAACCGCTTGCTGCTGGAAGAAGCGTATCCGAAGGACATCGCCCACAGCCTGGGCGGCGTTTACCCGGACCGCGAAATCTACTCAGCCACGCCTGACGATTCGCAACGGTGCTTCCAGGAATACATGGCGGACGCCCAGCGGCGGATGCAAGTCAACCAGTTGAAGCCCGGTGAGGACGTCAAGATCATCGAGAACCGAGTGCAGGTCTCTGGCCAGGTTGCCGTGATGAATATCAACGGCCTGCTGACCAAGGTGATCTTCGATCACAATCCCAAGAACGAGTTCTTCGTCGAGGAAAGCTTCCCGCTGGATTGGATGTATCCCTACCTGACACCGTTCGGCATCATCATGAAGGTTAATCGCCAGCCACTGCCGTCCCTGACGGAAGACATCTTCAACCGGGACCACCAGTTCTGGGAGCAGTACTCCAAACGGCTGACCGGAAACGTCGTTCTCTACGACACCCCGGTCAAGACGATCACCGATTGGGTCGAAAAGACGTACTTGCGCTACGATTTCAGCGGCTTCACCGGCGACCGCAAGTTCATCCATGATGACGACGCGCAGAAGTCCTTTTCCAAGCTGCGCAGCTCCATCGGCGGCATTTACGCCTGGCGTCTGAATCCCGACCCGCATGTTTGCCCGGTGGAATATCGTCCCAAAACCCCCGCGGAGTATGATCGCGTGCTNNCCTTACAATGGCCAGGTCCGCGGGCTGGTGGAAAGCATCAAGCGCTACAAGCAGGAGAGCGGTGGAGTCGCGCAGGCCCAAAACGCCTTGGTGCATTTGGAGGATGAGGTGCGCAAGAATCCCGCGAACTTTCAAGCCGCCTTCGATCTCGCGGGCGCCTACCTCCAGATGCAACAGACCGACCATGCCGTTCAGATTCTCGACGGGGTGATGAATTCTCCCCAGGCCGACTCGAAGGCGCTCCGTGGCCTGGTCCAGGCGTACTCCAGCTTCGGCAATAACCCCGGGTTGCAGCGGGTGGCCGATAAGCTTGAGGCCCTGGCGCGCGCCAATCCCGAGGATTTCCAGGCGGCCATTGGCTTCGCCGAGGCGAGCCGGCATTTGCAGAAACCCGAGGCGGCGATTCAGGCGTTGGACAAAGCCTTTAGCAACCCGAAGATCGATGCCAATTCCGTGCTCAGCATCGCCCAGACCTATGCGGCGCTGGGAGCCGTCCCCAAGCTTGAGGCCGCCTTGGAGAAGTTAACCAAAGTCATGCCCGAGAGCCCGGAAGCCTGGTACGACCTGGCAGTCTTAAAATGCGGGGTTGGTAAGCAGCCTGAGGCGCTGGCTGCGCTCCACCAGGCACTGGACCTGAGCGCCAAGCGGCTCCAGCAAGACCCCAAGGCTCGCGATTTGCTCGCCAGCGCGAGGAAGGAAGAGCGCTTTGGTTCGCTGCGACAAAACCCCGAGTTTAAGAAGCTGGTGCCGGCGAAATAGAACCCCCCTGCTTTCGTTGGCAGGTTCCCATCAGTTGGGCGTGGGCGAGGATGTGTTATGCCATCGAGCGCGGTTTCATTCATGAACCCGCACCAGCGTTTTGACAGCCCGATTGCCCAAGGCCATGGACCGGAACAGCATGGGCAACTCGCTTAAGGAGCATTCGCCGTCCACAAAATCGCGGGCCCGCACAACCCCCGCCTCAATGAATTCGAGGGCGCGCCGGACCGTCCGCGGCGTGTGATGGAAGCTGGCGAGCAGGGTGAGATTGGAATAATGGATGAGTGCGGTATCAAGCGAGACCGTCGTGCCAGAGGGACACCCGCCAAAGAAGTTCACCGTGCCGCCCTTCCGGACGAGCCGCACCGCCGCTTCCCAGGTCTCCGGCTTGCCAACGGCCTCAACAACCACGTCGAAGATCGAGCCCGGCGGGATGGCGGTCGCCAACCCGCTCTGCTCGCTCGTATTCAGGACCAGTTCCGCCCCGAGGCGCTGGGCCGTCTCGAGTCGCTTTTTGCCCCGGCCCGCCACCGTCACGTGGCAGCCCAGGTGCCGGGCCAGCGCGACAAACATAAGGCCAATCGGGCCGGCACCAATGATCAGCACGCGCTGCCCGGAGCGCAACTGGATGTCTTCGATCCCCTGCACCACGCAAGCCAGGGGCTCGACCAGCGCCGCGTCACAAAAAGCGGTCTCCGGCTTGAGCCGCAGCAGGTTCTTCTGCACGAGCCGCGCCGGGACAATAATCGACTTGGCGTAGGCGCCGTTCAGGAACAGCAAATCGTCGCACAGGTTTTCCTGGTGGTTGAGGCAGTAGAAGCATTTCCCGCAGGGCGCTGAGTTGGCGACGGCCACGCGTTCGCCCACGCGCCAACCGGTCACGTCCGGCGCCAGTTCAGAAATCACCCCCGCAAACTCATGTCCGAACACCGTGGGGGGAATGAGCATCTTGGCGTGGTACCCACGCTTGAAGACTTTCAGGTCGGTGCCGCAGGTCAGCGCGGCCTCGATTCCAATCCGCGCTTCCCCCGACTGCAACGGACGCGGCGGGACGATTTCCACCCGAATGTTTTCCTTGCCGTATAAAACAGCAGCTCTCATAGCATGGCTGGAGTGTAACAACGTGCGCCGGCGACAGGAAGGCGAGATTCCGCCAGGGCAACCCACCCTCAGGAAGGGCCCGCGCGGGAACGGAGGCGCTTCAAGACGATTCGGACTACCAGGAACGCCAGGATCGCCAGCAGGATAGCCCAGAGGTTACAGGATCGAGACGCAGCCGGAGTGGCCGGCGCGTTTGTCTCCCTCGCCATCGGCACTTCCGGCATGGTTTGAGGGTTTGCCGAAAGTTGAGGTCTTGGTGTCTGGACTGAGTTCGAGTTCGCTGCCGCTTGCGCCTCGCGCTTGGCCCGTTCCTCGGCCATAATGCGTCTAGTTTCCTCCCGGATCGGCTCCAGGTTGACGGGCCGGGCGTCCCACTCGATGCCATACTGGTGATAGCCCTTGCTCATGAACACGTAAACGTCCAGGGCATGCTGCGCGTTGAGGTCCGGCTCGGGAAGGCCGCAATACTTGCGAATGGCGTAGCGCCAGCTTTCGATGTCCGCCTCGGTCGTTCCGTCCGGCTTGGGATTGGCGTCATAGATCCGGCGCAGCAACGCCGCCCCGCCCCGGATATTCTGGAGCGGGTCCTGTTTCAACTCATCCGTGGTTTTGCCAATCAGCGCCGCCGCCTCGATCAGGCTGTGGCCGAAATTCTTATTGTCCCACAGGGACATGATGCCATAAGGCCGGGGCATGCCGGTCTCCGGCGAGGCGGTCTCCCCTGGGGGCCAGGTCAACTGCTCCCAGCGGGTTTCGGCGAAGGCGACGCCTTTGAGAATGTCAGCCGGCACATTGAATTCCTTGGCCGCCGCGTCAAACAGGGCCGGGTAATTGGCGGCCGTCATCTTGGCGGTGAACTCGGCAATCGCCGCCTCGCGCTTCAAGTCCTCCTCGGTCTTTATTGGATCGGCACCGCCGGCTGCTCTAAGCAGCGCCAACGCGAGAACCAGAGAGATACTTACACTTCTCATCATTTATAGGCCTGAGCCATACACTACCGAAGCCTCAGGCGCGAGGCAGCCCCTTTCTTCGGCTTCAATGCACACGGGCATCCGCCGGTGCTTCGTTGGAGGGCGTCGAGGATGTTGGCGGTCCGGGCGGGGCGGTGGTTTGCCTCTTCCGTTGAAGGCGTTGGCGGACCAGCAGTTTTCCCAGGTACCAGATCAGGGCGAGGTTAAACAGAATGACGCCGGCGGTGAACAGTCTCGGGTGCCGCGCGAAGTGTATGAATTCCCAGGGCAGGTAGAGCCCGGCGGAGAGGAGCGCGAACCATTCAGCCCAGTGTTTGCCCCACCACAAGCCGTAGCCTTCTACGAGACGGATTAGGGCGTAAGCGAAGCCGAAGACTGCGATCTGGCCCGCATGATGGTGGGTCGCCCCAGCCACGGATTCGATGAATAATCGCATATAATGCCGTTCCGGGTCGATGCCGTGCCGCAACAGGAAGGTGTCGGTGACCGCGTGGAGGTCGGTATGCCTCAGGGAGAGCA
The DNA here is from genome assembly GCA_003152225.1 of Limisphaerales bacterium. GTDB lineage: Bacteria > Verrucomicrobiota > Verrucomicrobiia > Limisphaerales > UBA8199 > PALSA-1440. The sequence goes on along the minus strand of PLZQ01000082.1, from coordinate 2,335 downwards.
AGCCGCACGCCGCCGCGAACGCCAGGACGCCTTTGGCGGCTTCGAAGAGCGCAATGGTGCGCAGGCCTACAGGGAGGCGGTTTGCCGGTTCACTCATTTGTTTCAATGGTCAAGGCTTTCCAGCCCAAATCATCATTCTCGCAAACAAAAGGTTGCCCGGCGAACTCAAAAGCAGGCCCAGGGCCAATTCATGAAGGACCTGGGGGTTCCGAAGCATTAGCCAGGCGGATGCCTCGCCGATGGTTTAACTTGGCTTGGACCTTATCACCAGCCGTGTCTCTGACACTGAAAGGCTCGTCCAGCACGGTTGATGCGCCCTCTGGAGGCTTTGAGGACAATAATCCACCCTCAGGCGCATCCCACAAACAGCATAAATGAGCCTGTGGCCGGTTCTACCTTCGTCGAGTTATTTTTACGGTGGCTTCAAACTGGGACGCTTGGCAAACAACAAGCGCAGGGCGGCCTTACAGTGATCCTCGCCCATGGCGGCTTGGAAGTTGGTGGTCGTCAGGTATTCAGGATGGGGTTGATGAGTGCGCCACTCCATGAAGAGACTGTTGCTGATGCGCCGGAACAACCCGGCCACCAACATGGCGTAAGGATGGCGAATGCGGCAACGATCATCGTTATGGGAAACGTCTAACCGCTGGTGCAGGCCGTTTTCGATGCCGCCAAACCCCGCCCGGTTAAACTCCAGCCACTTCCGGGCGTCGAGCTTTTCGGGTTGGGCACTGGTAATGAGGCAAATGTTTTCATCTTTGCGGCCCTCGGCTTGGCGGAGTAAACGAGCCGCCTGGGCTGCCAGCGGAAAACAAACCTGCTCCGGGCAGACCGCCTGGGTCCGGATCGAGCGGCTCACGTTATGGCTCTTTTCGTACGCGAAAGTGCGATACTCCGTGGGCGTTGGCTGCCAAGGAGGGAAAATCCGCCTTGGGGGCGGGGAGTCGTTTCTCGATGTTCTGGTGGAGTTTTAGTTGGTTATCTTTGACGGTCAGCAGATAGTCCCCGCCGCCCTCCAGCACGATGTCGCGAGCCGTCTGGGTCTGCGTGTGCAGGGCATCCAGCGAGACGAAACGGCCCTTCAAGTCCAGGTCGGGAAAGAGTTTTTGCGCCACGGGGATCTCGTTGGTCTTGGTGTCGACCACCGCGCTGGCCAAGTAGTACTGGCTGGGCACGCAGAGGGCGGTGAGCACGCTGTGACCGCCGCCATGATTGGGCTCCTTGCCATCCATAGCAATCAACTCGTCTTGGGGAGCCGGGCCGCGCAGCCGCTCTTGAACTTGGAGCAGGGCCTGCTCGAGATGGGTCCCACTGATTTCCTCCAGCAGACGCCAGCAGGTAGGCTGGCTGGGGGCCGGGTAGCGCCCCTGGCGCTGGCGAATGCCTAAAGCGCGCCGTTGCCGCTGGCTCAACTTACGCGCGAATTTGGCCAAATCCTTTGATCCGCGCGGCGCGCCGCACAGTACCGCCAAGAGGTAGATGGCCAATAACGACCCGAGCGGGTAGGGGCCAATCTTCTTTCGGTAATCGGGCACTCCCCGGAGCAGTTCGAGGAGGGACTTAATCTCTTTGACGGTATGGCGCGAGCGCACCCCGACCTTGGCTTCCACCAAGGCCAAGGTCGGCTTAAGGTGCTCGGCTGGCAGGCTGCGCCGGGCATGGGAACACAGTTCCCGTACCAAGAGTCGCTTGGGCTTGTCGTGCCGAACATAATAATCCCGCTGGTGCCGTCCGGAACCGTCGGTCTGGCCCAACTCCTCCCAACCATTCGCCGTGTAGACCGTGCCGCAAAACTGCTCGGGATCGACAAAGGTTTCCACCACCAGCACCGGATGGCCATACTTGGTCTGCCAGTCGCTGCTTATGCGGGATAAGGCCAGCCGGAGTGACTTGGTGCCCAGATTGGGAAAGGTTTGCCCGGGCACGAGCAAGAAGCGGATATTATTGACCACCAGAGCCAGGCGCTTCTCCCGCTGGGCATCGGTCCAACCAATCCACTGGTCTCGAGCCTTCAGATGCTTGGCGGCCGCGGCAAAGATCAGCACCGCGCGCCACTGGCCCTGCGCGTCAGTCACTACGTAATAGAGCCTCTCCCCAACCGGTTTGGGGCTTCCCAAATAATGGTGCTCGTCGAGCAACTGGTGGCAGCGCTTCAACTCGTGCGGCTCAGCGATTCGTACCTGCAGACTCTCCAGGACGGCTTGCTCCTCGGGATTGGGTTTGCGAACGGCTTTGCTCATGGCCCCGAGCTTGAAAAGTCGCGGGACCGTTGTCCAGCAAAAAGCCCTTACCTCCTCCTTCTCAGTGATTTATGGAGCGAGGTGAATTTGCGCTG
>PLZQ01000291.1 GCA_003152225.1 Limisphaerales bacterium | reverse complement strand
GCTGGGAAGCCTGGTGATTGCCGACTCCAAACGGGTAGAACAGGCTAACGGCAAGCGGGTGAATAGCGTGCTGCTGTGGTGGTGCTTGGGAGGTGATCGGGAGATGCTCCTTTGGGCATCCTTGGGGCATCCTNNCTTAGGGCATCCTTAGGGCATCCTTTGGACACCGGTCGGGTCCTCAGCCGCTGTGTGGCCTCCTCATCGACTCCCTGCATCAGGCTGACAGCGCTGCTGGGACCGGTATGCAAGCTTAATCGCAGTTGAGGTGAGGGCAACGCGCCGGGTCGGAGACCGGCGCTCCGGGCGGGGATCAATGGCAGGCTGGGGGAGAACGGGCTGGCCTAAAGCTCTTCGCCTTGGGTGAAGACGGTGACGTGGGCGCGCGGGTTGTGGGAGGTGGCGGGATCGCAGCTAAACTGTAGCGGCGCGATGCCGGCGGGGAGCGTAGGCCAATCGCCGCGCGGCGTAACCTTGCCCAGTGGCTCGCCTTTGGCACCGTAGGCCACGCAGTCCGACGGGCCGTTGCACTCAATCCAGCTTCCCGAAGCCAGCTCGATGGGGAACTCGACGGTCTTCCCGCCCAGTGTGATTTTGGGATTCTTCACCACGCCGGGGCGCAAGGGCAGGGCGCGGATCGGGCCTAGCCGGCACTTTGTTTCGCGCCCGGGAGGCAGGTTCTGCAACCAGACGCTGACCGATTCGATGGCGCCAAAGTCAATGGTCTCCCGATAGGCGTTGTAGGGGTGCTTGCCGTCGTTCCAGACATAATTACTCCAACGGGCTGACTCTGTCTCAACCAGCGTAAAGGTGCGACGCCCGGTGAAGTCCAGGTTGAGGTAGCGGTCGGCAATCGCCCCGTAGGCGATGGCGTGGGGACTTTCGAGCCGGATGGCAAGCACAGCGCCGGAACCGTCTCCTTCGATCTCGACACCGAGCCCCTGGCATTGCTTAAGGTTCAACACCGGACTGAAGCGCTGTTCGAGCCGGGTCCAGGCGGCATTGCGGGCGACCTGGCCGGCGTTCGTGGCGGTCAACACGCATTCGGGTTCAGTCTTGTTAGTTGCCGGCGTCAGGGTGAAGGTCACGCCCTTGGCGCTGGTGCTCTTCCAAGGTTCGGTGCCCGCCTGGGTCAGATCGGCGAGCAGCGCGGCATTGGTGTCGGTGAGCGGCGCAGCGGACATTAACGCCTCCACGCGGAGTTTCACCGGCTGGGCGGCGAATGGGTTCGTGACCTTCCAGGCAAGTGTCCACGGCTCGGCGGGGGTGACGGTCTGGGATTGGGATTGGGCGCGGCGGAATCGGGCCTTGCCGGCGGCGTCCTTCACGAGCGTGAACTGGCTGCCCGGCTCGCGCAGCGCGGCCCGGGCTGCCTCATTGTAAGTGTGTTCCCGGCGCAGCTCCTCACAAGTCCGAAGGGTATCCACGGCCCGCCCGAACAAGGGAGTGCTGCGCAACGCCCCGGCGTCGATGCCAGCGGTGAGGGAGATGCCGGCGTCCCAGCCCACGAGCCGGGCGCCGAGATTCTCGATCACGTCCGGATAGGTCGGCTCAATCTGCGGCGGATTAAACGCCTGGAAGCCCCACCAGCCCAGGTGCAGCGGCAACAGCAAGCCGCCGTTGACGTCGCGCGCGTGGAGGTCGATGAAGCGCTCGTGGCCGCGCTGCGGATAGTCCCACGCCTGCCAGCGAGTGCGGTATTGCCAGAAGTGGTGCCACATGGCGCTCATCTCCATCCCGACAGGCCGCTTCAAGTGCTTCTGTATTTCCACCACGAACTTGTTCGCCCAATACCAGCACTCCTCATTGCCGCGCAGAATCGAGGCGCCGTCAATGGCGTCGAGGTAGATGCCATCGAAGCCGCAGCGATTGACCACGTCGGCGTGGTTGGCCGCTATCTCCTCAAAAAGGGAAGACTCCGGGTTGGGGACGAACAGACCGAAGCACTCCTTGAGGTGGCGGGCTTTGGCGCCCTGTTCGTGGGCCGCGGCCTTCGTGCCGAGCGCACCGCGCTTTACCCCGGTGAACCGCCACGGCGCCTGCTGGCTAATGCCGCTAAACGTCACCAACTCATCGCCGATGTGCAGCACGACGCTGTTATGCTCGAAGAAACCCGTCACGGTAGTCAGGCCGGCCGTGGACTCGTTCACCGCGATCTCCGTCGCCTCCGCGCTGAGGGGCTCGGCGAGCGTAAAGGTGCGGAAGGCGTCGAGGCGCGGATCGGGAACGGGTGTCACGTATTTGGACTGCTTGTCGATGAAGAACGAATAGGTGTGGAAGATCGAGCCGATGCCCGCGTCGTGCAGCCGGGCTACGATGCGCTGCCACGATTCCCAGCCGTCCGGCCACTTCTGCCGGTTCAACTCCATGCTGCCGAATCGGAAGAACGCGCCCCCACCGTGATTATCGATCTGGGTGAACCCCACGCTTTTGACCATCTCGACCCAATCGGTGACGTTGCTCTCGGTGAGCGAGCCGAAGTTGAAGAGGTAGGAGCCGTGATTGAATGGCGTTTCGCGCGCCCAGGGGCCGGCGACCTTGCAGACGGGCAGTTCACTGGCACCGGCCAGCGCTTCCTGCAACGACGGGAGCATCCGGGGCATGGGCGCGCCAACGATCGCCACCTTGGCGCCGACGAGGCCAAACTTCCTTTCGCATGACGCGCGCAGTTCGTGTTGCAACGCCGGCAAGGCATCCACCCGCGTGATCAGGTTGAGAGACAGGGCGCACGCGCCGAAGGGTTCGTCCGGCGCGCCGTTGAGCGTGAGTGGGACGTTAAGGAACGTCAGCGAGTCAATATCGCCCCCACTGATCGACTCCACGGTGAGGGTGATGAAGGACGGGTGCACTTCCGTCTTAAGCACGGCCTTGATGCCGCTGGTGCCGAACTCCAGAGTTAGGTGCCCTTGCGCCAACGTGGCGGCGGTAGCTGGGAGGTCTTTTTCTTGGGCTCGGACCCGCGCGCAGGGGGCACGCCCGGCCGTGTGGAGATAATCCGTCCCGGTCGCGCGGTCCACAAAGGCTACGTTCCCGGCATCGGGCGAGATGGTGTAACGGAAGAGTGGGTTCTCCAGGACGAGGTCAGCCTCTGCGGCGAGAGATGGTCCGACGAGGAAGGGAAGATAAAGGATGAACAGGAATGTTCGCATGGTGCACCTGGTCGCGAGCATGGCGACTGATGCTCCTGGCGTCAAGCGATGGGCGCGTCGCAGGCTGTCTTACGGCTTCGGGGTGAGCGGCTTGAGTATGGCGGTCAGCAAGTCCGGTTTGGACTCGTCGCGCTCCAGCCAGGGATACCTTTCACCGCCGTGATAATCCACTTTGCACGTCTTGAAGTAGTCATCGTTCTCGACCAGCAACTCGATGGGGGCGCTATTCGTCGTGGCCGCCTGGATCGCGGTGCGCAGGTCGTCAGCGGCATAACGGCGGCCATTGACCGCGATCAGCTTCATCGCGGCCCCCACGCCCGCCTTGTCCGCCGGCGAATCAGGCATTACGTCTTGCACTGCCCCGTAATCCTTGATGATCAGGCCGATCGAGTAGCGCAGGTCGGTGAACTTCAGTTCGCTCTGAGCGGACTTGAGCATGTCCGGCACGGTGTTCGAATAGACCAGGTGCCAGCCGCCGGCTTCGATACCGCCCACCGGCGCGCGGGGAGTGGTCTGATAGACGCGCGCCTGGAAGAACTGCCGCCAGTCATGCGGGGCGGTCTCATTGAGAGCGGCGAGAACATCGTCGATAGTATAAGTGACAACCCTCGGCGGGCCGCTGGGGCCCCCGTGGAACTTCCGGCAGAAATCGTCCAGCGAGCGGCGACCGTCGGTCAACTGGCGGATAAGTACATCAGCCTCCAGCCAGATTAGTTCCCCCTCGGGATAGAAATCCACGCCGCGGCGCCAGGCGCTGCCTTCCTTGCGGGCGTCGTAGAGCAATTGCGCCGCCACGGTCGTATCGGCCAGCGGGCGCCAGGTGCGGCCCGGTTCGTTGTCGAGCTTCGCCGCGTCCAGCGCCAGCGACTGGCGATAGGTGTCGTCGGTCCAGAGGCCGCAGCGGGCAGCAAGGAGCTGGCCCAGGTAATCTGTCAGACCCTCATAGACCCAAAGCAGTTCCCCTTGCATGGGTTGCTGGTAATCAGGCGTGGCCAGCCCGGTGGGCCGGCGATACTTGCCGTTCCAGGAGTGAACCATCTCGTGCGGGAGCAGGCCTGCCTTCAGCTTCAGCGAGTCCGCGTCGATGAGATACTTCTCGCCCTGTCGGTTGTCGCTGGATTCATGGTGCTCCAGTCCGAAGTGTGCAACGTGGTCACTGAGCGTCAGCAGGAAATGGTAGGTCTGGTAATGCCGCGCGCCAAACAAAGCGCCAGTCTCGGCCGTCAGGTGCGAGAAGTGGCGGCTGTCCTCGGGCTTCAGCTCCAGCGCCGCCGCGCTGTCGGCTACGATATGCAGGAAGTGCGGCGGCCGGCCGCCCGGGCTCAGATCCACTGTGCGGAAGTGCGCGCCGGCGACGACCGGTGAGTCCACCAGGGTCTCGAGCGACACCGGCTCAAATTGGACGGCGTCCCCAGTTCGATCCGTGGGCACAAGCGCTGTGCCGAACTGCCAGCCTGCGGGCAAACGCAGCGTCGGGGCGTATCGGATCTCACTGGCTGTGGCTCCCTTTGGATAGAGCAGCACCTCGTTCCAACTGAGGTCCAATAATTGCGCCGTGGCCGACGCTCCGGAGGCGGAGCCGTCCGCGCCCGGCGGCGAGAGATAGTCCAGTGCCACGTCGAGGGAGCTGGCGCCCGCAGGCAGTTCGACCACGAACGCGTACATGTCTTCGGCATCACGCCGCCACGCAATGGGTTTGCCGGCTACGCTCATCTTCAGCCCCACCAGGTCGGTGATCGGACCGGTGGGCGCATGATCGCCCGGCACCCATTTGGGATAGACCAGCATGAGCGGGCCGGGGTGGGCCGGGATTTGCAGGCGGGCGTGGAGGATTTTGCGCGCGGCGTCGGTGGCATCCACGTCGAGCTTGACGGGGGAATTCGGCTCCGAGGCCGCCGCCGCGACCACCAGGCTTAAGGTCGTGGCCACCAGGCTAAGATAAACGGAAGCTTTGGTCATATATGGCTGCAGGCGAGGCATGGTTTCCGACTTCTCCTTTACGCCAGCTCCGCCTGCCTGACAACGTTTTTGTGGCGATGGAGAGGACGGCGGGTCATGTGCGACTTGAGTTAGAAGCCCCATTTTCCGTTGACGTCATCGGGTAGCACTCTAGGCTGTGAGGCATGAGCAACACGAGCAGTCAAATCTGCTTTACCGGCGTCACCTTAACGGGGCAGATTCGTATCCACGTAAGACGGCTTACGGGTCTGCTGGTCCTGGCGTTGCTGCTGGGGGTGTGGCCGGCGCGGGCGGAAGGGCCGGACGAGGAATACCTGCAAATCCGCAGTCTTATTCAGCAGGCCGATGACCTGAATACGAGTGGCAAGACTGAACCCGCCAAGGCCAAATACCAGGAAGCCAAGGCGGCCTTGACGACCTTTCGCCAGAACTACCCGGATTGGAATGTGAAGCTGGTGGCTTTCCGGTCCAACTACGTGGTCCAGAAAGTCGCCGCCCTGACGGCGCCGCCGCCGGCGGCGCCTGGGGGAGAAACAGTCGCGGCAACGCAGACGTCAACGTCGCCGGTCAAGCTGCTCGAACCTGGAGCCGAGCCGCGCAAGGTGTTACGCCTGCATCCCAAGCCGGGCGACAAGCAGACGTTAGCCATGACGATAAAGATGGGCATGGAGACGAAAGTTGGTGAGATGGCAACCCCGGCGATGAAACTGCCGGCTCTCAAAATGACCCTGGAGGCGACTGTCAAAGGCGTGGCCGAGAATGGGGACATCACCTGCGAGTTGGTCATGGGTGATACGGGAATAGGCGACGAGCCCGGAACGACACCGGAGTTGGCGGAAGTTATGAAATCTGCCCTTGGCGGACTCAAGGGCATGTCGGGCTCAGGCACGATTTCGAGCCGCGGACTCAGCAAGGGGATGGAATTCAAAGCGCCGCCCAGCAACAATCCCCAAGCCCGCCAGTTCATGGATCAGATGAAGGAGATCTACACTCAACTCGCCGTGCCGTTGCCCGAAGAGGCGGTTGGCCTCGGCGCCAAGTGGGAGGTCAAGCTGCCCCTCAAGACGCAGGGCATGACCATTGATCAAACAGCCACCTACGAGGTCGTCTCGCTGGACGGCGAGAGCCTTACCACCAAGAGTACCATCATTCAGCAAGCGGCCAACCAAAAGATTCTCAACCCGGCGATGCCCACCATGAAGGTGGACCTCTCCAAAATGACCGGCAAGGGCACCGGCGGGCGCACCTTCGACCTCGGGAAGCTCCTGCCGACTGCCGGGGACGGGAAGACTCACTCCGAGACGGCGATGTCGATGGACATGGGCGGCCAGAAGCAGGCGATGTCTGTGAAGATGGACATCGACGTCGGATTCGAGGCCAAGTGATGCCGGTTCTCCGAACCGGTCTCGCGGTGGCCCGGGCCGCCTGAGATCCGGCTGAAGCTGGAATCCAGCCCAGATAAACCCGATCCATTCCCACGGGGGGAATGCCAAAATTCCTTGCCTTTAGTCCCGCCCTCGTGAAAGAATTCACTCACTTTATGGGACACGTCAAACTACATATTCCGGGACCCGTTGAGGTTAGCGAGAAGACCTTCCGCGCCTTCTGCACACCGATGATTGGGCATCGCGGCCAGGGCTTCAAAGACCTCTACGCGAAAATTCAACCCCAACTGCAGCAATTGCTCAGCACGAAGCAGTTGGTGTACATCAGCACTTCCTCCGCCTGGGGGATGATGGAAGGCGCCCTCCGCAATCTGGTCGCCCGGAAGGTGCTCAACTGCATGTGCGGCGCCTTCTCAGACAAGTGGTTCGATGTGTCGAAGCGCTGCGGCAAGGATGCCGAAGCGTTGCAAGTGCCTTGGGGCTCGCCCATCCGCGCCGCGGATGTGGACAAGAAGCTCGCCACCGGCCAGTTCGACGCGCTCACAGTAATCCACAATGAGACTTCGACTGGGGTGATGAGCCCGATTGTTGAGATCGCGGCGCTAAAGAAGAAATACCCGGACGTGATGTTCATCGTGGACTCAGTCAGCTCGATGAGCGGGGTGCCGCTCAAGTTCGACGAGCTGGGCATCGACGTTCTGCTCGCCGGGACACAGAAGGCCTTCGCGCTGCCGCCCGGCACGGCCATTTTCGTCTGCTCGCCCGCTGCGCTGGCGAAAGCCGCGACCATGAAGGACCGTGGCTATTACTTCGACCTCGTCGAGTTTCAGAAGAACGCCGAGCAGAACATGACGCCCAGCACCCCGAGCATCGGGCATGTCTTTGCGCTGGAATCCAAGCTGCAGGACATATTTGCCGAAGGCCTGGAAGCCCGATACGCGCGGCACCGCCGCACGAACCAGATGACGCGCGACTGGGCGGCCAAACACGGATTCACGCTGTTCCCGGAAAAGGGCTTCGAGTCGATCACGCTCACGTGCGTGAGCAATGGGGCGAGGCCCGGCGGTCGCGTGGTGGATGTGCCTAAGCTGCAGAAGTTGGTCAAGGACCAAGGCTTCCTCATCGACGGCGGCTACGGGAAGATCAAAGGCACCACCTTCCGGATCTCGAACATGGGCGACGAGACGGAGGCGACAATGGGACAGCTCTTCGCGGCGATGGACACCGCGATGAAGGGGCTTTGAGGGACAAGGCGCGATACTCGGGAAGCGGCTTGATACTTAGATACCGCCTGCAGGATCACGCAGGACCGCTCGCTGCATCCTCTTTAAGTCCGTTAGGGTATTCGGGTTGCCCGTGGCAGATGCGTCAAGGCCCTGGTCCACGTTTAGAGTTCTCCAACGCCAGCGTTCGGCATGACCGTCAGCGAAAGAGAGAACGCCGGATAGCCCATGCCGAACGGTTGGGGAATTCTGCCACGCGGTTTTCTCGGCGTTGTAGTTTACGGCGAAGTAACCATCGTCCAAAGTTTCTATGCTTTCGTCCAGGAAGGTCAGCGCCTCAGACGGGACAGGCGTTTTTACCTCAACTATTTTCTTGTATTGAGCATAATTCGGGCCGAGTACCCAGGAGGTGTCGGAAACGTTATATCGTGCGGCATCAACAGCACCGGCTCCGCCCATGCGGCCTTCTAGAGAGTAGTTGCGCACGACGCGCACATTGGGGGGTACGCCGCTCGGTCCTTTGATTGCACTCGGGCATCGGTAAACTCCGATAGCGGGGTTGTAGGGAAACAGGAGCCCTGCCTTTAGGCTATTTATATTGGTCGCGCCCGGGAGGATGAACACACTTCCGCTGGTCCCGTCAATCCACGCCAGGGGAGAAGAGAGATAGTTTGGCACCAGGACGCCAGCGTAGTCGTCGGCATACATGATCCAGGCAGTGGTAAGCTGGCGAAGGTTGCTGACGCAAGTCGCGCTTTGGGCCTTGAGCTTGGACCTGGTCAATGCGGGCAGCAGCAGCGCAGCGAGAATGGCGATGATAGCGATGA
>PLZQ01000145.1 GCA_003152225.1 Limisphaerales bacterium | reverse complement strand
AGGATACTCTCAGCGAGAACGGCCCTGGTTCCGCCAGTTCCCAGGAGAATGGCCAGTCCGGCCAGCAGGTGCCCCAGCAATACAATCGCGTTTTTCACAGGCAAGCAGCTTGCTCGGTATTGGATTTGGCCGCAAGGGAGCCGGATCGCCGCTGAGGGGCCTCTCAATTACGAATTCGCCATGCACAAGGCGAAGGAGCAGGGCAGACCAAGCGAAAACCATGCGAAAACCATGCGAAACCCTAGCGAAGACCTAGCGAACAACACGCTGCTTACACGCGGCTTGCACCCGGTCCCTGCGCTATGTGCTGGCTGAGGGTGCTGGGGCTGGAGGGGATTGATGCTATAACGGTTATATGCCAATCAACGGCTTCTGCCTGAGCCAAAAGGAAGTTGGGCCAACGTCCCTGGCTCTTTTGCACACCAACGTTACTTGGAGTTAATCCCCTGGCTGGCGGAACTCAATCTTTCAAAATAAGCGCGGATGGCGGCCTGATGTTCTTCGCTGAAGTTCTCGATGCCGCTGCTGCGGATGGCCTGGCGCATGCGCTCCGTCAACCGCGCCCACTCCGCCTGGTCGATTCCCTTCGGCGCCGGTTGAGCGAGAGCTTTCCCGGCCAGACCCTCGATATTGCCGTTCATGGCGGCGGAGGCGGCAGCATTTTGATCTAGAGTTTCAGCTAGGCTTGGTGGGGCCGGGAAGGGACTCAAGTCGGCCAACTCGTTGACGGCGGTGGCCATGCGGATTTGGCGGGCGGCATCGGCCAGGGCCAGCGAAGCATCATTATACGAGTCCCATTGGCTGGGGGACGCCTGAATCTCCTCGGAAGATTCGTGGGCTGCGCTGGCGGCAATCTCCCGCGCGTCGGCAGACTCTGCCCAGTCGGCGACCGGCGTGGCGAGCTTGCTCGTCTCCTCAAGTTGCGCCGTGAGCGGTTGTCGTTTGGGGGCTTCCCCGGCAGCCTGTTTGGCAAGGGCGGACATTTCATCCAGGCGGCCAGCGAGAGCCTCGAAGTTTTCAGGGTGATCGCTCGCGAGTTGTTTGAGTCGTTCATTGGCTGCCCGTATTTCGGCCTGACGGGCTTCCTCTCCTTTGTCCCCGGCGAGCGCCGCGGCGCGGTCGGCAAGAGGTTGGAGCGCGGGGGCGCTCAGCTTGTCCGGTCGATCCATCAGCGCGCCCAGGTCTTCACCGAGGAGGCCATAGGCAACAGCAGTCTTGCGGTCGGACTGCATCAGGAGCCGTGAGCTTTCCAATGCCATCGCCAGGCGGGGCGTGGCCAGCATGTTGGCTGACTGCACGGGAGTTGATTTCTGCTGCTCGAGCGTCGCGATTTGTTCGCGCATCGGCGGTGGGATCGTCTGGGCGAGGCTCGGCAGGTTGCGATCCGTGCGCCCCGCAAGGTCTCGCAGAAGCCGCGCGGTCTCCTTGCCCTGGGACGTTTGCGGGGTGTCGCCGGCAAGATCTTCGAGTCTCTGAGCTTCCGCGTAGTCTCCGGCGATGCGCTGCGCTTTCAACACGTCCTCTACTCTCCCCTTCAAATTCTCGAACTTCGCCGCCATCGCGGGATCGTTCTGTGTGGCTTGTGCGCGTTCGAAAGCGCGAGCCGGAGGGAGTGCCTTGCGCGCCTCGGCCGCCACCTGCTCGAGATTGATCTTCTCCTGGAGGTCGTTCAACTCGCGATAGCGGTCGGATATTTCGTTCAGGCGTTGCTCAACCTGGCTGGAATACTCATCCTTCCCGCGGTCTTCATTGAGAGTTGCGGCCAACCTCTCGATTGCCGGCTTGAGCTCCTTCTCCGTCTTGGTCGAGGCGCTCAGAGCAGTCACTCGTTCGGCCAGCGTGGCATCCTTTTGCTTCGCGGTATCAAAGAGCCGATGCGAAGCCTCAGCGGCGGCCCTCTTCAATTCTCTATCCCATGTCCTGGCCAGTTCAATTTTAGATTGCGCCTGTTCCGTGTGGTTGTCCTTACGCGGTTGCTGCCGCAGTTCCTGGTTTATCTCGCGTAGCTCCTCGATCGCATTTTGAATATCTTTCAATGCCGCCGCGCCCTCATAACGCCAGCGGTATTTCTCCAATTCCTCGCGCAGGATCCGCAAGGCGGTCTTGGATGCTGCGGTCAAGTCGTCCGCCTGGGCCTCAGCCTTCTGCGAGTCATCACTCTTCCACGCGGCGAAGCTCGCCAGGTTGGTCGCGAGGGCCTCGCCCACCGGAGCCTTCTCGCGGACCACGCGGGTGAGGCTCTCGATTTGAACCTCATTCGTCATGGGCATCAGCGTCGGCGGCACGGAAGCTGGTGTCGCCAGGCTATTCCTGACCCGGTCTTTCAGGCCAGCCTTCACCAACGGGCCGAGAGCCGCATTCGACGTCGGATCGGGTTTGGGATTTCGAGCTGAGGGCGGCCGCAACCATTGGGACGGCACCTCCTGCAATCCCTGGCCTTTCCTGGCCGCCAGGAACTGAAGCTTGGATTCGGAATACCCTTGAAAGAACTCGATGACCAGCGGATGCCACCCCGCCGCGAGCTTGAGATCCGCTCGGTATTGGGTAGCCGGATGCGCGCTCCAGGAACCCGGAGGCAGAACGGACTTCCCATCTACGAAGAGGCGGACACCGTCATCGGAAACACACGCCAGTGTCCAATCGCCTTCCTCTGTGATCCGGAGATCGCCTTCATATCGGCAACTCCATTGTTCGCGACGGTTTGCCGGCGCGTAATTGTCGAACCGTGGAGCATCAATCCTCTGTTCGAGGACCTTGCCGGCGAGGTCCACGCCCTCGAAGAATGTCGCAAGCAGACCCGAGCCGGTTTGACCCAGGGGCGCGATGATGTTGTCTCCGCGCATGATGGACAGTCCGCGCTTGTAGCGGCCCTGGGCGCTTTCACAGCGCGTGGCCAGGACATCGGTTTCGAAGGCGCCCTGCAACACGGCTACGACATGCTTGTATTGGTCGAGAGTGATTAACGCCCGGCTGAAAAGCTCCCGTCCCAGATTGAACGTCTCGAAGACATTGGTGCCCTTGGCCTGCTCGAGCCGCGCGCAATTGCCGAGCAGCACTTCCTCTTGCTGTCGTCCCGTGGCAGAGATGGTCGATCCCAGCCGATACATAAAACGGGCCTCCACAATGCCGTTCGTTTCGGATTCGCTCACCAACTGCTGGCCGATATTCTGCATCTCGCGGCCATATTCCGTCAGGCGGTTTTTGAGCACGGTCACTGCCGGCAACTGGGCGGCGGGGTCTTCGTCGAGATAGTTCCGCGCGATGGACAACCACGAGGCGCGAGTCTCGTGGAGCAGATCGAACTGCTGCGCCATGGCGGAGAGCAGATGCTTCAAGCGCGCGGCGATCTGCGCTTCGAGGTACTTGTCCCGCGCGCCGATGGTGAACACAAGCGGCTCGCTCCGAGTGGTTTGGTCCAGCAAATCGGTGGCGACCAACTGGAACTGCACCTCGTCCCCCGCGACCGCGCTTAGCTCCGCAAGATTATAGTTCACCAATGCTCGGACCTCGCGATTCGCTTCCGCGCCGCCCGCAAAGACAGGCTTTATATCCGCAGCGGATTCTTTGCTTAACACCACCAGGTCAACTCGCTTAAGTCCGACGTCATCGCCCGCCTGCGCCTGCAAAGGCAAAACCTCATCGCGCTGCACCATCCCCGCTTCGACGCCAACAGCCACCAGGCTCGCCGTCGGAGGTTGGTCAGGCACCGGTCGCAGCAACCAATTCTGAGAGGACTCGAACCGAAGCTGGTTCGCCCCCGTCATGCGGATCTGGTAGGCGATATCATTGGTAGGCTGGCAATCGAGAACCAAGCGGTTGCCCTCTTCGATGAGCCGGCGGACTCCGAGCTCTTCGGGGACCCATTCCGCATCTGCGACCTTCTCATCCGCCGGTTCGACGGCCAGCCTGATACGGCTGCCGGCCAGGAACTCCGCGCTGCCACCTTCCACGATTCGATTGGTCCAATGGGTGTAGGCCGGCGGCTCGATTCGCACCTGCATCCTGGCGATGCGCGGTGGCAAATCCAGCTTCACGGTGAAGGTCCCGCTCTCGGCCTCTCCTGCCTGCACGGAGTAGCGGAATCCTTGCGAGATGACCGCCAGCTTGAGGGTGAACTCATTGGTGCCGCTCCGCGCCAATTGGACGGACTCCTGGTAACCATCATTCCAGCGAAAGAGCGCGCGGACCTGGTCGGGCAAATTAACCCCGGCGGCTTTGATTTCGAGTGGGGTCCCCAGTCGGACCCGGCAGTTGCCAGGCTGGACGGAAAGCGCGATTCCAGATAGTGGCGTGGTGGACGCATGCGGAGACAGCACCAGCCAGGCTCGTGGAACAAAACCTGGAACCAGGCAAGCCGCCGCCAGCACCAGCAGGCTCGCGCCTGCCCTCTTCCAGGCTTTGGCAGCCGGCTCGCGCTCGACCAGCAGACCCGGGTTCACGACGCCAATCTCCTCTGCCGCCAATTCAACGGTTCTCGCCATCATCCAGTGGCTAACCCCCGGCTGGTCACCCGGCGGCGCTTCCGAGATTTCGACCGCCGAGATGATCCGCTCTTTAAAATGACCTTTCGCAGCCGTCTCGAAGTCCCAGGCAATCTGCCGTTGGCGGCGCTTCCGGAAGAGCGGGAACCCCACTCGCCACAGCAGCCCGAGGCCAAGAAGAAGATACATTGCCCCCGAAAGGCAGGTGCGAGACGCGAGTTGCGGTTTGAATATCCACTCCGACAGCGACAGCACGAGGAGCCCTATGCAGAACAGCAGGACGCACTCCGCCAACCCGCGCAAGAGCGATACCAACCTTTGGCCATGCTCGAATTGACGCAGCCTGGCGCCGATCACGTCGGGAAGATTGAGTTTCGGCTCTTGCATTAGGGCAATCCGTGGCGCTTGCGCAGTACCCATTCCGTGCATAGGAGGACCATCACCAGCGCCATCGAAGCATAGTTGTTCCACAGGCGAATGGTTTCACGGTGCTCCTGGTTGCGCGGCTTGAGCTTCGAAGCGAGGTCTTTCATCAGGGCTTCGGCCTGGTCCGCCATTCCGGCCTGATGGCCGCCCACATTGGCCATCCGCGTCAAGCCGGGCAGGTCGCCACTCAAATCGAGTCCTTCGACGCCGTTTTGGCTGCGCACAATGAGATCCCGGCTCTCGGTCAATCCCTGGAGTTCGCTCGTCCGAGGGCTCGTTGTTACGCGCCACAAGCCTTCGTCCAATCCCTGCACCGGGAGCCGCCAGATACCCGGCGCTTCCGCCATCGGCAGCATCTCCAGGGTTCTTTCTGAGCCGGCGATCACCTCGCCATTATCGCCAATCTTTGCCAATTTGACTACAGGTGGTTCGGTGATGGGGTCTCCGCGACCGGTGGCAACTCGCGCCTTGAGTTCAGCCGAGTCAGCCGGGGACATCAAATAGCGATCCAACCCGACCTGGAGTCTCGCGTCTTTGCCGCGCAGCCGCCCGGCAAGGCCCCACCGCATGGCTTGCAGCCAGAAGGTCTGATGCACCCGTTCTCCTAGCCGATCCCGCCAACGCCAGGATTCCTCGGTGCCCATCCAAAACACCCGTCCGGCGCCGTACCTTTGGACGGCAACGATGGGCGTTTTGGCGGGGTTCTGCGCGGTCAGCAGCACTGTGGCGCCGGGCTTCGCAACCACGAAGTCCGCAGTCCACTGCAATGGCGGCAGCAGCGGCCACAACTTCTGATTGTAGCCGGGGTCATTGAGAATCTGCATGATCGAATGATCTGCGCCCTGCGCGGTTAAAGCGACGGTCACTGGCTCGGAATCCTTGCCGGGTTGCAGAGACACGCGCACTGGCAGGAGGCTGGCCAGGGAACCGAGGCTGAACGCCCGGGGCAAACCGCGCGGTCCGGCCAGGCACACCAGGAAACCGCCGCGACGCGCAACGAAGTTCACAAGATAATTCTGTTGCTCGGGCGGCAGCTCGTTCCCGTCCAAATCCCCAAGACAAATCATGTCGTAGCCGTCCCACTCCGCCTGGGTTTTTGGCAGGAGCGGCAGGTTCGGGTCCTGGACAATCACCGAATGATAGCGCCGCGTAAAGATGACGCGCCGGTCGCGCTCGAACATGGCCGCGAGATATCGGCTTTCCCAACGCGGAGTCGAGTCCACCAACAACACTTTGATCGGGTCCTCGTTGACGACCACCGAACATTCGGCGGAGTTGTTCGCCAGGCTGGCTTCCTTCCACTGATTGGTTCTCACCTGCAGAGATTCGGCGTTGCGCTGAACCAGGCTGGCAGCCGTTTTCTCATCATAACCGGCGAGCCGGGACGAGGGGATCGGTCGTTCCATGGCGCCATCCGGCAATTGCCAGCCCACGCTCAGGAAATCTTCTCCGCCGCCTTGTTTGTGCAGCGCTTCAAAGTAATAGGGCCGCCTCGCCTTGAGCGTAATCGGCTGACTCTTCTGCGACGGTTGCCCATCCCATTTGCCACGTGGAACGTATCCCGCCACAAATGCCACCCTGGCCTTGTCGCTCGGGTTTTCCGAGCGGCTTAGCCAGAGCTCGGAACTATCGTCCGAGCTGATCCAGAAGATGTAGTTCCCGCTTTGGGGCGGTACGATAAAACCGCGAAGGCGGGCGCCATACTGCTGGCCGTGGTTGCTGTATTCAAGCTGGTTGAGGGTAGTAGTCCCAGAAGGTGCTTTTTTGAAGGCGGGATTCTCGACCAGGTCAGCCACGCTGTCGCCATTGATATTATTCCAGAATTCCAGGGTAACCGATCCTGGAGGCCGGAGCGGCCAATCCGCGCTCTGCTCGCGCGAGGGTTCCAGCCGCGCTTGGTAAAGGTTGATGCCCGCGTTTGTGGCGGCAAAAGCGAACGCCTCGTATTGCCAGTGGCCATTGCCACGCACCGTCCGACGCTCGAATTCCTTGCCTTCGCGCGTGAGGACCATGTCCCAATCCATTTCGTCAGCGCCGGTAATCCGATAACGCACGCTCAAAGGGACCGGCTCACCGAGGAACACCTCGCTGCTGCCGGAGACTTCGGCCACGACCGCGTCGGGCGGCGCCGCGGGGTCCCCGACCATAATGCCGGAAAGCAACGCGCCGCGAGCGCGGAGGGAACGGATTACCGGCGTTGGGTCGGCGCCCGTCGTTTGGCGGCCGTCGGTGAGAAGGACAATACCTCCCACGTACTCCTGCGCCCAATTGCGCGCCAAGGCGGCCAGGCTCGCCTCAAAATCAGTTGCGCGATTGGGCAACAATTTGGCCGGCCTGCTCAGGTCCAGCGGCGCCAGACCTGTGTCCATGGCAAAGACCTTGACGCGAGCATTCTTTTGCAACGCAGGAACGACGGTCTGTTGTGCCAGCTTCACCGCCCGCTCGTATCGCGAAAGCTCAGCCAGGCTGGCTAGCGACTTGGCAAATGTCACTCCCTCTTTCACCTCGGCGAGGATCGCTTGATCCGAAGCGGCCTGTTCGACAATATTTGTCTTCAGGGGTCGGACGCTGGCCGGCAGCAGCTTCAGCCCGATGGCCTCCGCCAGTTTGGCTCCCGGCGCCATCGATTCATCCTTCACCGCCATGGAGCCGGATTGATCAATGACGATAGCCGCTAGCGGGAGGACTCGTTCCGTGGTCCTTCGGGTCAAAGAGGGTTCCATTAGGAACAAAATCAAGAGGGCGAGCGCAGCGCCACGCAGCCAGAGCAGCCGCTGGCGGACATTGGGGGTCAGGGCGACCATTTCTTTCCGATGCAGACGAACCAGGGCCCAAACTCCGGCAATGGCCAATAGCAAGACAGCCCACCACGGCCAACCCGTCAGCTTCAGTTGCCAACCCGAACCAATCGTTGCAACGGAATTGCTCACAAAACCCTGCTCCTTGCCCCCAACTCCGTTTCACGGCGCGTCAGCCAGGCTTCGGCAAACATCAGCCCCAGCGCCGCCGCCAAAAACCACTTCCAGAGCTCGACCGATAGCCTGCGTGCAGGGTCAAGACTCGCGGCGGCCTGTTCGGGTGTATGGAAGATGCTGAGGCCGCCTTCAAAACTACGCGACATTTCGCGGTCGCTGATCGGGACCAGCCCGCTCTCGGCGGCTGAAACAGCCACCGCGTAGTGAATGGGCTTGGGCTCGGTCGGGTCGTGCAGCACGTAAACGCCGGGTTCCATCAAGGGTTCGCTGATGACGGCATCGCGCCCTTCCCACGCGCCAAGTGTCAGCTTCAAGGGCTTTCCGGCAGCATCCTCCGCGCGCATGGCTTTTGCCGGATCCTTGACTCGCGCATAAACAATCTGGCCCCCGGGCTCCAAATTCCGAGGAGGAATGATGAAGCTGCCCAAGTGGCCCACGATGCCGCGCATCAGCGGGACATACACCGCCTGCAAGGGAAGGTCGGTCCAATCTGCGTTCAAGCTGGTAGCGACAAGAGTTACCAGCCCCAGACCCCGCCGCCGCTCGGCCACGAGCAGGTCCCCATTATCCAGGGTCAATAACGGATCCAGGTCGGACGCCTTAACCTTCTTGGTATCGAGCCTGAAATACGACCTCACCTTAGCCGCCTTCCAGGCCTCGTCGCTTTTCGCCCCAAAGCCGCTGAAAACCGGATGCCCGAGGTTAATGGCCGCCGGAACCGGGGTGCTTGAGGGAGTGATTGCGCCCGCCAGTGGACAGGGAAGGAAGCCTTCGCCGTCGCGAGCCCAGTAGCGGTTTATCAACTCGCGGTCGGTATCGGGTCCCAAGCCCACGAGGATGCCTCCGCCCCCGACGACGAATCGCTCGAGCGCATCAACCATCGTAGGTTCCAGGACGCGCGCGTCGCCCAGCACGACCACGCGGCAATCCTGCAGCATCGAGGCTGTGAATTGCACCAGCGGAATGCGAGTGACCCTGAATGCGCCAGCATTATCCGCTTCAGGTTCCAGCGCGTAGTGCAAGAAGCCGAGTTTGTTCTCCAACCCTTGCGAGGCGGCACCATCCACGAGCAGCACTGGCAGGCTTGATTCCACCTGGATGGAGACGGCGCGCCGGTCATCGGCCGGCAAAAGGTCCTGGTGGTCCGCCAGCGACGCCTCCACAGCGTAACTCCCGGGTTCGGGGAATGTGTAGCCGAAGCTCGCCACCTGCTGCCCGCCCGGTGGAACCTCGATGTGCTTCGAGCCGGCAACTTCGCCGTTCACTGCCAACTGCACCGTGGCCTCGCCTCGGCCCTGGATTCCGAAATTGCATACGGTCACCCGTATTCCTGCCTGTCTGCCGGCCGAGACCAGCGTGCGATCCATCCCTACCGCAGTAACCGCGAGGTTTTCCTCGATACCCACTGAGGCCGGTGACAGCGCGATGACCTGCGGCCGTTGCCGGGTGCCCACGGCCGCGTTTTTAGGCCCACGCAACCTTTCACGTAAGTCGTCCCAGCGAACTTTGTCCTCCTCGTGCCAACCATCCTTTCGACCGTCGGTCACCAACACCAATTCCGCGCCTGGGTTTATGTGCCGTTTCAACTGGTTGAGCCCCGCATCCAGAAGCGCTGGAATATCCGTCGCGGTGTATGACGGTTTCAGACCCAGAAGGTAAGACTTAAGCCCTTCTATATCGAAAACTGGATCACTTGGCGGGGCGCCGAGCTGGGACATGAGCACGAGGCTAACCTCGTCGCCGGGCGCCAATGAGTCGAGGTAGGCCACGCCGAGCTTCTTCATGGTATCAAAAGCGGGTTGGGCGCGCCCCGCTCTCGAGGAAACGCTGTCATCCACCAAGATTACCGCTGCCGTGCGGCCCTGGCGCGAGATGGCCGTTCCGTTGCCTCTCCCATTATGCCGGTTAACAGCGGGACGAAGCATCGCGATCGCCAGGCACGCAATCACCAGCGCGCGAACCAGCAAAAGCAGGAGCTGGTCCAGGACCAGGCGCCGCCGCCGCTTGGCCAGCATCTCCAGCAGGAACCGCATCGCGCCCCAATCCACCTGCTTGATCCTGCGGCGATGCAGCAAATGGATGATGACCGGAGCAGAGACTGCGAACAATCCGCCGAATAGAATTGGGTTGAGGAACTCGATCATCGCATGGCCAAAGCGCGGATCAGCACGGCGAACAATTCCTCGTTCGTCCAGCACGTCTCGAATTGCACGCCCGCGGCATGGCAACCACTCTTTAAGCGGTTTTGGTGTTGCTCGAACACCGCCTGGTAGTGGGCGCGCACCCGGTCGCCATCCAGCTTCAACCTCGGTTCGTGCTCCAGCCCTACGAATTCGATCATTCCCCGGAAAGGGAACAATCGCTCCTGCGGGTCCAGGACCTGGAATAGACGAACCTCCTGTTTCCGGTAACGCAGAAACTGGATTGATTTGAGAAAAGCCTCCAGGTCGTCGAACGCATCGGTAATGAGGATGACCAAACCGCGGCGAGTCAGCCGCTCTGCAACTTCATCCAGCACGGTCGAGAGGCTGGTCTCACCCCCGGGATTGGCCTTCTCCAGCGCCCCCAGCACGTTCAGAAAGTGAGCCATGGTTGAGCCAGGTGGGAGAAGCTCACGGATGGCGGTGTCGCAAGTCACCAGGCCCACCGCATCGCTCTGCCGGATCATCAGGAAACCGAGCGCGGCGGCCAACGCGCGGGAGTACTCCAGCTTGCTTTGCGCTCCGGAAGCATAACCCATCGAGCCTGAGACATCCAAAAGGATGGTCGCGCGAAGCTTCGTTTCCTCCTCGTATTGGCGGATATCGTAGCGGTCGCTGCGCGCCCAGACCAGCCAGTCCAGGTGCCGCAAATCATCGCCGGGCTGGTATTCGCGGTGGCCGACGAATTCGACCGAGAGGCCCCGGCGCACCGATCGATGCTGGCCGGCTAACACACTCTCCACCGCCTGCCGCGCAGTGATGCTCAGATTGCCAAGCCGCTCGATGACCTCTTGTTGGACCGTCTGCAGCAGGCTCATAAGCAGGATGTCATGCCTGAGCAACGGTTTTGTTCAGGTGCTCGACTAAGCGGTCAACGATGATATCGGTGTTCAGGCCACCAGCCTGGGCGGCAAAGTTGCAGATCACCCGGTGGCGCAGGACGGGTTTGGCTAGTGCCGCAATATCTTCGGTCGTGACATGATAACGGCCCTGCAACAGCGCCCTCGCTTTGCCGCCCAGAATGAGTTGCTGGCCGGCCCGCGGCCCCGCGCCCCATTGCAGCCACCGCGTCGCGTCCGGTACTTCCCCAATGCCGGGGCGGGTGGACTGCACCAGCGTCACCACGTACTCGTACACGTGATCGGGAATGGGCACTCGACGAACCACTCTCTGAAGCTCCAGAATTTCCTCCGCCGAAAACAAGGGCTGGATTGTGGGGGCGTGCTCTCCGGTCGTCCGCTTCAGAATCTCGATCTCGTCGGGGCGCGTCGGGTAACCGATCTTGACCATGAACATGAACCGGTCCAATTGGGCTTCGGGCAACGTGTAGGTGCCTTCCTGCTCGATTGGATTCTGGGTTGCGAGCACGAAGAATGGATTGGGCAATTCGTACGTCCTTCCTCTGCACGTGGTGCGGCGCTCCTGCATTGCCTCCAGCAACGCCGCCTGGGTCTTGGGCGGCGTGCGATTGATCTCGTCGGCAAGCAGCAGGTTCGCAAAAACCGGCCCCGGGATAAACTCCAACTGGCGGCGCCCGGTTTGCGCGTCCTCCTGGATAATATCCGTGCCGGTAATGTCCGAGGGCATCAAATCCGGCGTGAATTGGATGCGCCGAAAGCTCAAGTTGAGGGTCGCCCCGAGGGTCTGCACCATGACTGTTTTCGCGAGGCCGGGCACCCCTTCGAGCAGGCAATGGCCCCGGCACAAGATAGCATATATCAACTGCTCGAGCACCTCCTCCTGCCCAACGATAATCTTGTGCATCTCCCCGAGCATCTGCTCGCGCGCCTTCCTGAGCCGCATAACCCATTTAGCCTCGTAGGCTGAAGCCTCAGTCGCTGAAAGTGTATCGGTCATAAAAACGTGATTACAAGAAGCTACAGACGCCCACAACCGGCGATTTGTTCATCGCACTCATTGCCCTGCCTTCTCTTTCAGGCGAGAGGGAAGGCCCCTCCTGCATCTCACCCCTGCAATGCCGTACTAGCGCTTGTTTGCATAAATAAATGACATATGGGCGCCGCGTGGGGGCACGCGGCCTACAAGCCTCCTGTAGGCCGCGGGCCCCCACGCGGCGCCTATCGCGAATCTCTGCTATTAGGCACTAGCGCTGGTAAGCCGGCAGCACGTGTCGTTCAACAGCCAAGGCCATCACCGCCATGCTCGTGGTGTAGATCGGACCGGCGTCCTTCGCCTCACCGTCAACCGAGGTATCGAATGACCCGTCGTCCTTCTGATGAGGCAACAGCACTGCCTCGTATTTCGGCAGGTACTTTGCCCATTCATCGGGCAACGCGCGGCTGATGCCCACTGCATCATAATAGACACGGTAGTAAAAATGGTCGCCCTTCCAGGCGATGGGGTCCGCCCAGATCCGCTCGGCAATCTTCTTTACTACCGGGAGCTTTTCCTGGTGGCCGATGACCAACGCAAGCAGCGCCAGCCCGCGCAACGCCGGGTGCTCGTCATTGGGATTCTGGTAGCCCACCTTGCCGTCTTCACTCACCATCTTCTTCGTGTACTCGACCGCGCCATTGATGACGCTCTCGGGCACGGGGATGCCCACTTGTTGAGTGGCGTGCAACCCCATCAGTTGCCAACCGGAGAGACTAAGGTCTGAGTCCGTGGCATCCGGAGTATATCGCCAGCCGCCGGCATGCTCGGGCGGCTTCTTGACAAGCGCGGCATTGATGGTCACCTGGACTGCCTTCTTGAGCGCCTTGCGAATGTTCTCATCCACCTCATCATCCCGAGGCATGCCCAGCGCTTCAGCCAGCATCAGCGTGCAAAGCCCGTGACCATACATCCGGCTGCCGTCCGCTTCCCCGAAATACCCGTCCGCGTTCTGTTTTGAGAGCACGTAATTGATGCTCTTGCGAATCCAGGGACCGTATTGTTTGTCCGCTGGCGGGTGGCCCGCCGCCAGGTGCGCCATAACGGCCATCGCGGATAGCGCTGTCGGATATTTCTCCCCGACCGCGCCAGTTGATTTCTGGTTCTGGCGAATGAACTCCAGCCCTTTCCTGACGGCTTTGTCGCGCGGCTGATCCGTGGTGAGGGTCTTCAGGACCTCTTGATCCGAGGGCTCGCCGGCAAAAATGGGAGCGCCGAAATTCAGCAGCAGGATAATGACAAACCAGACTCTGGAAGCAGAACAAAGCGTGCGGCCGTTCGCTTTCGGAGCTAGAGAGGTTTGTGCCTCCACTGCGCGGCAGGGGCTTCGTCCGCGCCAGCGGGATGAGGGCGAAGGAGCTCCAGAGCAGAGGGAGTCACCCATACTCAACTGCAGTGCCCGCGCCCTTTCCGCCCCGGGAAGTGGCGCTCGCTTAAGCTCGGACATATTCAAGCAGGTCAGTCATTTGCGTTGGCTATTAACCTGCCCAATTCCCGATGCCCTGCCGGCTTTCCATCGAACCATCCACATCCTGAGGATATTGACGGGTCTTGAAGTTGCGCAGAACGATTCGCATCAGCTTCCAGGCCGCTTAGCAGCCAACGCGGCATATTCAGGACCAAGCAGCCAATTGGGTCAACAAGTATCTCGAAATAATCGCGGGGCGCAAATCAGGTTTTGCTTTACTGTTGTTCTCAGCGCACCTGGCCAGCCTTCAACTCGGGAATAGTCAATGCCGGCAGCCGCGCTGGGCACCGTGTGGCTATCGCACGCTACCGCTGCCGACGCTTTCCCGACGTCTCCAGCCCTGACTGCCGCCGTCAAGCCCTGAGGAAAGGTTAACGACCTGTAGCATCAGCGGCCACGCTGCGCCTCGGCCTTGCTCCTTTGCCTGTACATGGCGAATTGCCATT
>PLZQ01000269.1 GCA_003152225.1 Limisphaerales bacterium | reverse complement strand
CGCGCAAGTCGCCGAAGCCGGGAAGCGCATCGGCAGCCACCGGAACCGGGAATTCGACTCTACGATCACGGACCTGAAGATACTGGCGAATCTGGCGCTCTTTCACTCGCGCCGCATTCCTGCCGCTGTCAGCTTCCGGCTGTTTGAACGGACCAAAGAGCCCAAGGCTCTCGACGACGCCATCGCGGCAGAGCGTGAGGCCGTGGAGGCCTGGCGGCAGCTTGTGGTCGCCGCGGGCGATTTCTATGCCGAAGACCTCATGATGGGCGTTCGCGGAGCGAGCTTGTGCGGCCACTGGAAGGATGAGCTGGCCGCATTGGAAAGGGGCCTCGCCGCGCTGGAGCGGCAGCGGCGTGAGTTGAAGGCAACCAACGAAGCCATGACGGCGCCGCGATACCGGCCTTTCGCCGGGCCCGGCAACGGTGACGCGCCCGTCGTGGTGCATCAACCCGTGAAGACGGCGACCGTCGGCAAACCGCTGACAATCGCCGCCGAGGTGAGCGACCCTTCCGGCGTCAAATGGGTCCGCCTGCGTTACCGCAGCGTGAACCAGCACGAGGATTATCGCACGTTGCCCATGCTCCCCGCGGGCGGGATCGACCATTACCGCGCGGTGATTCCGGCGGAAGACATTGCCCCGGCGTGGGACCTGATGTATTTCATCGAAGCGATGGACAACAAAGGCAACGGCAGAATCCATCCCGACCTGAACCAGGAGACGCCTTACGTCGTCGTGAAGATACAGCGCTGACTTATGAGAATCCAAAGACGCGAGTTTCTGAAGAGCACAGTCGCCCTGGCTGCTGTTTCCGGACTGCCTCCCCGCCTGGACGCGGCGCCGGCGAGCGGAGGAAGTTATCCCTACCTGGGACGCACCGAGGAGTATGCCGAGTTCCAAATCATTGATCCGGGGTTGACCATCACCAAGGTCGAGTCGTGGACGCAGGGCCAACACGGCATCGTTCGGGTCACGGCCAACGACGGACATGAGGGGTATGGGCAGCTCTCGTCGTTTGAGCCGGACATCACCGCTGCCGTGCTGCACCGGCAGGTGGCCCGGCAGGTTGTCGGCAGCGATCCGGCGCACATCGATGCTCTGGTGGACCGCGTCATTGACGCCAACATGAAGTTCCCGTGGTCATACGTCTGCCGGGCACTGGCGGGCGTGGATACCGCCATCTGGGATCTCTATGGCCAGATCAAGGGCAAACCGGTCTGCGCGCTGGTTGGCGGCAAGACCGATCCGTTCCCGGTTTACGGCTCCAGCATGCGGCGCGACATCTCGCCTGAGGACGAAGCAGCACGACTGGTCAAGCTCCGAGACACGCGTGGCTTCAAAGCATTCAAGGTGCGCCTCGGCGTGCCTAACGGCCACGATCGCGACGCCGCGCCCGGCCGCACCGAGAAACTGATCCCCACCATCCGCAAAGCGCTGGGAGACGACATCCGATTGATGGGCGACGGGAACAGTTGCTTCACACCCCCCAAAGCCATCGAGGTGGGCCGACGAATGCAAGATAGCCGTTATTTCTGGTTCGAAGAGCCCTGTCCTTACTGGGAGCTCGAATGGACGGCCGAAGTCGCCGCCGCGCTCAAGATGAACGTGGCGGGCGGCGAGCAAGACAACGACCTCGCGCAATGGCGGCGCATGATCCGGATGAACGTCGTGGACATCCTGCAGCCGGACTTGTGCTACGTCGGCGGCTTCACCCGCGCGTGGCGCGTCGCCCGGATGGGGCAGAAGGCCGGCAAGCTCGTGGTGCCGCACTCGTCGCACCTGGCGCTCATCACACTGTTCTCGCTGCACTTCATGGCCGCGATTCCGAATGCCGGGCCGTTCGTCGAGTTCAGCATCGAGGAGGACGCGAACGCCGGCGAGCGCCTTTACAACCCGGCGCTCAAAGTAACGGATGGCAAGGTCAAACTCCCGGACGCTCCCGGCTGGGGAGTGAAGATCAACCCTGCCTGGTTGGAAAAGGCGACCCACCTGAAAACCGAGAAAGCGGTGTAGCCATGACGCGTCGGCACTTCCTGCAAGTCGGCAGCGCAGCGGGCGCTGCGGTGGTGGTCGGTCAACTCCCCTGGTTGCGACTCCACGCCGCCGAGGCTTCGGCGCTGACGCCGCCAACTCCAAGCTGGGTGGACAAGCCCATGCGCTGGGCGCAGCTCACGCTCGTCGAGGATGATCCGGGCAAGTTCGACCCGCAGTTCTGGCTCGATTACTTCAAGCGCACTCGCTCCGACGCGGTCTGCCTCAGCGCCGGCGGATGCGTGGCCTATTACCCGACGAAGGTTCCGTTCCATCATCGCAGCGCTTGGCTGGGCGACCGCGACGCCTTCGGCGAGTTGCTCGCGGGCTGTCGCAAGCTGGGCATGGTTGTCATTGCCCGCACTGACCCGCACGCGACCTATGACGATGTGCAGGCAGCACATCCGGATTGGATTGCCGTGGACGCCGAGGGCAGGCCGCGCCGGCACTGGGCTTCTCCCGAGATGTGGGTGACGTGCGCGCTTGGTCCTTACAACTTCGAGTTCATGACCGAGGTAAAGCAGGAGATCATGTCGCGCTACCGGCCGGACGCCATCTTCATCAACCGGTGGGACGGCTCCGGGATGTGCTACTGCGAGCATTGCCGCACGAACTTCCGGGCGGCGTCGGGGCGCGAGCTGCCCCGCACAAACGACCCGCAGGATCCGGCGCGACGCGCTTACATTCTGTGGCGGCAGCAAAGGCTCTTTGACTTGTGGCGGCTCTGGGATGCCGAGGTTCGCAAGATCAATCCCGACTCCTGCGTCATCCCGAACACCGGCGGCGGCGCGACCAGTTCGCTGGACATGCAGCGCATTGGCGAGCTTGCGCCCACACTCATCGCCGACCGGCAGGCCCGGCGCGGGCTGACCGCGCCGTGGGCCAACGGGAAGAACGGCAAGGAATTCCGGGCCACCATGGGCCGCAAACCCATCGTTGGCATTTTCAGCGTCGGCGTCGAGGAACCGTATCGGTGGAAGGACAGCGTGCAAAGCGAGGCCGAGATTCGCCTCTGGGTGGCGGATGGCGTCGCCAACGGGCTGCGGCCGTGGTTCACCAAGTTCTCAGGCGTGCTGCATGACCGACGATGGCTGAAGCCGGTGGAGGACCTCTACTGCCGTTACGCGCGCTGGGAGAAATACCTGCGGAACGAGTGCTCGCTCGCTCGCGTTGGGCTGGTCTATTCGCAGCAGACCGCCTGGTTTTGTGGAGCCAAGGTCGAAGACCATACGCTGGGCTGGTACCAGGCGCTGATCGAGGCGCGCAT
>PLZQ01000276.1:16105-16303 GCA_003152225.1 Limisphaerales bacterium | reverse complement strand
CGCGATGGACGTAAAGCCATTCGAGCAGTTGGGCGACCCGGTAAGCCGGTTGGCCCCACGCGCGAAACTGCGCCTCCAGCTCTTCAGCCGTCTGCGATCTTATGTCTGTAAGCATCGCGATAGGTTACTTCGCCAGGTAATACTTCTCCGTGTATTCCCGCACCATGCGCGTCGTGGTGAACTGCGGCACCAGGGTCA
>PLZQ01000276.1:0-16079 GCA_003152225.1 Limisphaerales bacterium | reverse complement strand
GCACGCCGTTGAGCGCGGCCTTCATGCCGCTGGTGCCGGAAGCCTCCAGCGGCCGGCGTGGCGTGTTGAGCCACACATCGCAGCCGGACACCATCTGCCGCGCCACGTGCATGTCGTAATTCTCGATGAACACCATATGCTCTTGCAGGTCGCTGTATTTGCTCAGGTGAATGATGTGCTGGATATAGCGTTTGCCGTCGTCATCGCGCGGGTGCGCTTTGCCGGCGAAGATGAATTGGATCGGGCGATCCTTGTCCCGCGCCAGGCGGACAATGTTCTCCAACTGCTGGAAGATCAGCGGCGCGCGCTTGTAGGTTGCAAAGCGGCGCGCGAAGCCGATGGTCAGCGCGTCGGGGTTCAGCAATTGATCAAACGCAATGAAGTCGCCGTGCGCCAGCCGTTGGCCCTGGATCAGCAGCCGTCGCCGGGCGAACTCGATAAGTTCGCGGCGCAGCCTGGCGCGCAAGGCCCAAATTTCCTCGTCGGTAATGAAGTCCTGATCCGCCAGGCGCTGCCAGAAATCCGGCGTATTGATCTGCGCCGCCCAACTGGCGGCCGCCGAGCGGAAGCCCGGCGGGGCGGCGTTGGCGGGCTCACTCGCCAGCTTGCGCTGCCAGAACCGCCGGACGGTTCCCTTCATCCAGCCCAGCAGGTGGATGCCGTTGGTGATGTGGCCGATCGGCACCTGCTCCACTGGTTTATCGGGGTACAGGCAATGCCACATATGCCGGCTGACGCGCCCGTGCAATTCGCTGACGGCGTTGGCCGACCGTGAAAGCTTCAGCGCCAGCACCGTCATGCAGAACGGCTCCTGCAGGTTCTGCGGATTCACCCGGCCCAGTTTCATCAGCTCGCTGAACGGTGCCGGGACTTGCGTCCGGAACCGGTACATGGCGTAATCTATCAAGTCCGGGCTGAAACGGTCGTGGCCCGCTTCCACGGGCGTATGCGTCGTGAAGATGCATTCCGCTTTCGTCTGGCTGAGTGCCTCCGGCAGGCTCTTCCCCGCCGCCAGCTTCTCCCGGACCAACTCCAGCGTGAGGAAGGCGGCGTGCCCCTCGTTCATGTGGAAGACCGACGGCTGCACTCCGAGTATGCGCAGCAGTCGCACACCGCCAATCCCCAGCAGCATTTCTTGCATGATGCGCGTCGTGCTGTCTCCGCCATAGACCCTTTGCGTCAGGTCGCGGAAATGCTGCTCGTTCTCGGGGCGGTTTGCATCCAGCAAATAGACGGTTGTCCGGCCCACGTTCGCCCGCCACGCCTGGAACGACACCTGGTTCATCCCGATGTCCACCCGGCAGACCAGCGGTTCGTCTTTCTCGTTCAGCACCGGTTCGACCGGCAGGTTCTTTGGGTTCAGCAGCGTGTAGTATTCCGTCTGCCAGTTGTTCGCGTCGATCGCCTGTTGGAAGTAGCCTTCCCGATAGAACAAGCTGATGCCTACAAAGCCGATGCCCAGGTCGCTGGCCGACTTGGCATGGTCACCGGCCAGGATGCCCAACCCGCCCGCCGCGATGGGCAGCGTCTCGTGGAAGCCGAATTCCGCCGAGAAATATGCCACCGGGTGCGCGCGCAATGCCGGTGCGTGCTCGTGAGCCCAGGTGGCATTCTCATTCATGTAAATCTCGAAGAGCCGCAGCACCTCACTCACGCGCTCCGCGAAATCCGGGTCCTGCAAGCGCACCCGCAGCTCGTAATCCGACACCTCATGGAGGATGGCCACCGCGTTGTGGTAGAGATTCTGCCAGCCGCGCGGAGAGAGCTCCTGAAAGATCTCCTGCGCCTCCTGACTCCACGTCCACCAGAGGTTGCGCGCAAGCTTGTTCAGGCCCGCCACCATTTCCCGCAGTTGTTCGCTCGTTAGCGGTCTTTTCGTCATAAAATGTCAGTCAACATTCCTTTAAATCTCGCTTTAGCAAGTGGTTGAACCTGTAACCCTAGTAACCGCACCCGGCCGCGGCAAATGAAATCCAGCTTGGGGCGCTTCTCGGTTGCCGCCGCGGTGCTCCGCGTCGAATCGCTCGCAACGCGGCTGTGCCTATCTCTGCAGTGCCGGATAGTCGATGTAGCCCACGGGGCCTGAGCCATAGAAGGTCTCAGGCACGGGCGCGTTAAGGGGCGCGTTCAAGGCAAATCGCCGCGGCAGGTCGGGGTTGGCGATAAACAGCTTGCCGAACGCGACCGCGTCCGCTTCGCCAGCCTTCAGTAACTGCTCGCCCGTGTCACGGGTATGCGCTTCGTTCGCAACATAGGTCCCGCCGAACAGGGTCTTGAGCTGTGGCCCAAGACGACCCGGCCCGACTGATTCCCGCGCGCATATGAAGGCGATGCGGCGTCTGCCGAGCTCCGCGGCAATGTAGCCGAAGGTTGAGGCGGGGTCTGAATCCCCCATGTCATGGGAATCGCCGCGAGGCGCCAGGTGCATGGCGACCCGATCCGCGCCCCAGATAGCGATGGCCGCGTCGGCAACCTCGAGCATGAGGCGGGCGCGGTTCTCGATGGGGCCGCCGTACTGGTCGGTGCGGTGATTGGTGCTATCCTGCAGGAACTGGTCGAGGAGGTAGCCATTGGCGCCATGGATTTCCACTCCGTCGAAGCCGGCGGCTTGCGCATTCCGCGCGCCTTTGCGGTATGCTTCGACGATGCCGGGAATCTCGCTGGTTTCCAGGGCCCGCGGGACAACGAATGGGCGCTTCGGGCGCAGCAAACTGACGTGTCCGCGGGCTGCGATGGCGCTCGGCGCGATGGGCAGCCCGCCGCCGAGGTAGCTGGGATCGGAGATACGGCCGACGTGCCAAAGCTGGAGGAACATCCTTCCGCCCGCCGCATGCACGGCCTCGGTAATGATTCTCCAGCCCTGGACTTGCTCGGGAGACCAGATGCCGGGCGTGTCCGGATAGCCCACGCCGCTCGGGTCCACGGCGGTGGCCTCGCTGAGGATCAAACCAGCCGACGCGCGCTGCACATAGTAGTCGCGCATCAGCGCATTGGGGACGCGGCCGGCGCTGGCACGACAACGCGTCAGCGGCGCCATGAAGACGCGGTTGGCGAGCTGCAAGTCGCCGATGCGGATTGGTTCCAGGAGTCGTAGTGGTTCAGTCATGTTGATTCGAGTTTGTGCCGCTTCCATTGAGATTAACACATAGTCCGGTGGAAAAGCGAGAGTGATCAGGGTCGTCCAGGAGCCCGAGGCTTTCTGAAAGGCAGACTTGCGCACCACTGCGAAAGGAGTGAATGATAAGGATATCGGTCTTAATCAACCATAAGCCCCGGCAATGAAAACATGCACCTACTGCGGTCGGGAGAACGAGGATCAGGCAGCTACATGCCAGGAGTGTGGCGAGGAGTTTGGCCAGAACTCGGCCTCCACGGAACAAACGCCCACGGAGCCTGACGAGACGGAAAGGTTCGAGAAGATCACGGTCCTGGACAATGAGGTTCAGGCCGAGTTGATGGACGCAGTCCTGTCCGAGCGGAAAATCCCGCACATCATGCAGAGTTATCACGACTCCGCGTTAGATGGGCTTTTCCAGGCGGGGAAAGGCTGGGGTGTGATCTTGGCGCATGAGTCTTCCAAGGAGGAGATACTGGCCGCTTTGGCGGACATCAGGAGCCAGTCGCAGTCTTCCGCCGGCGCTCCTGACGATAACGATACCTGAAGTGCCGGAGATCTCAGAAGTGCATGCCCACAGTCACCAGCAGGGCGTGGCTGATGAAATCGTACGTACCGTTGGCGTTCTGCCCGGCGAATTGGCCGGGTGTGGAAGACGGAGTGCTGCCGGTGACGGTGTGTGGCGCGCCGTATCCAAACTGGTAAGCCACGTCAAAATCAAAGCGTTTGCCTCTAAAGCCGGCGCCGACGCTGATGAAATACCGGTCCAAATCCGCCGCGAGTGGAGTGTAATAGGCGTCCGGCACTGAGCTCTCGTTGAAGACGTAGCCCGCGCTCGCGTGCCAGCCGTGATCAAAATACCGCGTTACGCCAAATCCATACATCCAGCTCGGTTGCCAGTTCAACGTCACTGGAGTGATTGCCTTCAAGCCAAAGGGAGGGGCTTGCTGTTGGATGTAGATGGTTCCGAAGCTGCCCCAGTCGGCGTAGTCGGCATCAAACTCCAGGTTCCATTTGGGTGTAGGCCGAAAGGAGATGCCAAAGGCAACCGTCATGGGGAACTCAAATTCGGCGGAGGCGATCCGGCTGCTGGCCGGGTAAAGCCCGCGGAGTGGCTGTTGCTCGAATTCGGTGTGGCCTTCCATATCAACCGTCGCCGAGCTGCGGAAAGTTGCGCCGAGCGAAACCTGCTTGTGCGGCTGCCAGAGCAGACCCAGATTGTAACCCGCGCTCCAACCGTCTCCCTTGAAGCGGAAGAAATTGGCCAGGGGCTGCTCGGTGCGGAGGAGGCCTTGCTCCATTTTCAGGTTGGCATAGTTTACCATCGCGCCGGCGGCGATGGAGAGGCTGGGCGCCAGCTTGAGAGCCACTACCGGGTTGATCGTCGAATACATTAGCGAGCCTTCGAGGGCGACTGAGCGAAAGCCGGTATCCTGCGGCCAGGTCACGTTCCCGCCATAAGGCGAATAGATGCCCACGCCAAAGCTCAGGGGCAAAGACTCCGGCGCATAGGCGTAGAAGACCTGAGGGACCGCGGCGAGGTTGTTCTCGATGTGGTAGGTATTGCCGCTGTTGTTCGCGCCGGCTGGCGGACGAAAGGTCGGGTCAAGATAGATGCCATACACGCCCCCGCGAAGATTGCTGCCCTGAAGCTGCGCGATGCCGGCGGGGTTGTAGTAAATGGCCGACGCATTATCCGCAGTCGCAACAAACGCCTCGCCGCGCGCGGTCGCAAAGGCATCCTGATCGGCCAGCCGAAAGCCATTGGCGAAAACACTTGAGGCCGAAACTCCCGAAACCAACGCCACGAGAACACCGGACGTAATGCGCCTGTTCGTGATCATTGATTTATCAGCTCGAGCAATCGGACGATTGGCCCAGATACGCATGGACGCCGTCCTTACGCAAGCAACTTCCTCGCCTGCGGCGCCTTTCGAGACTGTCGCCGTAGCGCAGAGCGCAGCGCTATGCCACGGGACGTGTGGACGGCGGTCGAGCGCGCACCCCGGTCGGCCTCGCGCTCCCAGTCCCGACTTTACTTTTGGCGGGCGTGAGGCAAGCTGGCGCTGTGAAGACTTTGGTTCGTCTGATGCTGTTCGTGTTGTTCTCCGGACCGGCCGTTCTTCCCGCACCAGCGGCATTCAGCTCGCTCTACGTTTTTGGCGACGGAGTCTGCTCCTCAACCGACAACCCCAATGGCGGGTCGATTTACTACCTCGACACCTATTGCAATGGCCTGGTTTGGGTCGAGGTGCTGGCCAAGCGGCAAGGGTTGACCTACGACGCAAGTAAGAACTGGTCCTACTTTGGCCACTACAGTTCCGAGATGGTCACGCACGTCAACCAGTTCTCCCCGACCGATGCTAACACCGCGCTCTTTGTGGTGTGGGTCAATGACGCCGATTTTGTTTACAACATGCAGTACCTTTATCCGGATCTGAGCCTGGCCTCCTGGAATAGTGCGATGAACGGCTTCCTGGCCAACCATTATCAGGCCATCACTAACCTGTATGCTAAAGGCGCGCGCACGCTGGTCATGCCAAATGCCGTGGACATTACCGAGATTCCGCAGTATTCCGGTTTACCTCCTAGTGAAAGGAGTTTCATTCGCCAGCGGGTCATTGACTTCAACACCGCATTTGCCGCCCTTTTGAACCAGGCCAGGGCCGCGCTGCCCGGCGTTAAGATTTACATGCCGGACATGTTCGCCGTGTTCGACGACATGCTGGCCCACCCAGGCAACTACGGCCTGGTGAATCCCGGCACTGATGCGCTGGAAGTCTCTTCGCTCAATCCCTGGTATCTGGACGGCCCCGGCGCATATTACGTCTTCTGGGATCCGTTCGACCCGACCGCGAAGGTCCATGAGATCGCCGCCGACACGGTTCAGCAAATGATCTCACCGGTCCAGATCACCAATCTCACCTTGTTGAAAGGGAGCAACCGGCTGGACGTGGCCAACCTGCCGATTGGCCTGGGCGGTTTCGTGAGCGGCAGCTCGAATCTGCTTTCCGGTGCTTGGACGACCATGACCAACTTCGATAGCATCAGTGCGACGCAAGCCGTCTTTGTCCCAGCTTCCGCTTCGCTGCGGTATTACCGGTTGCAGTTTCCCTTTGCCTGGACGCGGCCTTAGCCGCGGGGTGTGTAAAGCTGCTTTTTGGTTCGCTAAGCGGAGTCGTGGGCCTAAGATTCACCCCATGCGCACCAGGCACGGAGCTTAAGATGAAGACGGTTGTCATCGCCATCGGCGGCAACTCCCTCATCAGAGATGCTCAACACATGAGCGTGCCGGACCAGTACGCCGCCGTGGTCGAGACCGCCTGCCATATCACGGACCTGTTGGAGCAGCGCTACCGCATTGTCATCACGCACGGCAACGGCCCGCAGGTCGGTTTCATCCTGCTGCGCAGCGAACACTCGCGTGGCATCCTCCACCAGGTCCCGCTCGATTCCATCGTCGCCGACACCCAGGGCGCGCTCGGCTATCAGATTCAGCAGGCCCTCGAGAATGAGTTCCGCCGCCGAGGTCTAAAGAAGTCCGTCGCCACCGTCGTGACCCAGACCCTGGTGGACCGGAATGATCCAGCCTTTGCCAAACCGAGCAAGCCCATCGGCCAGTTTTACGCGCGTGAAGAAGCCGAAGACCGCATGCGGGTCGAGAAATGGACTATGGTCGAGGACGCGGGGCGCGGCTGGCGCCGGGTCGTGGCCTCGCCGAAGCCGGTTAGCATCATCGAGGCTGAGGTGGTCAGGCACCTCGTCAAGGACGGCTACGTGGTTATCGCGGCGGGCGGCGGCGGCATTCCGGTGGTGGCGGACGAAAAGGGCAATCTGCGCGGGACGGCGGCGGTTATCGACAAGGATCTCGCCTCGGCCATCCTTGCGAAGGCGATTTCGGCTGACATGCTGGTCGTTGCCACTTCTGTGGAGAAGGTGTGCCTTAACTACGGCAAGCCCAACGAGCAGGCGCTTGACGTAATGACCGCAGCCGAGGCTACGCGGTATATGGCCGAAGGGCATTTCCAACCAGGCTCGATGCTTCCCAAAGTCCAGGCCTGCCTCCAGTTCATTGAGGGCGGCGGTCGCGAGGCACTCATTACCTGTCCTCCGGCGCTCTCCGCCGCGCTTGCTGGCAAGACCGGCACCCGGATAGTCTGTTAATCTTATGATCGATCAAGAGCCCTTCCTTTCCGTCGGCATCTATGAGCACGAGACCGAAACCCGCGGCGTGCTGAATGGCCGGTTCGTCCTCCCGGATGGGACCGCGTTGACCGGGGAGTTCTGCGTCCGCCCGAGTCAGGGCCGCCTGGTATTGCTGCGAAAAGATGGCCGT
Organism: Limisphaerales bacterium; assembly: GCA_003152225.1. Classification (GTDB taxonomy): domain Bacteria; phylum Verrucomicrobiota; class Verrucomicrobiia; order Limisphaerales; family UBA8199; genus PALSA-1440. Next base: position 8,628 of record PLZQ01000276.1, on the reverse strand, counting down.
GAACTGGCTCGTGGACTGGAGATCCGACTGGTGCCCGAGGGGAACGCCACCTTCACCCTGCGCGGCGTGACCATCGGGATCAACTTCCATTGGGAACGGAAGGAAGACCAGACTTTCGAGGGCGGCCTGCGGCTGCTGTTGAACTCCGAGGGCACGATCACTGCCGTTAACGATGCGGGAGTCGAGCAATACCTTAAGAGCGTCATATCGTCAGAGATGAGCGCGGAGGCGCCGATCGAGCTGTTGCGCGCCCACGCCATCACCTCCCGAAGCTGGCTCGTGGCCATGCTCGAACGGCAGAAGCGGTTCAAGAATGTCGGCGGCCCGGCCCGGCGCGGACGCGAGAGCGAGGAGGAGATCGTCCGCTGGTATGACCGCGAGGATCACAAGCTCTATGACGTATGTGCTGACGACCACTGTCAGCGGTATCAAGGAATCACGAAGATCATCTCCAAAGCGGCGGAGGAGGCCGTGCGAAATACGCGCGGGGTGTTCCTCATTCATGGCGGCGAGATTTGCGATGCCCGTTACTCAAAGTCCTGCGGCGGCAGGAGTGACGTTTTCGGGAGCGCGTGGGAGGATGTTTCCGTTCCCTATCTCGCGACCGTGTCCGACGCCACCGTGGAGCACCCGCTGATTTCTTCCGAAGCCGTCGCCGAGCGGTGGGTGGACTCCTCACCAGTAGCCTACTGCAACACGACCGACGGGAGCATCCTTCGGCAGGTCCTCCCCTCGTTTGACCAGGAGACAACCGATTTCTATCGCTGGAAGGTGACCTATACTCAGGAGGATCTGAGCGCTCTCCTCAAGAAGCGGTCCGGCATCGACTTCGGCGAAGTCCACCAACTCCAGCCGCTGCAGCGCGGGCCCTCGGGCCGCATCGTGCGGTTGCGGATCGTCGGTTCCCGGCGGACCATCGTGGTCGGCAAGGAATTGGAGATCCGGCGCTGGCTATCTCCGTCCCATTTATACAGCAGTGCCTTTGTCGTCCGGACCGAAGAGGGGCCGCAGGGCATTCCCGCGCGGTTCACCCTTCAGGGCGCGGGCTGGGGCCACGGGGTGGGCTTTTGCCAGATTGGCGCAGCCGTCATGGCCGCGAAGGGGTTCCAGGCCGAGACAATCGTCAAACACTACTTCCGCGGAGCAGACTTGAAGAAGCTGTATTAGCTGGGTGGCCATTTGCCATCTGCTCTTTGCGATTGGCTATTCCGTCTGGGGCCAACTCGCTAGCAGTTGGTCGAGCCGCTTGGGCGAAACCGGCACGGCGGTGCCAACCTCCTGTGCGAATAGGGAGACCTTGAACTCCTCAACCATCCACCGAAAGGCTTCTGTTTGTTGCTGCGCCTCGGGCGTGCGCGCCGGCTGTGCTTGAAGCTTCTTCAGCGCCTCCTGGTAGGGCGCGAGCTGGCGGAGCCGTTCCTGGTGTTTAGCGGGGTTCAAGGCCGCGCGCTCGACCCGGATGAGCAAGGCCTTGAGATACCGCGGCAGATGGACCAGCCGATCATACGCGACGCGCTCCAGAAAACGGGAAGACACCAGGCTGGCCAGTTCCTCGGCAAGCGGGTTGGCAACGCGAGGAGCGGCTGGTGCTCCCAGTTGGCTGAGCGAAGAGAGAGTTCGAGTGCGCGGAGGTACGGCAGCCGCCACCGCGCCGATGCGTTGCTGCACCTGCTGCCGTAATTGCAGAATCGGCCCGAGCCGGTCCATAAACTGCGGCGCCAGTCCGGGCAGCCGCTGGCGCGCCTCCGCCACAGCCGATTCAAAATGAGCGCGGGTCAAAGCGGGCAGGGATTCCTGCGGGAGCAGGTGTCGCTTCAGATGTTCGAGGGCAGTTTCCCGCAGCTCACCGCTGTCGCCCAGCGGCGCGTATAGCGCATCGAAGCGGCTCAAGGCGCGCAAGTCTCTTTCCAGCCAGGCGAGGTCCTTCTGGATGGCGAGTTCCACGAGCCTTTGGACGCCGCTCAGCGAGGCGGCGCGCGCAGAATCCCGGCTGCGGAGGAGACGCACATTCACCACTCCTTCGGCGAACTCGATGGCCGGCCAGCCGTACACCGGCGGTGCCTGACTTCCGCTCACGGCGATGCGTTCAGGCAACTCGCCGCAGGTCCAATCCGTGAGCCCAAAGCGTTCCCACTGTTGAGCGGCGCGCGTCCAGTCGGCGGAGTCGGCTTTGGCCACCGTCTCCTGCTTCGTTTGCTTAAGGCGCTGCTGGAGTTGCGCGAGGTCGCGGCCCGTGCCGAGTGATTTCCTTTGGGCATCAACAATCTCAATCCGCGGGCGCAAATGCGCGGGCAAAGCATTCGCCGGCCAGTCCGTCGCCTTCACCGCCACGCCGTATCGGCGGTGAAGAAAAGCAGCGAGGTCTTGCAGGAACGACGTGCCCGCCGGCTGAAACTCGCGGACAATCTCTGTGACCTTGGGCGGAAATGGCATCAGCTCCCGGCGAATGGATTTCGGCAGCGCGCGGAGCAACTCGTGGCTCATTTCCTCGCGCAGCCCCGGCACTGCCCATTCGATCAGCGCGGAGGACGCCGTCTGCGCCAGCGTGAAGGGCAGTTCAATGGTCACGCCGTCGTGGTCCTCGCCGGGGGCATAGGCGTAAGCCAGCGCCACCGGCTGACCGCCGACCGGCACCGCATCGGGAAAGGCCGTCGCGTCATAGGACAACGACTGCCCGCCCGCCAGCTCGGTCTCCGAGATGCAAAGCCGCTCCTGTGCCGCCGGCTCGCGCAACAGCCGATTCAACTCATGCAGCGAGGAAACGTCGGTGAGGTGCCGGGCGTAGAATTCGGCCAAGGCTTGATCCAGATCGCCCAACGCATAATGGCGGACGCGGGTGCGCCAGTTCTCGATCTTCGCGCGGACGCTCCGGTTATGGGCCAGGAAGCGATACTGCGGCGGTAGCTCCGGCTGCTTCTCATCCTCAGATGTGAGTATGCGGACTTCATCCCGATCCGCATCGGCTTCCTCATCTCGGGGCTTGCGGGAGGGCATCACGTTTTCTTCCACCAGGGCTGAGCGGATGAAGATGGCGGTGGCGTCCCGAGCGTTGATGTTGCCGTAGGCCACTTTGCGGCGCTGCACTTCCAGTCCGTGCAAGGTGACAATCTCCTCGACCAGCACATTGCCCGCGCTCGGGCTCCAATGCGGGTTTTGGTGCGTGACCTTGCAGCAATGCGGCGCGAGCTGGTAGATCCAGAGCGGGTCAATCCCCGCCACGGTGCGCGCGAAGAGTTGCGAGGTCTCAACGACTTCCCCGGCGACAATCCACTGCGGCTGGTTGGACTTGGGGTTCGGTGGCGCCTTGCTGCCTTTGTGGAGCGGCTTCTTCCGTGGCTCGCCTCGCGCGTAAAGCGCCGAGCCGGGGAACACCGAAACCAGCCGGTTGCCCGCCGCCTTGTATTGGTTGCGGTCCTCAAACCGCGCCACGTGGCCGATCAGCCCGGCGAGGACCGAGCGATGGATCGCATCGTAAGCGGCGTTGCTCTCGTTGAGCCTGAGCGTGCCCATGTCATCGAGCGCGTCGTGCAACTGCGTATAGACGTCCTGCCACTCGCGCATCCGCAAGTAAGAAAGAAAGCGTTGCTTGCAGAACTTCCGCCGCTGGCCTTGGGTCCGGAGCCGGTCCCACTCGTCGTGAACCGCGTTCCAGATGTTGAGCAGCGAGAGAAAGTCGGATTGCGGATCGGCGAATTGCTTGTGGGCCGCCGCTGCCGCGTCCTTTTGCTCCAGCGGACGCTCGCGCGGGTCCTGGATGCTCAGCCCGGCGGCGATGATCAACAATTCCCTCGTTGCATGTTCGTGCTGCGACTGGAGCAGCATGCGTCCCAACGTGGGATCAATCGGCAGCCGCGCGAGGTCGTCGCCGAGCCGCGTGAGGGCGCGCTGTTCGTCCAGCGCGCCGAGTTCCTGGAGCAGGGCATAGCCGTTGGCGATGGCGGCGGGCGTGGGTGGTTGGACAAATGGAAACGTCTCAATGTCGCCCAGGTGAAACGCCTTCATGCGCAGAATGACCTCGGCGAGGTTGGCACGCTGGATTTCCGGCTGCGTGAACGGCGGTCGCGCATTGAAATCCTCCTCCGCATAGAGCCGGATGCAAACGCCTGCCTGCACGCGGCCCGCGCGGCCCTTGCGCTGGTTGGCGCTGCTCTGCGAAACGGGCTCGATGGGCAAGCGCTTGGTGCGCGTGCGCGGGTTGTAGCGGCTGATGCGCGCCAGCCCGGCATCAATCACATAGCGGATGCCGGGAATGGTCAGCGACGTCTCGGCGATGTTCGTCGCGACGACGACCTTGCGGCGCGCGGCAGGCGCGAAGACGCGTTGCTGATCGCCCGCACTGAGCCGGCCGAACAGCGGGATGATCTCCGCCTCGCCGGCAAAACGGCCTTCGAGCTGGTCACTGGTCTCGCGGATGTCCCGTTCGCCCGGCATGAAGATCAACAGGTCCCCCGCGTTGGTCTCGTAAAGGATGCGCTCCGCCGCCTGCACCGCGGCATCCACATAGCTGATCTCGCCTTGCTCCTCGGACGCCGCGTCCAACGGCTGATATGTGACCTCGACCGGATACAGCCGGCCGGAGACCTCGATGATCGGCGCGTTGTCGAAGTGCCGCGAGAAGGCCTGCGTATCGATCGTGGCGGAGGTTACGATCAGCTTCAGGTCCTTGCGCCGGGCAAGCAGGCCCTTCAAATGGCCGAGCAGGAAATCGATGTTCAGGCTGCGCTCGTGCGCCTCATCGAGGATGATCGCATTGTATTCCGCGAGGTCGGGGTCGCCCTGGGTTTCCGCCAGCAGGATGCCGTCGGTCATCATCTTGATNNGCCGGCATCAAGGCACATCTTGGGAATCTGGGTCGTCTTGCCCGAGCCCGTCTCCCCCGCAATGACCACCACCTGATGCGCACGAATGGCGGCGACGATGTCGTCTTTGCGCGCGGTGATCGGCAGTTCCGGCGGGTACGCCGTGTGGGGAACATTCAGCCGGCGTTCCTCCCGCAGGGCTATCGAGGCGAGCACCTGTTGCCGCAACCGCTCCAGCAAGGCATCGCGCTGATCCGGGTGATGATGATCGCGCAATAGCCGGCCCAGCCGCCGCCCCAGCCGCACCCAATCGGGCAACAGGCATTGCGGCAGCAGCGTCTTCAGTTCTTCAATTCGGGCATCAGCCATGCAGGCACACGGATCATAGCAGAGCGGGGCGAGGCGGGAAAGCGGAAGACCGACCTGGCTCTGGTGCTCTGCACCGTGGCCGACGCGCTCGTCACCAGTGAGAGAGGCCCGGCCCCCTTTGCGACCGCCACGCCCTTGCGGGCCCTCACCCTGTGCGATCCAGACGCCCCCGCCCGGAGCGCCAGTCCCCAGTCCCCGACCCGGTGCGGCTCCAGCAGCTTGAGGGGAGCCTGAGGGGAGCCTTAGGGTAGCCTTAGGGTGGCCTTAGGGTGGCTAGTGGTTGGCTAGTAGATGGCTTTAGGGGAGCCTGAGGGTGGCTGGACCCGCTGTTTATCGTAATACTACTCCGCCGTCCGCATTGGGCAACGCTGGCCGACCGTCAGCGAAGCATCTGAAAAAGGCCAAACCGGAGATTGGAATCCGAGGTGTGAGCAGCGAACAAGTGGCATGCGACGTATTACCGTTGTGAACCTACGGTTTGACCCATTTCCATTAGAGTCATTTTCTCGCTTGCCTAAATCCTGCCTGCTCGCGAGGCTGGACTCATGAACGCAAATGACGCGATCGCTGTTTTTCCGATCGAATCAATGCCCATCCAAACCGCGAGCAACGAAACGCGGCCACTCTTCAAACCGTCTTTTCTGGTTCTTCTGATCGCGTTGCTGGCTGGAACCACCGCGTCATTCGGCCAATCTACCAACCGGCTTAGTGTCGATGCCGTTCGGCGATTGAGGCTGCCGGACGTGGTTCTTGAGTCGGTCAAGTCGGTGGAATCGGATTCCAAGAATCCCAAGGCCCATCTCGAGGTCAACGGGGTTATCGGTACCAGCATTCATTTCGAATTGCTCCTGCCGCAGGATTGGAACGGACGCTTCGTCATGGGTGGCGGAGGAGGCTTTGTCGGTACCGTGCAGAACATGGCGCGGGATTCCGTTAATCGTGGATACGCAACTGTTGGAACCGACACGGGCCACCACGATGAGTCCGGATACCTGGCCGTGTGGGCGATTGACAACTTGGAGGCGAAGGTGAACTTCGGCCACCTTGCTGTGCATCGAACGGCGGAAGTAGCCAAGGCGTTGATCCGGGATTATTACGGGTCAGAGTCCAAATATGCTTATTTCGTCGGCTGCTCGCGGGGTGGAGGACAGGCCATGATGGAGGCCCAACGTTATCCCAGGGATTTTGATGGCATCGTGGCGGGCGCTCCTGCGTTCAACTGGACCGGCCTTGCCGCCATGTCCGTGGCCATCGCCCAGGCGCTCTACCCGGATCCCGCCACATTGGATCATCCCGTCATCACCAAGGAATCGCTGGAGCGGCTTCAAGCCTCGATTATTGAACAATGCGACGCGCAGGATGGCCTGAAAGACGGCGTGGTCCAGAATCCACCTTCAACCCACTTCGACCTTTCAAAGGTGCCAGGAATCACTGAGGAGCAGCGCAAAGCCATTGAAGCCATTTACCGGGGAGCGTTCAACGGCAACGTGCAGATCTATCCCGGATACAGTCCCGGCGCCGAATGTGATCCCAACCAATGGATTGCCTGGATCACCGGTTCCGTGCCACGTATGGTCGCAAAGGATCATGTTCCTGACCTCATGTTTGCCTTTGGCACCCAGATCTGGAAGGGTCTGGTCTTCAATGATCCCGATTGGGATTATTCGCGCTACAGTTTCTCCAGTTTTGAGCGGGACACCCGATTGGCAGCTTCGTTCCTAAACGCCACCAGCCCGAATCTGGACGCCTTCAAGGCGCGCAAGGGCAAACTCATCATTTGGCACGGCTGGGCCGATCCGGCTCTCCCGGCGCAGGCCACCGTCGATTATTATCGCCAGGTGGAGGCGCACGACCCGAACGCGGCTGAATATTGCCGGCTGTTCATGGTTCCTGGATGCCTCCACTGCGGGGGCGGCCCCGGTGCTTCCGAGGTCGATTGGCTTTCCACCATCGCGGATTGGGTCGAGCACTCCCAAGCTCCCGACAAAGTGATTGCCTCCAAGAGCGAGTCCGGCCACGTCGAAATCACTCGTCCGCTTTTTCCCTACCCTCGCTACGCCGTGTACAACGGCAGCGGTGACACCAAGAGCGCGGAAAGTTTTGTGGCCAAATCGCCGGCCGCTCTCACACACTAAGTTTTCCTTCCTTGAGCTGCAAAGAGAGAGGCGCTGGCGGGGTGGGGTCAAAATCAATTATGAATGCGGAGCGTACCCCGCCCCATCTCGCCGCATGCAGAAGCTGTTAATCTTCGTTTTGCTGGGGCTCCTGCTTTCTGTCCCGGGTGAAATTCTGAATCAGCTTCTGGCTCGGCATGATTTCCGGGCATTTCGCAGCACCATGTTTAGTTATGGGGTGCTGCTTTTGATTGGGTTTTTCGCAAGCCAAGGCATCAGCGCGGGCTGTCGAAAGAGCCGGGCCCGGTTGATTCACTACCTTCTGTTTGGCTTTCTCGGCCTGATGGTCGAGTGGTTCTTGTTGGGAAATGCGCCGGTTCTCGAACCGTTCCAGATCATCACTCAGCCCGGAATGTTTACCTATTGGGGAACCATGCTGCTGGCCCCCTGCCTGATCATGGAGCCTGGCTTCGCCGAATTGAAGCGGTCGTTTGTCAGATTCTTTGCCTCATTCTCCCTTCTCTACTTGCTTGTGGCGTTGGTGTTGCCCAAAGCCAAAGGAGGGATTTTCCTGGGCTTTGTCTTGTTTGCGGCCGGAACGACGGCGCTGAACTACTTTTACGTGAAGTATTTCACGGGGCTGCGCCAAGAAGAGCGTGCTGGCGATGCAATCAGATCTGGATTCAATCTGCCACCGAGATGAATTCGGCAGTCCATCCGACGGCGCGTCAGGCGCGGGGCCGCTTCTTTGCAGTGGTGTCTTCTCCAGCCGCGCTCATCATCATCCTGCTTATCCCTCTGATGCTGCTCGAATTGGTAGGCATGGCGGCGGAGGGCCGGAAACGTTACGGCACATTTGAAGGGGCTATTATGCTGATGGCCGCAGCGCTCGCGCTGGTGTGGAGCGTCACGGGCGGCGCGGTCATGCTCCTGGCTCGCAACTCCGCCTGTGAACTCCTCAGCAGATCGCGGCTGGGTAGAGGGGCGACCTTCGTGCTATTTGCCACGGTGCTGGCCTTGCTTGAGGAAGGCGTGACGACGACGTTAACGAATTTGGCTCCGGTGTTTGGCGACGGGCAGGCGCTCATTACTGCATCGCGCAACTATCTTGAGGTGGTGGTCTGGCACAGCGTTATTGTCATTGTGCCCATGTTCATGGTCTGGTCCTGGCTGCTGGTCAGGCTTAGATTCAGCCCCGCGTCCGTCTTCCTGCTGTTCGGGTTCAATGGTGTGCTGGCGGAACTCCTGATCGGCGGCCCGGCTCTCGTCATGGCGCCATTCTGGGTTTTCGTCTATGGCCTGATGATCTACCTGCCCGCTTACAGAGGGTGTTACGAAAGTTTTTG
>PLZQ01000541.1 GCA_003152225.1 Limisphaerales bacterium | reverse complement strand
TCATCGCAGAGGATCCCGTTGCGCTGTGCGAGGCACACCTAAAGGCGAAACGTAGACGCTGATGGGACCTGCCCGCTCACGGGAACGGCCACATCCAAGATTTGACGATCCACGGTGTATTGAGCCAGTGAAGGCGGTTCCCAATCACGGATTTTCGTCGAGGAACTTGATGGAAATGTCCTTGAACTGAATATCCATCGTGAAGCCGGCGTGCATCTGAAGTGCGATCACTCCGCCCTTCAGGACCGCCTTTGGACTTTCGTCAATCATCTCAGTCATCAGGTGGCCGTTGATGGTGTACTGGACGTGGTTTCCGTTGACAATGAGAACGATATCGTTCCAATCGCCCGTATTGTGGAGCAGCTTCTTGAGGTCGGCGGCGCTTTCTGGAAGCGGGTTGTTGTGGCGCTTATTCTCGGCGTCCCAACTAGTCTTCTCACCACGGTTGCTCATTGTGCCCCGACCGCCGGCGATGCCTGATTCGTCGTAGATCGAACCGGTGTAATTGCCGCCGCTGTCGATGTCGGCTTGGTAGCCGCCCGCGTGCAGGGTCTTCGGATTGTTGATCACCGAACGGAACTGCAAACCCGAGTTGCCGTCCGGGCTGACGAGCATCCATTTGATGTGGAGCTCGAAATTGACAAACTTCTCAGGATGCTCCTTGGAGGCGATCAGAATGAGATCAGTCTGAATGGAGTGATCCTTGGTTTCGCTGCCGTCGATGACCCCGTTTTTGACAGACCAGTAGCCCTCCAGACCTTCCCAGCCGGTCAGATCCTTGCCGTTGAAAAGGCTGATAAAGCCTTTGGCATCGGGCTGCCTGAGGGATACTGCGACGGGAGCTGCTGCGGTGGTCGGTTTATCATCCGCCCGAATGGAAGCGGTGTTAATCGCCAAGGCGGCACAGGTTATGAAAGAGAGGTGTTTAAGCATACGTGGGGAAGTCATGTTGTAACTGAACTGCAAGGAATTTGGGTCTTTGGCCCGCCACTTCTTCGTTGACGCGCCGTTCCTTCATTACCGTTGCGCGAGTGAGGAAGAATTGGATTTCGCCCGCAATCATCATGGCTGCAAGCTGCCAAACGGGGAGGGGAGCTGGCAAGCGGCAAGTTTTGCTGCCGGCGACGGTTAAACCTAAACATCATGGCGACTGAATCCAATTGGTTTCAAAAGCGACCAAATCGTCCGGCCGTCCCCACAACTGGTGACATGCAGGGAACAGGCCGTCTGGTATCTTCATGGCGTCGATACGAGTTGTTCTCGTTATCGTGTGTCGAAGAAGCCGGATTAAAGTTCCGGCTTTTTTGTTGTACCGGAGTCGCTTCGCAGCAGCCGTGTTTTGGCACGAGGTGTTGGTGAGGGAATCGCTTGGTCACTACAAAAGCTGCTCCGGGATGTAATTGAACCGTGCTGCCCCTGATCGTAATATCGCCGTGAGCATGAATGGTTCACCAGACACACACAGCAAGGTCGTCGGATACTTGCTTTGGATATTCGGCTTCACCGGATCGCATCGGTTTTATTATGGCAAACCGATTAGCGGCACCATTTGGTTTTTCACCTTCGGCCTCTTTCTCATCGGCTGGATTGTCGATTTGTTCCTGATCCCCTCAATGGACCGCCAAGCTGATCGCCGGTTTGTTGCGGGGTCGATCAACTACTCAGTCGCCTGGATCTTACTCACGTTTCTTGGCTTCCTCGGCATTCACAGATTCTACATGGGCAAATGGGGGACCGGGTTGCTGTATCTGGTGACGATCGGGCTGTTTGGCTTGGGCATTCTTTACGATTACTGGACCCTCAACACCCAGATCAGCGAACTCAACTTGAGCAAGCAACCGGTGCGATAAAATAGAATATGAAAATCTCAGACTTGGTATTCATCGGCATCAAAGGATCGGTCATTGCGCTGAATCGTGGCACAGGCGAACAGGTTTGGGCGACACATCTCAAAGGCGCGGATTTTGTCAATGTCGTCCTGGAGCACGAGGCGGTTCTTGCCACCTGTTACGGTGAAATATTTTGTCTTGATCCCCTCACAGGTGAGGGGTTGTGGCACAACCCGCTTAAAGGCTTTGGTTTGGGGTTGGCCACCATAGCGACGGAACACCCCCAGGGAAGCGGCATCGCGCCTGTGTTGGCTGAGAAACGTCGGCGCGACGAAGAGGCGGCTGCAGCTTCAACGGCAGGCTGAGTGGCCAGGGTCGATGAAATCGGCATGACACTTTGTCTTGCGCAGTTTGCTCCGATATCGCTGAGGATTGCCATTTCGGACGAATACACTGCGGCAAAGCGATGCAGCAACATGGGACGGGGTGTGATATTTTGAAGCCGTTCCCAACAAGATCATGACTTACGCCCTGCCTCACTTTCCATAGCCCGGCACCGGTTTTCCATCCTCGCCGAGCTTCTCGCAGGCCCAGAGGACACCACGCGTCACAAGGTCGAGGTAACGAGGGTCTTCAACCGTTTCATTGTTGTGGCCGATCGTAGTGCTGAACACCCGTGTTTTGCCTTGGTAAAGGTTGGTCCAAATGACCACGAAGTCGCTGTTTCCTTGCTTGCCGCGCGCCAGCGGATGAGCGCTGTCGAACACCTTGATGTTGTTGTAGAGTTCCTCGCCGATCGTCGTCCAACCCGTCAGCCCTTTCGTGATGGGGCTGTCCGGGTCAATAAAGCTGATGGCAATGGGGAGCTGCGCGCCGTGACCGCTGGACTGCAGGCCCAGGTATTCAAACCAAAACCCGTGCGGTGTGCCCGGCGTCACGGGGTCGTTGGGATTGCCGATGCGATAACAGTGCATGCCGCAGTGGAGATTCACGCCCGGGATGCCGTCGCGATGAGGCTTGAGGACCCCCTCGACAACGGCTGGATCATTCACGTCGGCGGCACATTCATCATGGATGACGACGTCGTAGCTCTTCGCGTAGTCGGGATGGCCGTAAATCGGCAGGGGCGGGTGAGTGCTGCCATCCGCAACGTAGATGATGTCCACCTGCGCGTTGGCCCGTGCCTCGATACCTTGCTTGAGGATGTCTTTCTGCTTCGCGTAATCGTGGCAACAGCCGCCCGTGACCAGCAATACCTTGAGTGGTTTGGGGTCGTCAGCCGCCGACGCTGGTCGCGTAACGAGGAGAAACGCCAAAGCGGCGGCAAGAATGAAGATTGTTTTTGCAGGCATGGTGCGAATTCATTATTGGAATCAAGACCCGTTACCTTAGTGCAGACCATGCACAAATGCCAGCCAACGCAGGTATTCTAACCGGATGCAACAAACGGGGACGGTGGACGACGGGGGGTGTGGCAAGCAGGTTTGAGTCACAATGGGGACTGGTTTCACCCCGCTCCGGCGTGACTCAAATGACCATGCGGCCCGATCAAATCGATTATGAGGGTGCACGACGGGAGACGTTATCCCTCACGGTTCGTCATCGAATCCCCTTTTCTACGACTTTGAATCTTGGCATATCTGGGCCACGGCATGGAGAAACCGAAAGACATCAAGATTGTTTTCGGTGGTCAAACCGGCGCTGATCGTGCGGGTTTGGATTGGGCCATCAAGAACGGAATCGCCGCGCAGATCATTTCTCTGGATTGGCTATTCCGCCGAACGGGCGCAGATCATCAGCCGACCCGCAATTGACGGCGGTGCTGCTTCAATTTGTGGGTCCAGACCTGGATGGCTTTATTTAGTGCCTGGCGCAGGTTGGCAGAAGCGGTATTGCTGGACTGTCCGTTAGCCACTGCGGTCTGGTAGTTAGTGAAGGCCTTCTGAATGATGTCCAATCCGGCGTCCAGCTCGGCCAGTTGGTTGGTGCTGGAGGCCAACTGCTGCGGGGTTAAAGTGCTCTTAAATCCATTATACTGATCGCGAACTGCCTGAAACTGCTGGACCAGCAGGCCATAGCCGCCGCTGGGGTAGGATGAGGCGCTCCTCGCCGCATTCTGAAACCAGTTCACCTGATTGAGCAGGAGATTCAGAGCATTGCGTTGCGCCATCGGGTTCGTCGGCGGCGCAAATGGCAACTGCGCCTGAGTATAGACCACGCTCGCCCACAACACGGCGAAGCTGACCAAAAGCCCCAACCCACGAGACAGGGTGAGTTTGCTGGAGATGAATTTCATAGGCAGATCTTGGTTTGCGGATTCAACAGGCTGCAAGTTCTGGAAAAGGGTGAGTTCGAGTGGTTTCTTGGCGCAACTCATCTGCCAAGCATTTTGGCTAGGACGAAGATGACCAAGGCTCCGAAAAGACCTCCGCCTCCCAGGAGATATATCAACGAGTAACCGGCGGCGGCAAACATGGGCAGTGTAATCAATGCAATCATAGCTTAGGGCTTTTCAGGCGGGGTGGTGCTTTTGGACTCATCTGTCTTGGTCGTCGTGCCATCCGGTGCCTGGGTAACGGTCTTTTCCTTCGTTTTAACAGTGCCGCTGCTGCTCTCGCTGCTACTCTTGGTGTTGGAGACCTCGCGGTCACACCCGACCAACAGAAATCCCGTCAAGGCCGCCGTCGCAACGCAAATCACAGCCGTACGAATTACAATCTTATTCTTCATGAAGTACTCAAAAGCTTCGCGCGTGCCATAACGCCCCACGATGGTCGGCACCGAATAATCAGAGTGAAGTTGCCACCTTCGAAAACGCCACAAGTGCCCCGCCATCAACCACCTACAGGATGAAGCTGATAAAGCGATGGAAGGATCTGGGAGAGTTGGCGTGAGTTTACTGAAGTTCGATCCGGCCCTCGCCAGACGCGCAAAGTGCAATGGCCGCCAGTGCAAGGTGCATGATTTCGGAGGCGGCAATGGAAGTGTGTTATCGCCAATCAGCGAGCTATCGGTGCGGATCACCAGCCCGATGGTAGGCCCTTGCATGTCTGCGCCATCCCGGATGATATCTCTCCCAGCCGTGGAATCGCCCAAGTATCACAGCATCGCAGACAACCCATGCGCCAGCATTCCAATACATATACTGGTCACCGTACAAGCCTACGTATTCATACCCATCCCAAGTATAATAGGCAGGGGCGTAGGGTCCGACTGGCATCGGGGCTGGCGGTTCCGCCACCACTACTGGTGGCGGCAGTGGTGCAACATAAACGGTCGACCCGTATGGGCCTGGCCTCACCGCCATAAAACAACCGGAAAGCAACCCAGCCGCAGCGATCAGACTCACGGGATATATTTTCATTTTCAACGGACCTTTGGTTGACTCGTCTGCATAGCCTGTCCTTCATGTTTCAGGGCAATCTGTTGACTACGCCATTTCGGACTCATCATTAGCTTGGCCAGGTGGTAGCGCCGCGCATCCACGCCCAAGCCCTGCTTATCGAGGCCAAGGATTGTGTCCACCGGATCAAGCTCGCGAAGTAAAGGAGGGGAACAAGGCAAGCAAGAAAGAGCAGGTAGAGCAGTGTACGCATATCTTCACCTCAAGATTCCAATTACCCGCAAAGTCTGTTACAAAGCCAGGAGGGTGAGTCGAGGCTTCCGCGATGACCACTGACTTCTGCAGCCCCGTGGAAAGCCTGACCGTCGTCAGATCCTCGACCGCTGCCTGGCAATGTTATGATCGCAGGCTTGCCCAGATGCGAATCCTGGCGTCCTTTGAACAACTGGCGGGCGTCCTGCAATCGCTTCACCTTCTTGGGATAGCCCATCAAAAGGCCCGCGAAGACCACCAACCCACCAACGCAGACTATCGCCAGCACGGTGAACAGGGCCATCACTGATGCGAACTGTTGCACAAATCGCTTGTGAGGCTGATCCTCCGAGGTGCTTTTCTCTGGTTTGCAGCGTTTATCGCTGTCGTCATAAAGAATGACGCACCTCGAAAACGTCGTAACTGCTTGGTGCTCGTTCATATGGTCAAGTTCTGTCCGTTCTTGTTTTCGTACTTTCTTCTTTCTTCTCTAACTAATGGAGGGCCAACCTGACACCCGGCGCTTTAACCTCTTCAATCCAGGCCAATTAGAGGGCATTGGTGTCGTTTTAGGTGATCGCTGGGGGATGTGAAGTCATTGCAACTTGCACTGGCAGTATCGCCGCGTCGTGCATTATACAGGGCCGCCCAATTGTATAAATGGGAGGTTGGGGGTTGGGTGACGAGTGCGGTTTCCGGTATCACGTATCAGATGTTCAGGTTTTCCCTCCACACGTAAGACCCGATGCCAAACTGACCGCTGCTAGTTCTCGATTGCTTCCAGACTCGGTTCAAACCACGCTGGCTTGGTGAATTCACGAATCTCGTTGGCTGTCTTTCTTAGTGCCGGTTTGTTCGCCCAAGCCCAGGATTTCACGTTGGACAATCTGCCCACCCTCCACAACTTCCAATCCCACCGAATCACTTCGGCTGATCCCACCGGAGGAAACGACGATTGGCGCCGGCTCGAACCCGGCCAGACCCTCGTCCTCGCCGAGATTCACGGACCGGGGTGCATCACACATTTCCGCGACAACATCACTGGAAACGAGCCGCATCATCTCCAGTACCACATTCTTCGCGCCTACTGGGATGGGGAAAACGAGCCCAGCGTCGAGGTCCCCGTTGGCGATTTCTTCGGCATTGGCTTCGGTTTGACCGAGAGGTACCATTCGGCCCTGTTTGCGATCGATGACCGGCGCGGTAAACTCACCGATCCGGCCGCCTCGGGCGCCGCTCGCAACTGCTACATCCCGATGCCGTTCAAACGTGCGGCGCGCTTGACGATTACCAACCTGGGCAAACAACCAAGCACCCACTGGTTCGAAGTCAATTACCGGAGCTACGCCAAAGCGCCCAAGNNACTTCCATGCGCAATACCGTCAAGGTACACCACCCCCTGTGGGATCCTACACCATTCTCGAAGCCACAGGGCGGGGCCATCTGCTCGGCTGTGTTTTGAGCGTCAAAAACAACGATGGCGGTTGGTGGGGTGAAGGCGATGAAATCGTCTATATTGACGGGCGCCACGCGATGCAGGGCACCGGATCGGAAGATTATTTCTGCGAATCGTACGGATTGCGGGCAGGATGTTTCCCTTACTTTGGCGTCACCCTGCTCGAAGAGCCCTACACCACCGCCTACCGCTGGCACATCCCGGATCCAGTCGTGTTCAACAAATCCCTTCGCTTCCTCATCGAGCAGGGCAATGGCAGTCCGCCCTTCAAGAGCGGGAACTACTATTACAGCGTCGCCTATTGGTATCAGACCGAGCCCCACGCGCCGTTCCCCAAGCTGCCCAGGCCGGAGGAGATCATTGCCGCGGCTCCTAAATGACCCGCTGAGGTCGGAGTGTGGACGCACACCGACACTGACCTTGAACGACGACCAGAGCAGTGGGGGGCGGTTTGAAGCCCAGCCGCTATTTGTTGGCCGGGCTTCAACATGTGTTTCAGTCCGTCTCGTGACGCAGTCTCAAGGTTCGTTGTCGCGAGTTTTATTCCCCAATCCTCTGCAGGTTGGTCTTGGTACTGCGCTGGTGGTATTCAGGCTTCTTGATCTTCTGCCCAACCACCCCCAACGCCTCCTCCAAAAACGCAGTGGCCTTCTCGCAGTCAGGTCCTTTGAATCCCACGGCGTCGATTTGGATTTCGCCAGTGGTTCCGATGATGATTTCGATTGTTTGGTTCATGATTATACCCCCATGAGCACGAGTTTGATGGACCCGTTTGGTTGTTGACGGCGAAGCACGGACAACCCCTTTTTCCTGACTTCGATGGTGGCTTTGTGGACCCCGTAAAGTTGGAGGAGTTTGCCGTATCCCTGACCGACTTCCTTTTCGACGTGACCCTGCCAAAGATCAGCAGTCAGGCCGAAGGTGCCGTCGGGTTGTTTGTCGAGGGCGATGTCGTATGGACCTTTGAGCTGGACCACATAATCGCCTTTGGTCTTGTTTTTGCGTATCCCCGGGCGTCAGCGTTTTGGAGCAGGGTCAACCCCAACTCCTGGCATGCCGAACGCAGGGCTTCGATGTCTTTGATTTGTGTTTTGATTTCAGTGAAGTGACTCATTTTGTTGATGTTGGTTGATGGTTGAAATCGACGACGGAGCCGGTGAAAGAGGGGCTGCAAATCGATGTCGAGTTGAAATGGGACCAAGCATTTCTGAGCAAAAAACTGCGTTGACTAGCGGTCAGAAAGAGGTAGGTTGAATCATCACCGGATGTCCATGAGCACCGCATCCAAACATTCAGGCCGCGCTTTTACGCTCCTGGAACTTCTCGTGGTCATGGCCATCATCGCTTTATTGGCGGCACTCCTGCTGCCCGCGCTGAGCCGGGCGAAACAACGGGCCGGTGCGACTACTTGCAGTAACAACCTTCGCCAGCTCAGTTTGGCGTTTGTCCTTTATTGCGAGGCTCACAACGATACCTTTCCCGCTCCGGGATCAAGGTCTGTTTATGGCCCGCAGCCCGAGGACTGGATCTGGTGGCATCCGGGACGCGATGTCACCCAGAGCGCAATCGTGCCTTATATGTCCAGGTTCAATGCCAAACTCTTCCGCTGTCCGCAGGACCTTGGCGCGGGATCGCCAGCATTGGACTATCCCTACAGCTATTCGTTGAACAGCTTGGATTTGGAAGATGACATCAACCCGGGCATGAGTTCGATCATCACGCAGGACCGGAAGCTCTATGCGTTCAAAACGGCACAGGTGAAGAACCCATCCGGCAAAATCATGCTTGTGGATGAGGACCGGAACACCATCGACGATTCTCGCTGGGCCCCGGGTTACGAAAACCTGATTTCAGCACGGCACAATCGTCGCGGGGTAGTTGCTTTGGCAGACGGACACATCCAATTGGTTCTGCCTAAATTCGGTCTGGAGGAAGCTAACACTAGGCCGACGCTCTAAATGTCAGGCCGAATCGTTGGCTAAACGCTGCCTCTCATCGAATCGGTGAAGAATAGGGACCGGAACCGGGCCGAGCCACTCCAGCCCGACCTAGGCCCCATCCCCAAGTGATGCTGGTTTATGCCGCCAGCGGGCGAGCGTGTTTAGGCGACCTGTTCGTTTAACCAGGTCGCCGTGCTCATGGTTTTGATCTCCTTGGCGGTGATGAAAGCCGCTCCCCCTCCATACGCATCCACACGCGGCTTGGAGCAATCATGTGACCATTCGAAGGTGACGTAACCTTTTTGATCGAATTTCTGGAGCAGATGTTGAATGAACGCACACACCGCATCCACGCCGCCGTTCATCGAATGCAGCCAGGACCCATGCGTAGTACCTGAGTTGTCCGCATCCGTCTCGAATTGCCAATCCTCGATCATGTCCACAAGTTCTTTGGGGAAGTCAGCAGGCAATACCTGCCCCTGTTGCGCGAGGCTGGCTTTATGGGCCAAATCGAGGGCATACGCTTGTTCCGCTTCGTTTGCCAATTTGAGGACCAGACTGAAGTTGGTGAAGTAATCGGCCATGTTGTTTCGTTTCGTAAATGTTGAAGGCGGGACCGAGCCGAGCCTTTGACAGCCCAGCCCAGTCCCTGTTGATTGTTGTTTATGCCACCAGCGGACAGGAATGCTTCGCTGCCGATGGTGCCGTGAATGGGCCGATCATTTGGTTAGTGGCGTCGTTGAAGACGTACCAGCCGCAGTCGTATTGTTGTGGGCGCTTTCTCACCCATCCGTGCCTGTGCGCCCGAACTTGGTCAGCGTTTATCTGCCTCCGGCGGTCCTGTTAAAGCTTCTCCCCGAGATTGCCGCCAGAGTTTGCAATGAATTGTGGTTGAACCCGGGAGCCGAGTCGCCCGAGGTGCTGTCCGAGGCTGAACGGTTGGGCTTGAACGTGGTCCAAGCCTGCAGCATCGTCGGGGTCGGTTTATCTCCCAGCCAGTTGTGAAAGCGAGCCTCCGGCCCTGATCTGATTGGCAACCGTCATGTGCTGCGGTTGGGTATCGAGATGCTTGGGACGAAATACAAGCGAAAGCGGCTTGTGCAGGAATTCCAAAACTGCCTGGCCGAAATCAATCCGATGCCGTGAGCGAGAAGGGGTCCTCCAGAAGTAGGGCGCTGTATCCGTCACGGCCGCTCACCCGACTGTCACATGTTTTTCGAATTTGTGCCCACACATTAGAGTCATTTTCTCGCTTGCCTAAATCCTGCCTGCTCGCGAGGCTGGACTCATGAACGCGAATGAAGCGATTGCTGTTTTTCTGATCGAATCAATGTCCATCCAAACCGCGAGCAACGAAACGCGGCCACTCTTCAAAGCGTCTTTTCTGGTTCTTCTGATCGGGATGCTGGCTGGAACCACCGCGTCATTCGGCCAATCTACCAATCAGCTTAGTATCGATGCCGTTCGGCAATTGAGGCTGCCGGACGTGGTTCTTGAGTCGGTCAAGTCGGTAGGATCGGATTCCAAGAATCCCAAGGCCTATCTCGAGGTCAACGGGGTTATCGGCACCAGCATTCGTTTCGAATTGCTCCTGCCGGAGGACTGGAACGGACGCTTCGTCATGGGTGGCGGAGGAGGCTTCGTCGGTACCGTGCAGAACATGGCGCGGGGTTCCGTTAATCGTGGATACGCAACTGTGGGAACCGACACGGGCCACCACGATGAGTCCGGATACCTGGCCGGATGGGCGATTGACAACTTGGAGGCGAAGGTGAACTTCGGCCACCTTGCAGTGCATCGAACGGCGGAAGTAGCCAAGGCGTTGATCCGGGATTATTACGGGTCAGACTGCAAATATTCTTATTTCGTCGGCTGCTCGCGGGGTGGAGGACAGGCCATGATGGAGGCCCAACGTTATCCCAGGGATTTTGATGGCATCGTGGCGGGCGCTCCTGCGTTCAACTGGACCGGCCTTGCCGCCATGTCCGTGGGCATCGCCCAGGCGCTCTACCCGGATCCCGCCACATTGGATCATCCCGTCATCACCAAGGAATCGCTGGAGCGGCTTCAAGCCTCGATTATTGAACAATGCGACTCGCAGGATGGCCTGAAAGACGGCGTGGTCCAGAATCCACCTTCAACCCATTTCGACCTTTCAATGGTGCCAGGAATCACTGAGGAGCAGCGCAAAGCCTTTGAAGCCATTTACCGGGGAGCGTTCAACGGCAACGTGCAGATCTATCCCGGATACAGCCCCGGCGCCGAATGTGATCCCAACCAATGGATTGCCTGGATCACAGGTTCCGTGCCACCTATGGTCGCAAAGAATCACGTTCCCGACCTCATGTTTGCCTTTGGCACCCAGATCTGGAAGGGTCTGGTCTTCAATGATCCCGATTGGGATTATTCGCGCTACAATTTCTCGAGTTTTGAGCGGGACACCCGATTGGCAGCTTCGTTCCTAAACGCCACCAGCCCGAACCTGGACGCCTTCAAGGCGCGCAAGGGCAAACTCATCATTTGGCACGGCTGGGCCGATCCGGCCCTCCCGCCGCAGGCCACCGTCGATTATTATCGTCAGGTGGAGGCGCACGACCCGAACGCGGCTGAATATTGCCGGCTGTTCATGGTTCCTGGATGCCTCCATTGCGGGGGCGGTCCCGGTGCTTCCGAGGTCGATTGGCTTTCCACCATCGCGGATTGGGTCGAGCACTCCCAATCGCCCGACAAAGTTATTGCCTCCAAGAGTGAGTCCGGCAACGCCCAAATGACTCGTCCGCTCTTTCCCTACCCTCGCTACGCCGTGTACAACGGTAGCGGTGACACCAAGAGCGCGGAAAGTTTTGTGGCCAAATCGCCGGCCGGTCTCACACGCTAAGTTTTCTTTTCTTGAGCTGCAAAGAGACAGGCGCTGGCGGGGTGGGCTCAAAATCAATTATGATGGACCCATCTTGTGCACGTCATTCTGGGATAGCCTTACGAAGCCGAATCACGATCCCGATTCCAGAGCGCAACCGACAAATCCTCCAGATGCGGAAGAATGGAATTCCGCAAGGGGAGGTTGCACGGAGATTCAAATTGTCGCCAAGCAGGATTTACCTGATCGAGAAGCAAGATGCAGCCATCAGCGCATTGGCGGAAAGGCGAATCAGGCTACGGGAAGAGATTCGTGCTGCTGACGACCCGGAGAGGATGTGGCCGGTGAAAGACCTGCTGGATGCGATTGGCCTGGGTGTAGTTACGAGGCAAAGGTTGATGGATCATTTTGTGGCAACCGGGAAGCGGCAGAGCAGTTTACGGGAATTGATGGACATGTGCTTGGATGCGCCGGTGGAAGGTCTGGACTTCATGATGTCGCCATTATTGAGGGTTCATGGCGTCGGCAAGAAGGGGTTCTGGTCCGTGGTGAATGGACTGACGACCATGGACCTAGGGAGCCGGTGCAATAACGAGTGGGAGCGGCGGTTGGTGAAGGTGAAGCAGAAGTATGCGGTCACGGGAGCCACGCCATATTCGTCACCTGAGCCATAAGATTAGGCATTTCTGTAGGCTCCTTCGCTGCTTGACATTTGGGGTCGGTGGCGCCTAAAAGGCAATTTCGTATCAGCCGTAGCATGAATACTAAACCCACTCCTCGCGTAGGCTCGCACGCCGTGTTGGTCGCCCTTTGCTCCTGCCTCCTCGCCGGGCCTCTCTTTGCCCAGCAAAAGGACTACCAGGAGGCCCATGTCTACATCACCGCCCCTGGCGCTTCGCCCACAACCGGCCCCGTTTCTCCCGCCGTCGAAATCGACCGCCCCATGCTCCTCCTCGATCGCGGCTTTCAGACCTTTGAGCCTC
>PLZQ01000298.1 GCA_003152225.1 Limisphaerales bacterium | reverse complement strand
CTGGGGGAACTATAAGCCTGAGGGTGGCTTCAGGGTGCCTACCGGTTGGCTACCAGATGGCTTCAGGGTGGCCTCGGGGTGGCCGTAACCCGCCTGGGTCCTGCTTCACCTCCTTTGACACCCAGCCTGCGCGCGGAAACCGCAGTTTGCAGGGGCAGGAGACTATTGTGCTCGATGGGAGCAGTCATATCGGTCTCGGTAAACCAGGTATCCGTCAGGGCTGCCCCGTCAAAGAAACTCCCACGCGATAGAGGCGCATAGTTTGAACAGGAGATGGGTCAGTGAGAAGGATCCGCCCGTCGTTGGTAGCCAGTGTTGGGTTCGGCACCTGCATCCACTGCGGGACGGAGAGCGCAGGGGTCCGCCAGAGAGTATAGTCCAGGCCAGGCTTAAAACTGGTGGCGACGGAGAATAGGCCATTGGTCTGGAGGGCCCCGGTCAGCGCCGGCAAAGTCGCCTCGGCGGCAGCGGCGGCAGCTCCGAAGTTGATACGGCCCCAACCGTACCACATATCCCAGCCGGAGGGGCCTTTATCGACCGCCGTGTCCTTTAGGAGGCTGATGACCTCGTCCGGCCCTAAGGTGGGATTGATGCTGAAGAGGACGGCGACCACGCCGCAGAAGAGGGGGGTGGCGTAACTGGTGCCGGAGTCAAAGGCGTAGCCCCCGTTGATGGTTGTGGAATAGACCTGCCAGCCGGGCGCGGCAAAATCAACGTGATAGCCGTAGGCGGATTGCTGGTTATCGGCGGCGTCGGTCATCGAGATGCACCAGATGTCGGGCTGGTTCGGATAGTCCACAAAGCCCGGGCCATTGAGTGCTGGCATGGCCAGAATCCCGCGGGCGTTGAGTCTCAGGTATGTGCCGGCGGCATTGAGGGCGTCGCTATCGGCGCCAGTCCAACTGATGTTGACGACGCGGACGCCGTTTGAGGCGGCCCAATACACGGCATTGCACATCTCGCTGGTGAATCCGTTGATGTTGATCGGCAGAATTTCGCAATTGCTCGCCCCCGCCACGCCCAGTCCGTTGCCTATGACCGCCGCCGCCATGCCAGCGCAGAAAGTGGAGTGATGGATCCCGCTGCTCGCGGTAATCGGCTGGTTGGCCACCGCATCCCAACCGGGGACGGTGTGCGCCGCCAGATCCGGATGGTCCATCTCAAAAGGCGGGTCAACAATAGCAATGCGAATCGAGCTCTGTCCCAGACTTTTGTCCCAGGCGGTGTAACTGCCGATTCGTTGGTGGTGCCATTGGTTGCCAATCAACGGATCGTTCGGGGCAAGGGCCTGGCGCTGCAAGAGATCCAATTCGGCGAATTCTACATCCGGCCGTTTGGCCAGAGCCCGGGCTACCTCCAGTTCCCGTCCGGGCTCGGTGGCCAGGGCTGACACTCGCGCCTGGTCCTTGAACTTCACTAGGATGCTCTCGGGATTGAATAACAGGCGCTCGCCTTCGGCCGTTTGGAGCCGGCCGAATCGTCGGTCGTGAAAGTTGGCGTGCGCCAACGTATTCGCTTCCGGTAGCGGAACTGCCCGGCTGGCCAGGTCAGGCAAGCTTAGTTCGGACAGTAAAGTCACCGCGGGGATACGACGGCCCGGGATGTCTCTGGGCAAGTGCTTCGCGGAGCTTGCGTTTTGCACTTGGGGAGAAAGGCTCGGATCGTCCAGGGGGATAATGGCAGTGGGTAGTTGCCTTAGGCTTGCCAGGCCAGCGCCGCGCGCAGAACTGGGGCTCTGCGTTCCAAGGGCAACCTCGGAAGGCCCAGGTTCGCGAGCGTCTGGATGAGCGATAGATGATCCGCTGGGGCCGGAAGTGAGGCCTTGGCCTTCCCCGTTTGGCGCGGCCTGTGCCATTTGCCGGCCGGCGAGCAAACTAAGCAGCACCAGGAACGAGCTTGTGCTCTGAACAAAACGACACACGAGTAACTCCTCTATACTCTCTTGGAGCGGCCGTGACAACCGCGATCCTGTCTTATGCTGTCTTCCAACTAATCGCAATTGTGAGTTTCACGGTGAACGTCAAAACCTCTTGCGCTGCGTGAGGGCACGCGGTCTGCGGACACTTGTAGCGTACCCTCACCGGGGCCTCCTTTCTGATGACATATATAACAGGATGTAATATGTGTTTCATTTCGCAGATTTTGCTTGCATCACGGCGTCTTTTCGCTACAAATGGGGACGGTGGGTCGGGAAAGTTTCTATGCATAGTCAACTTTCTATGTGGCGATGGCACTTGCTTGCTGGAGTGCGCCTAGGCCGACCTGCCGGGCTTTTGGTATTTCGACAAGGGTTCCGGGGCTACCTTCCATGATACACTCACGAATCAAGACGATCTAAGGCACACTCAACTCTAAATATTCTGCCTATGAAAACTTCAAACGAGATACGAAGAGCAACCAGAACTCGGTACATCACCAGCCCGCATTGGCCGAGCTTTGGCCCGCTAGCCAGCGCCGCCATGGCCCGGACTGTCTTTATACTGTTTGCATCCTTGCTCGGCGCTCTCTCGGTGGCTGGTCAAACGGCCACCTGGACCGGCGGGAACAGCTACGGCTCGTGGTCGAATGCGAATAACTGGAGCCCGCAGATGGTGCCATTGAATCAAGCCGGGACCAATTACACGGTCATCGTGCCAGACAGCACCAGTCTCAGGTTCGATGTCGCTGGCGGGGGCGCGATTGATGCGCTGAGCTTTGGCGTGGGGAGTCAAATGCTGGTGACCAACGGGCAATCGCTAACGGTCAACGGGGTGGCCCTGGTCAAGGGGCAAATCCAGGCCGGGGGGGCCGGCAGCGCCTTTCGCGCTCCGGCCAATACGGTGGTCCTTTCCTCCAACCCGCAGTTTCTGGCCACGAACGGCGCGGCCATCGCGGTGGGGGGCAGCGCCTACTCCTGGGACCGCGCGGTCGGAAACGCTACCTTGCTTTCGGCAGTTGGGAATAATTCAGTTGTGGACCTGCACGGGGTCTCCTCGATGCTGCTGAACGGCAATAACAACCCAACTTACGTTATCGTGGCACGCAGCAACGGCGTGGTGGACCTGTCGGGCTTGGCAAACCTGGCGGGACCGGGCGGCAGCGGCGTTCTGGAATTGGACGTGGACAGCGGCGGGGAGCTTAAGCTCGACAGCGCGCGGCTTTTTAACCAGAACCTTCGGTTTAACCTGGGCTTGCCGGTGTACCAACTCCCGCAGGCGGTTTCGATGGATTCGGCCACCATCAACCAGACCGGGCCTGGCGAATTTGACGCGACCAATCTGGCGACAATATCGAATTCCACGCTGAACAGCGCTACAGGCGGGGTATTCAACCTTCCCAGCCTCGCCAGAATGGCCAGCTCGACGGTCAATCTTACGACGGGCGCAGTATTCTCAGCGCCACAACTCTGGTCGCTGGATACGGTGCCGGTGAACATCACGGGCAGCGGGTCCTTTCAGGCCACCAACTTGGTTTCCTATATCAATACGGCAATCCCGATTCAGCCCGGGCGGGATTTCGAATCGGGACTGTTAACGAACATATACGGCTCTAGCATTTCCGTAAGCGGCGGCAGCACCTTCCGCATCGCCGCCACGTCTTACGTGCAGCCGGCCATGGATTATAACTACTGTTATCCCCCCCAGAACCTGTTCCGTGCGGACGGTTCCGGGTCACGGCTCGATCTGTCTTCACTGAATTCGGTCCGCGTTAATTGGGCTAATTATGCGTGGGACCCCACAAGCGGCAATTGGCGTTGGGGTTGGACCTATTACATTGATGCGGCCAATCAGGGTGTGATTGACCTTTCCGGGCTGCAGATCGCCTACGGAGCGATCCAGAACAACAACAACGGACCTTACTGGCTGTCTTTTAAGGTGGAGAGCGGTGGTAATATCCTTCTGCCCAATCTGAAGGTGGTGACACAAAGAACGCGCTTCGATTTGCAAACCGCGCAGTTTGCCTTGCCCTCGCTCCAGACAGTGGACAACACCCTGTTCAACTTGCAGGATGGGGGGCGGCTTGACCTGGCGAGCCTGACCAACTTCAACAACAGCTCGATCAGTTTTGGCTTTAACAGTACTTTCGCTGCGCCGCAACTCCGCAAGTTTCAGAGCAGCACCCTCAATTTGGTTCCGGGGCAGGTTCTCATCACACCGCCGTTCACGAATATCGATGCCTCGATCATTTCGGTCAGCAGCGGCAGCACGCTGGCGATGGCAGCTCCGGCATACCAGGCTCCGGGCGGCCAGTCGGCAACCGTGTTTTCGGCTGATGGCGCTGGCTCGCTGCTGGACCTGTCCTCAGCGGCCTTGCTAAACACACTCAGCGGTGACAGTGGCCACACCTACACGGTTTCTGTAAACAATCACGGGGTCATCAATCTGTCAGGCTTGCAGAGCATCCAGGCTGGCAGCGATACCTGGCAGCTTTTAGTCCAAAATAGCGGCAGCATTCTGCTATCCGGCCTCCAACAGGTCTCGGGCAGCGTGTCGTTCGGGCTCGGAGCCGGGACCCGGTTGGACTTGCCGAGCCTGACGAGCGTTTCCGATGGCGCCTCGATCAGCTTTGGCGCCGGCACGGTGTTCAACGCCCCCATGCTGGTCCAGTTTGTTAACAGCGATTTGAGTATTGCCACGCCTGGGGCCTTCACCTCGCTGCCGTTGACCAATATTTATCAGTCGCGCTTATCTGTCAGCGGTGGCAGCACCTTGCATGTGGCGGCGCAGAGTTACGAGATACCGCCTTACCCGTCGAATTATTGTTATCCTGGGTCTCGGACCCGCTTTGCGGCTGACGGCGTCGGCAGTCTGCTGGACCTTTCAAGGATACAGACGATCCGGATGTACGGCATCGCCTACGGGTGGGATCCCTCCATCAGCAATTGGCGCTGGGACTGGGACTGCATGGCTAATGCCTCCAACCAAGGTGTGATTGATCTATCCACGCTGCAGGCCGTCTATGGCGCCGACCCGAACTACACCAGTGGGGGGGATGACTGGTTCAGCTTCAATGCGGCTTCGGGAGGCCGCATCAAGTTTGGCAACGTCTCAGTGTATCAGCGGGCGCGGTTCTCGGCCACTGACCCGAACTCGATGCTGGATTTTGCAGGGCTATATCTGCGGCCCCCGGCCACTCTTATCTTGGGTCCTACCACCTGGTTAAGAGTCCGAGGCGATTTCCGGTTTGAGAACACCGATACCAATTCTATCACTGCCGACCTGGCCACATTGTTGATGGATGGGGCTGTGCCCCAGCGGTTGGAGGTGGGGGGGCGGGATGTTGGCGCGGCCTCGACATTCGCGCAGGGCAATTTCGGTTTCGGCCAGTTGATAGCAGGCAACACGAACCAACAGAGCTTCGTGCAGCTAGTGGATACCTTGAACAATGGCGCGCGTGGGTCTGCGGGAGAGCCCGAATCCCTTTACCTTTACGGGTTGGGCGGGCAGGGCCTGCGCCTGTTCTCCGGTTCGCGTCTCCTTTTGGGCAACATCAACTGCTATGCCCTGGTCAACGGCCGGAGTGTGAATCTCCGCTCCCTCATCCCGACCGGCACCAACTCGGTGGCGTTTGACGGCGGGTTTATTGCCAACTTCGGCGGACCCAGCATCACCAACATGACGCCGTCGGTGGCGGTGACTCCCACAGTCAGTTCGGTGGACATCTCCTTTAACATACCCGTCCAGGCATCCTCGTTTACCACCGGCGATGTGCGTATCACCGGGCCGGGTGGCTCCATCGCGCCTACGAGCGTGGCTCTGGTTAGCGGCACTACCTGGCGCATCAGCTTCCCGGCACAGACTGCGGACGGCACTTACACGGTCAGCGTCGGGCCGAACATTAATGAGTTGGCAGGCAATTTCCTGGGCATGGACCAGAACGCTGATGGCTTGAGCGGCGACGGCACGAATGACACCTTTACCGGCACGTTCATTATTGACGGCACGGCCCCGAACATCATCCGCGCGCTGGCGCTGCAGAACGGCACGCGCATCGGCGTCACGTTTGACGAACCGGTAGCCGCCTCGTTCGCGACCAACCCCGCCAATTACAGCGTCAATGGGTCCACGCCGACGCGGGCGGTGTTGTACGGAACTTTTTCAGGAGCTATCCTGCGGGAGGTCTTTGCGGGCATTGGGGGCAACAATGTTTCCGACCTAACCTCCGCCGCCATTTATCCCAACAACCCGACGTTCACGAACTGGGTCAGCGACTACTTCGAATCACCGAGAAACGTCGGCGACTATTACGGCCAGCGGATGCACGGATACGTCGTGCCACCGGTGAGCGGGATGTACAACTTCTGGATCGCATCGGATGACGCGAGCGCGTTGTATCTGAGCACCGACGACAGTCCGACCAACCAGACGCAAATTGCGTATGCTTCGGGCGCGGTGGGCTGGCGCAACTGGACCAGCCAGGGGAATCAGAAATCGGCGGCGATTCTATTGCAGGCGGGCAAGCGCTATTATATTTGCGCCCTGCACAAGGAAGGCAACGGAGATGACTATGTGTCGGTCCGATGGCTCCGACCAGATGGCGTGGACGAAGGCCCGATTCCGGCAACGTATTTCCTGCCCTATGGCATGAAATCGGCGCCAGGACCGATGTGTGTGGCGCTGGATGTGCCGTCGCTGGTTGGGAGCAGCTTTGCGCTGACGGTGAATAATGCCACAGACCTTTTGGGCAACACCGCCAACCGCAGCTTCGTGGGAACCATTCTCACCACGGAAGACCGCGATCTGGGCGTGAGCGGCAACCCAGCCTATGCCGGTTCGACGTTGACGTTCAACGGCAACGACTTCGAGATGCAGGCCGGCGGAAACGATTTCTTCTGGAACAGCTACGATGCCGGGCATTTCGCCGACGAGCCGCGCTATGGGGACTTTGACGTGCAGGTGCAGGTCAGCGGGATGACTACGGCTGACAGTTGCACGCAGGCGGGTCTGATGTGGCGCGAATCCAATGCGGCCAACAGCCGGCGGCTCTATGTCTGTCTGAACGCTCCGGGACAGTGCAACGGCTACTCGGGGTTGATTCGCTTGACTGCTGGGGCGAACGGCACCGAATGGCCTTCCTACAGCCGTCCCGGGGTCCCTTCGTTTGTTATGAGCTACGTCTGGATTCGCTTGCAGCGGCAGGGCGACGTCTTCACCGCGTATAACAGCACCGATGGCGTCAATTGGAACCAATACGCCCAGGTGACCGCCAGTTTCCCGTCGGTGGGTATCGTCGGCCCGGCGTCAAGCGCCCGGAACAATGGCGGGGTGGCCACCGTATGGTACAAGAACTTCAGCGACCGCGTCCCTTCGATTGTGGCTGAGCCGCAGGGCCAGACGGTTGCCTCGGGTTCCACCGTCAACTTCGGCGTCACCGCTCGCGGCGTGCCGGCGCTGGCCTACCAGTGGTATTTCAACGGGCTGCCCGTGAACGGCGGCACCAGCAGCCTGCTGACCTTGAACAGTGTGGCCATTACCAACGTCGGCGATTACCGGTGCGTCATCACCAACAATTATGGTTCAACCACCAGCCTGGTGGCAACGCTGGTGGTGGACGGAGTGGGCACTGGGGGATTCGAGGCGGATGTGATGCCCGAGCCCAACGGAGACAATGCCGCCACGATCAGCGATTGGGTGAAGGTCGGCCGAATAGTGGCGGGACTGGATAGCGTGCTCAACAGCAGCGAGTTTCAGCGCGCTGACTGCGCGCCGCGCATGGTGGGCATCAACCTGACACTCGGCGACGGCCGGTTGACGGTAGCCGATTGGACGCAGGCGGGCCGTTATGCGGCCGGGCTGGATGCGCTGACACCCGCGGGCGGACCAACGCAGCCCGCGGCGGGCCAGATAGTCAAGCCGCTCGACTATACCCCGAACGATCTCGGGCGCAATCTGACGGTTTCTTCGCTGACCGCCTGGCAGGGGACGCAGGTCGAGGTGCCGGTGCTACTGAGCGGGGCGCAGGGCAACGAGAATGCCCTGGGCTTCAGCCTGACGTTTGACCCGGCGCGCCTGGCCTATCAGGGAGTGACGCTCGGCAAAGACGCCGCCGGGGCATCGCTCATACCCAATGCGGTGCGCGCCCAAGACGGCCAGCTCGGACTGGCGTTGGCTCTGCAGGTGGGCCAAAGCCTGGGATCGGGGGCCTTGGAAATAGCCAAGGTGCGGTTTGCCGTGATGGGTGTCACGGGTTCGGCCGGGTTGCGACTCGCCGACGCGCCGGTCGTTTGCGAACTGGTCGATATCGTGGCCGATACGCTGCCGATGGCGCTTACGAGCGGCGCGGTACAAGTTGTGCCTCAGCCGGGCTTCACGTCGATAGAGTTGCTGCCGGGCGGCGGCTTGCAGCTCCTGCTGTCCGGCCCGTCAGGCCAAACTTGCCGGCTCCAGGTCTCGAGCAACCTGGTGGATTGGGTGACGCTCTCCACCAACGTGCTGGGCAACGCGCCGCTGCCGGTGATGGATGCCACCGCCCCGGCCGGGGAATGCCGCTTTTACAGGCTGACACCGGCGCAGTGAGCCTCGCGACTGACACACCTTCACGAGCGATCAAAGCAAGTATGAACGCAAGGCATTCGGTAAGTATCATGGTCTGGCTGCTCTGCCTGGCGGGTGGTTCCGCGATCGCGGCCTGTCCGGAACGTTCCATCAGCGTAGCGGGCGTGACGGAAGTTGCGGGGCGTGAGACCTCCTTATCCATCAGCTTGGTGGGAACCGGCAACGAGAACGGGCTTTCTTTCAGCCTGAGTTTCGATCCCGCACGGCTGGCTTACGTGGGCCAGACGTCCGGCGCGGGGGCGGCTGGGACAAGCCTGTTTGTTAATACGAACCAGGTCTCGCTGGGCCAGTTGGGGCTGCTGCTGGCCAAGCCGGCCGGGCAGAGTATCGGCGCCGGCTCGAACGAGTTGGCGCGCATCCGCTTCCTGCTGTCGAGCAGCGCGGCCACGACTACGGTTTCGTTTGCCGACGCGCCGCTGGGGCGGGAGGTGGTGGATGCGAACGCCAACGTGCTTTGCGCCAATTACAGCAATGCACAAGTGGCGATTACGCCCTTGTTCCTTCCCACCATCCTGGCGGACCCGCTGAGTCAAACCATCCAGCCCATCACGAACATAGCCACTAATGTGACCTTCTCGGTGACCGCCGGGGGCAGCCCGCCTTTGCGCTATCAGTGGCGCTGGAACGGCGCCAGCCTGGCCGGCGCGAGCAACACCTCCTTGACATTAACCAACGCTGGCCCCGCCCAGGCCGGTAATTACGACGTGATGGTGGCTAATGACGGCGGCGCGGTGACCAGCCGGCTAGCGGTGTTGACGCTCCTGCAGACGCTGATTCCGCCCGCCATCCTTTCGAACCCGCGCAGCCAACTCGTTTCGACGGGGGAGACGGTTTATTTGACGGTGGCGGTGAGCGGCAGCTCGCCGTTGAGTTATCAGTGGCAACGCAACAGCTCGAGCCTGGACCAGGCTACCAACAGTGTGCTGGTTCTCACGAATATAACTGTCGCCCAAGCCGGCAGCTACTCGGTGGTGGTGAGAAACAACGCTGGGGCTGCGACCAGCCAGGCGGCCACGATCACGGTTTCAACCGACCTGCGGGTTGTGCGGGTTGTGGCCACCGCGGTAGCCACCGCCGGCACGGTCGAGGTTCCAGTCGAGTTGGTCGGGTTTGGCGATGAAAGCGCGGTCGGGTTCAGCCTGAACTTCGATGTCACTGCATTGAGCTTCCTGGGCGTGAAGCAGGGGTCGGGCGCGAGCGGTGCTGGCCTGCTCCTCAACACCAATAGCCTGGGCTCAGGCCGTATCGGCATCGCCCTGACACGCCAGGCCGGCCAGACTTTCGCCAGTGGCACAAACCAGCTTGTCCTGGCACGTTTTCGAGCGGGCGATGCCAGCGGGCCGACGGCGCTTGCGTTCGGCGACCTGCCCATCGCGCGCGAGTTGGCCGATGTCCTGGCCAATCCGCGCCCGGTCAGCTTCCGCGATGGAGTGGTGAACGTTCTGGCGACCGCACCTTCGATCACGCAGGACCCGCAGAATCTTACTGTGCCCATCTTTTCGCAGGCTGTATTTCAGGCCGGGGTCGCTGGCAGCGCGCCGCTTAGTTATCAATGGCAATGGAACGGGGCCGCGCTGGCCGGCGCAACCGGCAGCGCGCTGACTTTGAACAATGTAACGCCCGCGATGGGGGGCGGCTACCGCCTCATCGTCACCAATGCCGCCGGTTCAGCCACCAGCGCGGTGGCAACGTTGGCGGTACCACGCGTGGTGCGGGCTGGGACCACCAACGGCCCAACGGGCAACTTGGTGGAGCTGCCGGTCGAATTGCTGGCGGCGGGGGATGAGAACGCGGTGGGATTCAGCCTCGACTTCGACCCCGCGAAAATGACCGCGGCGGGTGTGACGCCCGGCGGAGCGCTCCACGGCGCGGCGCTGACCTTCAACACGAACCAGCCCGGGCATGTTGGCGTGGTCGCCGCCCAGCCCAACAATGCCGTTTTTGGTTTTGGCACGCAGGAAGTCGCCCGCATCCAATTCCTGCTGGGCCAGCAACCGGGAACCAATACTCCCGTTTGGAGCGACGTGCCGATTACGCGCGAGTTGGCGGACACCAATGCTAATAGTTTGACGGTGCAGTTTTTGCCGGGCGCGTTGGGCATCCAACTCGTGCCGGCGCAGGTGACCCGGCAACCGGCTCCCCAAACCGTTTGGGTTGGTGACAGCGTCACCCTCGACCTCGTAGTCAGCGGGTCCAAGCCGATGAGCTGGCAGTGGCAAAAGAACGGTGCCGATTTGTCGGGCGCAACCAATGCCGCGCTGACGATAACAAATGTGCAGAGCGGCGACGGCGGCAATTACAGTGTCCGAATCAGCAACGCCGCCGGTGGGGTCTCCAGCACCAGCGCCTTGCTCACGGTGCTGAACGCTCGCCCGGACTTGTTTGTCAGCGGGGTCGCCTTGCCCGCCACGGCCACGGCGGGCCAAACGGTTTCGGTGACGTGGAATCTGTTCAATAACGGCAATGCGAACGTGCCGGCCGGTTGGTGGCACACCCTCTGGCTGGCGGCGGATGCCGCGGGCGATAACCCGCAGTTTGTGGCGGCGCTGCCGTTCACGACGCCGCTTCCGGCTGGCCAATCGCTATCTGTCACGGGCCAGGTCGTGCTGCCTGCCGCCGTGTTGGGTGACCGCTATTTTATGGTTTGGGCCGACGGCAGCAATAACGTGGCGGAACTCAACGAGAACAACAATGTGGCGGTCTCGGGGCAAAGCATTCACATCACTAGCGGCGACCTGGTGCTGGGGGCGCTTTCGGTCCCGGCCAGCGCACAGGTGGGCCAGACCATCAGCGTCACCTGGGTGGTCACCAATACCGCCAGTACTCCGGCCACCGGGCCGTGGCAGGACCGCCTGTATCTCGGTAATTCGCCTAATTCGGTGGCAGGCGCCCTCACACTGCTTACCGTCCAGGCCCCCTCCACGACGCTGGCTGCCGGGGCGGCTTACACCAATACGCAACAGGTTGCCCTTCCCGACAGCGCCCAGGTATCGCCCGGCACATATTATCTCACCGCCCTGGCTGACTGTTTAAATAACGTGGTGGAGCTGACCAAGACGAACAATTCTTGGACCGTGCCGATTCTTTTGGCAGCGGATTATTTGGTCTCCGCCTCGAATAATCCGCCCGCGGCCGGATCTGTTGTGGGAATCGGTTACTATCTCTATGGGGCAACCAGCGTGCTGACTGCGACGGCCAACTTTGGATATCGCTTCGCCAATTGGACAGAGGGCGGAGTCCTGGTCGGCGAGAATGTCTCGCTCACGAACATCGTCACCAGCGACCGGTTCTTTGTGGCCAACTACGTCGAAGCTAATACCTTTCACGTGGTCACTACCGCTACCTCGCCTACGAATGTGGCCGTCATGACCGGTGCGGGCACCTATACCAATGGCCAGACTGTCGCCTTCAGCGTGCCGCTTTCCGTAACCAACTCGCCGAACATCTATAACTTCAGACAATTCCAATTGAGTGGCGCTCCCGCAGGCAACAGCGCGGGCTTCAACAAGACCTTCTCGACGCTGGATCCGACCAACATACAGTACGTGGCAGTGTATGATACGGTCAGCATCCTGCCGCTTGTCACGAATGTCACACGGAGCATTGCCAACCTTGTGCCGGCCACCACCAACTTCGTCCTCAGCTTCCAGTTCAACCGGAGCATGAATATCAGCTTCACTCCACTGGTGGAACTGACCAACCCGGCTGTCGCCTTGCAGGCGGTGGTACCTGCAGGCGGCCTATGGAGCGCTGGCGCGGTTGCGAACGATACCTTCTCTACGCTGCCGATCACGTTCTCTACAGGCATGGACGGCACCAACTTTGTTTGGATTTCAATGGCCCGGGACCTGGGAGGCGGGCAGCTTGTGCTCACCAATCCGCTCAGCTTCGTGGTGGATGTCACACCGCCTCCAAACCCGCTGCTCAGCCTCACGGCCTCGAACAGCTCGTCGGCCACCGTGGGCTGGAGTGGTTATTCCGTTCCCGCGGATCTGAATAGTTTTCGGGTTTACCTGGCGACGAACAGCTTCACCTCGGTGACCGGTCTGACGGCGATTTCTTCTCTCGGCACTTCCGCGCGCTCATACACTTATTATAGCCTGTCGCTCGATCAGCCTTATTATGCCGCCATCGCCGCAGTGGATATCGCCGGCAACAGTTCGCCCCTTGTCATGCCACTCGCCTTCAGCCTGCCGAGCACTGTGCCGCCGCCTGTCGCTATTCAAGTGGCGGCTGTGGGCGTTTCCTCGGCCCAGGTTTCCTGGAACAGCTATAATACCTCGAGTCTGCTCGGATTCGCCGGTTTCCAACTGTATTACGAGACGAATAACTTCACGTCCGTAGCCGGCTTGACTGCGCGGCAAGTTTTGGGTGCCGGCACCCGCTCGGTGCAGGTCGATGGTTTGGACCGGACGCGCAGCTATTATTTTGCGGTGGTTGGTTTCAACGTCAACAACGCCACCAACTCGAGCGTGACGACCGCCGCCTGGACGGACCCCTATGCTGGGCAGATTTCGGCCAGCACGACCATTGGTGGAGCGGGGCAGGGGGTGGTTGATATTCTCCACGACATCACGGTGGTGAACAATGCCGTGGTGACCATCCCTGCCGGAACCACCTTGCGCTTCGCGCCCGGAACCGGCTTGATCGTCCAGCAAGGCTCCTTGAACGCCAATGGCACACCGCTGGATCCCATCTTCTTTACCTCTGTCAATGAGCAACCTGGGCTCACGGCTGCGGCCGGAGACTGGAATGGGATTGTGCTCGGCAACGGAGCGGGCGGTTCTTTACTGCGGAACGTTTTCATCAAGTATGGGGCGGGGCTGGCGATCACGAATTGTTCGCCCGCCGTGGACGCCTTGACGGCGCTGTTCAACACTCCCGCCGGCTTGACTGTTGCTGGCTCCGCGGTGCTCAGCACGACCAGCGCGCTCCTGACGGCGAACGATGTTGGCGCGCGTCAGTTCGGGGCGGCTCAGTTGACGATCGTTAATTCCGTCCTCAAGAACAACGGCACCAACGCCTTGGCTTATGGTGGCCTAAACTTGCAGGCCAACCAGGATTGGTGGGGCAGCGCAAATCCCGCGGATATAGACGCCCTATTACGTGGCGCGGTGGATCGCACCGGCTTCCTGTCCGGTGAGCCGCTGCTGACCCCGGCGCTCGGCACTGTCAACAACGTAACCCAGGTGGGCGGACAGGCAGTCAACCTACGGCTCGCTTGCCGTACCGCCGATACGATGCGCCTGAGCGAAGATTCGACCTTCACCAGCGTTTTCTTTGGTTCGTTCAGCAACCTAACGACCTTCCCGCTGAGCAGCGGTGGTGGATTGAAGAACGTTTTCGCGCAGTTCCGGAGCGTGACTGGCCAAACCAGTGCCCCGGTATTCGTTTCCGTCACCTACATCACGACCGGCCCGACCATCTCGGCCTTTAGTCTGAGCGAGGGCATGGTGCTGTCGCGGCCAGTGGTGGTGACTGGAAGCGCCTCCGCACTCCTTGGCATGTCTTCCATAGAGCTCTACGTGGATGGCATCGGTCAGGCGACCAACTTCAGCGGCAGTTTCTCCTTCTGGCTCGATGTCCGGAATTTCAGCAGCGCGATTCATCGCATCGGGCTTTTGGCACGGGATAATAGCGGCAACATCGCCACTCGCGAACTGAATGTAGTTATAGCTCCGACTTCGCCGCCCGCTCCAAACATCGCAGTGCCGTCTAGCGACCTGGTGGTCAATACTAACAACCTCCTGGTTTCCGGCACCGCCGAACCTTACGTCCAGGTTAAGTTGTTCCGGTCGGGTTCTCTCGTCGGAACTACTAACGCGGCTGCGGATGGCTCGTTCACATTCCAGAACGTCAGCCTCAGCGAAGGCGCCAACCAGCTAACAGCTCAGGCTGCGGATGCTTTGGGAACCGCAAGTTCACCGATTCGGTTGGTCACTTTGGATACTATGCCTCCGGCGCAACTTGTTATGGACCCGCCCAGTTACCAGCCCGGAGTTGGTTTGAACCTCACCTGGCGGTTCCCGGCCACCGGCAAACGGGCCACCACCTTCCAGGTCCTGTGGAGCACCGTGCCGATCAACAACGCCGCTGACGCAGCCGGCAGCACGCTGCTGCTGAATGGCACCAGCACCACCCTCCAGGGATTGGCGACGACCAACTATTACTTCTATGTGGTCGGTTATGACGCAACCGGCAACCAGAGCCCTCTCTCCGTTGCGGTACGCTTTGCTTATGACGCCGTCCAGCCCACTTTCAGCATCGGCTTTAATAAGGCTTCGCCCGTGGGCGTCGGCTCGCTGCATTTGGTTCTGAGTGCGTCCGAGCCACTCAACGCCGCTCCCACTCTTACAGTGCAGCCCAATGGCTCCGCTCCATCTCTCGTCACACTGAGTAACACGGCGCTGAACACATACGAGGCGGATATCAACGTTACCACCTTGCTGCCTTCGGGCCCGGTCCAGTTCCGCGTGTCGGCCGTTGACCTGGCCGGCAATACCTTCAATGGGGCGCCTTCCGGCCCCGCCATGGTGATCGATGTCACGCCGCCCTCAGGCTACATCAGCACCGCCCTGGTACCGCCGATCCAAACGACCACCACGACGAACGTTAACGTCAGCCTGCAATTGACCGAGGTGCCGCAACCGGCGACCACGCCAACCCTGGCCTTTGGCCCGCCCATTGGTGCTTCTGTTCCGGTCGATTTGTCCGGCTCTGGAACGAACTGGACTGGCACGCTCACGCTCGCTCCCGCGATGGGTTCGGGAGTCGGCCATTTTACTCTGACGGTTGTGGACAGTCTGGGTAATGTTGGCCACAGCATTCTCTCCGGAAGTGCGCTGGAAATCTATAATACAGCCCTGCCCACTCCTCCCGCGCAGCCGGTGAACTTCCATGCCGCCTCGTCCGCAAACGGCAAGGTTCACCTGACTTGGGATCCGCTCGATAATGCGGAAATGTATCGAGTCTATTCCGAAACCGGCACGACCTTCACCGTCCCGACGGTCCTGGTAGCAGACAATGTAGCCTCGAACCAATACGTGGATCTGCCCCCTGCGGATGGCTACTATCGCTACGTCGTGACTGCCTCGCGGCGCGGAGCGGAAGGTCCGGCTTCCATAGTGCGCGTGGCTCTCTCCGACCGTACTCCGCCGCCCGCGCCTACCAACGTGTTGGTGCAGCTCGCCGCGTCGGGTTTGCAGATCACCTGGCAGGCGAGCTCCGGTGAGACTCCGGACCATTACAACGTTTACCGCAATGGTTCTCTCATCCGAACAGTCAGCTCCGTCACCCCGGTCATTGATAACCCACCTCGCGGCGTCATGTCCTACACCGTCGCCTCGGTCGATTCGCTTGGCAACGAAGCGCTCAGCGATCCGGTTTCCTTCCAATTGCTGGTCGGTGCGGTCAACAACCTCCAGGCTCTCGTTACGATCGGCCAGGCGCCGGTGCTGACCTGGACGTCCGCCGACCCGACGGCTGTCGGCTTCAATGTCTATCGCAATGGCATCAAACAAAATGGTTCGTTGCTGACTAGCCCCAGTTACACCGATAGTCTGCCTCCCGGCTCTGCCGGCGTGACGTACGCCGTCACGGCTCTCAACTCGACCAACGCGGAAAGCGCGGCGCGTTCCCTCAAGGTGTATGGCGTAGATCTGGCGCTGCTGGTCAACGCCTCCGTCGGTAGCACCAGCGGCCCGCCCACGCTCAGTTATTTTGACGATTATCAGATCATTGTTTCTAATCTCACGGCCGCGGGTTCTCTCCCACTGCAACAGGTCGAGGTCCAGCGCTCGGTCCGGAGCTCGGTCTCCCTGAATGTGGTCATTCCCGTCAACAGCACCGTTGGTGCCGGCAGTTGGTTCACCAGCGATTGGGCTGTCCCATGCTCGTCGAACTCGTCGGTTCAGTCCGTTCGGGTCCGCGCTGTGCAGCAGACCGACTCCGCCGGCAGCAGCGTCATCTACCAGGAGAACTTTGACCTGCCATCCGTTCAGGTTCCAGGGGTCATGATCAATCTAAGCGCTAATCAGTTGCCGTTGGCCGGCGGCCTTACCCCGTTCAACGTCCAAGTCTATAACCGCGGTTATAAGCCAATCTACGTCGCCACGACTCGCGGCAACGGTTCGCTGCCAGGCGATGTCTTTATCTCCGTCAGGAATTCCCAGGACCAGGAAGTTAGTCGTACGCCGTTCAACGGCAGTCCGCCAGGCATCTTGTTCGCCGACGGTGCTGGTTACGTCATCATCCCGCCAGGCAATTCCACTAGTTTCACCGTTCCCGACGTATTCGTGCCCCTTGCCCTGGCCAGCAATACTGTCACCTTCCAGGCCGTGGTGGGCGCGATTTATGACCGAGCCACCGCCACCGGCCAACAACAGTCGGGTCCCCTGTTCGGCACTATGCAATCGGACCTGGCGCAGACTCCTTATTATGGCACCGCTCAGACCGACCATGCCCTTTACGCAAATGACCAGCCGGTCGTTGTCACCGGCCAGGCTTTGGACCGCATCACCAGCCAGCCGGTGCCGAATGTTCCGTTGCTGATTGGTTTCAGCACCCGTGGCCACCGCTGGGCCAACAGCGTCACCACCGACACAAACGGTAACTACTCCTACACTTACATACCTCCCCCCGGACTGGCGGGCACCTTGACGCTCTGGGCCGCGCACCCGGACGTTTACGACCAACTCAATCAGGCGCAAATCACTATTTACCGGATCTATGCGTCACCGCCGAGTGGGGACATCCGCATGTCCAAGAATGGCACGCTCCCATTTAACATCTCGCTGATTAACCCCGGCGACCTGCCGCTCACCAGCTTTGCCGTTGTCTTTCGGGCCTATCAGATACAAGGCACCAATCAAGTGCCGCTCACTAAGCTCCACGGCACGAACCTTGCCGGCGCGGACTTCTACCTCGCTGGGGGCGAGCAAAAGACCGTGACCCTGCAATTAGCGGCGGATTCCGACGGGCCGGACAACGCGGTGGCGGTGTTCACCTTAACCTCAGCCGAGGGTGCCGCGGCCACGTTCACCGGCTCCGTGACCTTGCTGCCGGCGGTGCCGGTGCTGTCGGTCGTGCAGCCTGACATTGGGTATGTGGAAGTCGGTTTGAACCGGGGCAGTCTGCTCAGCCGCCAAGTGACGGTCGTCAACCGTGGACTGAAAGATCTGCAGGGGGTTTCGGTCCAGCCTCCAACCAATGTCACGTGGATGGCGCTCAACCTCTCGCCGAATCCGGATGGGACCATCCCGTTGCCCGATATCCTCGTTGGCCAGTCGAATTCCTTCACGGTAGTCTTCACGCCGCCGACCAATACGGTTCTGGGCTTCTTCCAGGATAAGCTGACGATTAGAGGTACCAATGCCACCGCCACCTTTGACGTCAACCTTTATGCCCGCGTTACGTCGGCCAACCAGGGTGCGGTGCAATTCTATGTCGATGACATACTGGGCCTGGATGTGCCGAACGCTACGGTGCGTTTGCGCAACATCGCCCTGCAGAGCGAACTGCCGCCGGTTCAGACCGATATTAACGGCCTCGTCACGGTTACCAACCTCCAGGAAGGCGATTGGTCCTGGCAGATCAGTGCCCCCGGCCATTCCGCCAATGTGGGGGTGGTGACAGTGGCGGCCGACCAAACCGTGGACATATCCACTCGACTCAGCAAGAGCGTGGTGACCGTCAACTTCACGGTGACGCCAGTGCCATTCACAGACCGCTATGAGATCACGATTGAGCAGACCTTCGAGACGCACGTGCCTGTCCCGGTTCTGGTCTTGACGCCCGTATATCAGCATTTCGACAACGTCACCCCTGGTTTCCAGGCCAGCTTCATCGTCATCGCCAAGAATGAGGGCCTCATCCAGATGTCGGACCTTTCCATCACCGGCACGCAGACCGATTCCGCCAGCTTTACGCCACTGATTAACTATGTGCCCGTGCTCCTGCCGCAACAGAGCATCGAGATTCCTTTTACCCTGAGCTATTTTGGGACCAACGCCCCGACCCAGCAAGGTGGCGCGGGCAGCGCGATCGCCAGTTGCTCCGGCATGCCCAATATGGAGGCCATCGCCGGCTTCATCGATGGCATGGCCGCGTTTGCCAAGGCCTATGCTCAGTGTGCCAAAGACCAGAAGTGGATCGCTGCTTGCGCTACTGTAGCCGTGACCTACATGGTGGTTACGTCGGTCACTAAGGGGGCTAAGGCCGTCGCCGGTGCGCTCCAAGGAGGCCTTGGCCTTGCCAAATACCTGGGCTGCATCCTGGGCAAGCTGATCGGGCCGATTCCAACCATCGGCATCCCATTGGCCATCATTACGGACCCACCCGGACAATCGACCCAGCAATTCGAGCCTATTGAGGCCGGTTGCTTTGCCGCCGACACTCGTGTCCTGCTGGCAGATGGAACCTTCAAAACCATTGACCACATCAAACCCGGAGACGTGGTCAAGTCCGGCCCTGGTCTCGGCGAACGCGCCACGGTTACGGCTGTTTACCAGCGAAAGGTCAATACGTGGCGCGAGATTCACTTTGTTCGTCCGGGCCAAGCGGAACCTGACTTGGTGCGGACAACGGACGAGCACTTGTTCTGGGAGGATGGGAAAGGCTGGGTCGTGGCCGCCGAGCTTAAAGTCGGCGGATGGCTGATGAACGAGCATCGCCAGCGCGTTCAGATTACCGCCAACAAACGGATCTCTACTTCTCGCGAAGTCTACACCCTGAAGCTGCGCGGGGACACGGCCTTCTACGCCAACGGCCTTCTGGTCCACGACCTGTGCGGGGCGTTCTCTTCGTCAGAGCCTGTTCACCCGGACTCGGCTCCGGCGGAACCGTCGGCTGTGCCTATTAACCTTTCCAAGTAAGCTGACTACCATGCGTCACCTCATTTCTTTCTCGTCCGTGGGCTTCCGTTCCACGCGCGTCGGAGCCGTTTCGGCGGTAGGCTGCGGGCTGCTGCTGGCT
Organism: Limisphaerales bacterium; assembly: GCA_003152225.1. Lineage (GTDB taxonomy): Bacteria > Verrucomicrobiota > Verrucomicrobiia > Limisphaerales > UBA8199 > PALSA-1440. The sequence continues at coordinate 7,074 of PLZQ01000298.1, read as the reverse complement.
CTACTGGCGCCGATCCAGGCTTCGGCTCAGCAGCAGTTTCAAGGCTTATGTGCCCGGGTCAAAATCGTCATCGCGCAACAACTCACACTCGAGCGTATCGGCTTTGATGCCCGGCTGGAAATCTCCAACAACGACGGCTCGGACCCTATCACCGACTTCTCGGCTACGTTGACGTTTGAGAATCCGCTACTTTCGACCAACGGCACGGTTAATGACGCCTCGTCCTTGTTCTTCGTGCAGGCGCCAACGTTTGAGAGCGTTAATTCCGTCAGCGGCGACGGCGTGATCGGCCCGACGACCACAGCAGTCATCCACTGGTTTATTATCCCCAAACCGACGGCGGGTGGCGTTACTCCGGATGGCATCCGATACCAGGTCGGCTGTCGGCTGGCGGGAAAGCTCTCGGGNNAGGTGGAAAGCCCGGTTCCCTTCACCGTCGGCGTTCTGGTCAAGAATTCCGGTTATGGCCTGGCTAAAAGCGTTCAGATTGACTCTCAGCAGCCCAAGATCGTCGAGAACAAGCAGAACCTCCTGCTGATTGCGCAATTGCTTGGCGCCCGAGTCAGCGACACGCCCGTTCNNATGATCACCTCGCTCTCGGGCGAATTCGTCGAGTTCAAAGCGTCTTACACTCATGCCTCCGAACTGGGCGGCCAGGAAACCTCCCTCATCAAGAGCATCAACGCTTACTTTATCTCGCATGAAGTTCTCAACGACCAACCGGGCCGCGATAGCCTGAAGGACTTCCTCGCGATTACGGACAACAACGCAGACCTGATCCCCAATGCTCTTTACGAGAGTGAGGGCAACATCCTGCCGGTGAATTACCTGACCAATACCTCCGTCATCGGAACCGCCTCCGCCGGCGGCAGTTTCCAAGTAACGCTTTCCTCCGACAAACCGGGCTGGTCCTACTTGCGGATGGATGATCCGGGGCAAGCCCGGTTTTCCATCGCCAGCGTCCAACGTTCGGATGGCAAGACGCTAAACCCGAACAATTACTGGACCAACATCCGCTACACCCAGATCGGAAACATTAAACAGACTTTCCTGAACATCTTCGATTTGGTGGATCTGAATAATTACACCTACACGGTCACCTATGCGCAGACGACGGCCGATGTCACCCCGCCCGTCACCACCATGCATTTTGCCGGTTCCGTAACCGAGTCAGGTGGCAAGTACTATATCACGCCAGATACGCAGGTCTATTTCATCTCCGACGATGCCAGCCCAGTGAGTATTGTTTACAGCGTCACCAATAGTCCATTCTACCCGGCTCTTCCTTTCTCGCTTCCCAATCCGGGCGAATACCAGGTCGTGTTCTACGCCACCGATTCGGCGAACAATCGCGAGACCAACCATACTAACATCCTGGTGGTCTCGGGCAACGGATCTCTTGATTTCGCCAGTGTGACTACGGCTTCTGGGCCGATGTTCGTTTCGGGCGACACCCTCTCCATCCGCCCGTTCAACGGTCCGCTCTCCTTCCAGGCCATCAGCGATCCGAGCCGGGTGGATGCCTACGTGAACGTTTTCCAGGGGGTGGTCGGCTGGGCTGCGGTGGCGGGCGTTCCTTCCTCGCCCACTGCCGACACTAGCGCGAATTTGACCGTTAGCGGGGACAACGTGGACTTCTATCGCTATAGTCTTAACGGTGGAGCTTGGAGCGCCGAGCGCTCGGTTAACACCCCCATAGCTCTTTCCAATCTCGTTGCGGGTTCCTACGCGGTCGAAGTGCTGGGCCGGTCCCAGTATGGCAATTATCTCGATCCCTCGAATGCCGTAACTGTCACCTGGACGCTCGATCCCACCGCGCCACCTACTCGTGTTACCGGCACGCCCGCCACTCCTTCGCGTTCCCGTTCGGCCTTGCTTAATATCGCTGGCACTGGGGTGACCGGCTTCAAGTGGACGCTTAATAATGGCTACTATCGCCCGGAAACTAACGCTCCAGGTGTTCTTCCGGTGGTGATCAGTTCTTCCACCACGCAGTTGCTTGCCATTTCCGTGCTGGGCAAAAGCGGCGGGGTGTTCCAGCCCACCAACAATCCAACGACCGTCGCTTGGAATTTCGATCCGCTTTTTGGTTACTCTCTGTCCACGCTGGCCAAAGTCCGCTCCCTGGTAATCTCCAATATCGGCAGCTCGTCCCAAACCTTCAACTGGGACGGACGCAGCGACACCGGCACGGCCCTGCCGCCGGGTTGGTACACGGCTCGCATTACGCTGGCGGACCAGTTGGGTCTCACCAATTTTGCCACGCGGCTTGTGCAAATCGGCTCGCTTTCCGGAACACCCGCAGTCCTGGCGAATATCACCCGGGGTCCCAGGAACCCCTATGCTCGGGGTCGCTGGGCAGTGTGGCAGGATCAAAGCAGCGGCAACTTCGAGATCTACGCTCAGGACCTGTTCTCGAATGCGTCCATCGCCAAGCTCACGAGCACCTCGCTCAGTCAGGAGAATCCGCGTACAGACGGCGGGTTTGTGGTCTGGCAGGGCAGACAGGTTGGGGGCAACTGGGACCTCTATCTCAAAGACCCCGGCACCAACACGCTGACGCAACAGATCACTTCTTCCAGCGGTACCGACAAGATCAATCCCGTCATCGAATGGCCGTGGGTGGTCTATCAGCGCCGTCAGACGGCCAATCAAAATGCCCCCTGGCAACTGGTCGCCATCAACTTGCTCACTGAAGAAGACTTCTTGGTTTGGCCCTCCACCCAGGATCAGTTGGATCCGGATATCCAAGCCGGACGCGTGGTCTGGCAGGATTGGCGCGACGTTGGCCCAGGTGAGATCTACTTCAAGAATCTGGAAACGGGCGAGCAGCGCCGCATTACTACCAACAGCTTCGGCCAATACCATCCCGTGATCTACGATAACTGGATTATTTGGCAGGATAATCGCAATGGCCAGGTGGACCTATACGGCTTCGATCTGTTGCGGAATGTGGAGGTCCGGGTGACCAGCACGCCAGAAAACGAGACCCGGCCTTACTTGGATGGACCATGGGCGGTTTGCCTTGAGGACTCGCTCGGCTCGCTCACGGGCAATCTTCGCCTGATTCATCTGCCCACGTTGCGCGCGTTGCCCATTACCCGCACCTTGACTTCAAAAGACCGGCCGGCTCTGGTCAACGGCAGGACGGTTTGGCTGGATCTCAGCAACAATCTGTCCAGTGTCCAGATTGCCGATGTGCCTTCGTTGCAGCCGGTCTTTCAGAATCGCAATGCGGTTGCCGTGACTCCGGCTATGGCTGCCTACCAGCAAAACGCCTACTCGTTGTTGACGCTCTGGAACGCTCAAGCTGGCGTCCAGCAAATCACCCACTACACTTCGCTGGTCCCACAGGTCAACAGCGAGACGGTTGCCTGGGTCGGAGGCGCTCCGTCCGGGCCCAACTTTGCGCTGACGCCGGGCAGCTTCCTCTGGATCAAGTTCGCCGACCAGCGAGTTCTTGATCTCGGTGTCAATTCGGTCGGCCCGGTTAACCTTGCCGCAGGTGCCAACGTACTGAGTTATGCGGGCTTTCCGAGCCAATACTCAGCTTACAAATTGCTCGGGCAGCTTGGGAGCGCCAACGTCCGGGCCGTACGCATGCTTGATTCCCAATCCGGCCGCTGGCTGGTAGCCGAGGTCCAGAATGGCCGGCCCATCGGTGTCGATTTCGTGGTGCCGCGCGTGGCGGTGCTGATGCTCAACCTGGTCAATCCCGTAAACAATTTCCAACCCCAATAGGAGATGAATTCATCCATTCTTCGTTGCTGTCTCTGCTGCGCCGCCATCGGCTTCGTAGCCTCCGCGCTGGCGATCACGCCTGCCGAAGTGCAACGGAAACTGCAGGCCAGGGAAAAGATTACCTTCGTGGATCTTCGCTCCCGCGCGGCCTTCCAGACCGGCCACATTCCCAACGCCATTAACATTCCAGCGTTTTTGGTGCCGCAAAAGGAGCTTCCGCCGCTTGGACTTGTGGTGGCTTACGATGCCGGATTGGGCACCGAAACCGCCGCCGCAGCCGCGGTGACCCTCAGCGCCAAGCCCGGTATCACCGCTCTCCCGCTTGAAGGCGGCTTCGTAGCCTGGGAAAACGCACAGTCCGCGAGCAGTACCCGCGCGGCGGGCCTAAGCGCAGAGGAATTTCCTATCATCACGTATGACCACCTCACAATGGCTCAAAGCAACAATGTGGTCCTAGTGGATCTGCGCAAACCTCGGGCCGCGGCTTCAGCGGCAACCGGTGCCCAGGCGGCTGCCCAGCCCTTGACGGATCTGGCAGCGGAATTCCCTCGGGCCAAAATCACCCGCTCGCCATTTGCTGGCTCCGCTCCCACCCGGACATTGGCCGGTTCCGCGAGTGCGCCGCCGCTCCTCGTGCTCATTGATAACGGCGATGGCGCTGCGCAGCAGATGGCGCGCACGCTGAAGGCGAATGGGATCAAGCGCTTTGCTATTTTAGCCGGCGGCGAAGAAATGATCGCCCGTAAAGGCCAGCCGGGACTGGAACGAACTGGCTCATCGACTATTGTGCGGCAACCCCATCCTTCCGGCACAACGAATTCAACCAGGTAAGCCTATGTTTGGAAAACACCTCCCATCGCGGTTTTTGGCGGCCTGGTTCTTGTTCGCCGGGCTCTGTGCGGCCAACGCGGCTATCGTTTCCAACGTCGCGCCAGTCAACGTCACCCCCATGAGCTTTAGCATTCTCTGCCGTTCGACATACGACATCTCCATTGCTGTCTTCGCGGACGCCTCGGGCACTAGCAATCTGACCAGTCAGCTCAGTATCGAATCCTCCCCGGTCCAAACCGGCAACCCGGACCTGCCGGCAGGTTACAGTCGGCGCCAGAGTCAGCTCTTCCTCCGTCAAAAGGAGCAGAGTTTTGACTTTATCTTGATTCGTGTGACGGGATGCCAACCGGGGACAACGTATTACTATCAACTCAGCAACTCCCCCACTTCTGTGTATCCTGCTTCAGGACCGCTTCCCAGTGTCATAACTGAGCAGGAGAACACGTTCGTTATTGATGACCAACTGTTGATTCTCGACATCCCCGGCCTGGACAGCATGGGCCGTCTCGTCACCCTTACGCATACCAACGCCGCGCATCCCCTTGCCGCGGTTATCGGGGATGGCGTGGGCACGAACCAGGTCTTCTTTAACCTCAACGACCTTTTCAATCTGGCGACCAGCGGCAACCTGGCTCCACTGGGCTCGCAGACCTTTAATGTTGATGTTTGGGGACCTGGCGGTGCCGACATCCTGGCCCAGTTTACCGTCAGTTTCAGCCTCAACTTTAACACCGCCCAAGGCAATCTGGTCAACGTGGGAACCGAATACTTGTTGTTGAGTATTGGCTCCGCCGTCCTGCAGGCGGGACAAAGCACCAATGTGCCGATCATACTCAATTCCAGCGCAGGTCTCGCTTCGCTGGACCTGACACTGAATGTGCCGCCCGGCCACCTATCGACCCTCAGCCTGACTTCCCTCGCGCCAGAACTCGATCCGGTTGCCATGGGGGTCACCGTACAGAATGCCAGCAACGTGGTGCTGCATCTTCCGGCTCGCTCCGGTCAGGTCATTTCCAGCACTCAGGACGTTGCTCAGCTCTCCTTCAGCGCCACCTCGGGGCAGCCGTCCGCCTTTGTTCCTTTGACGCTTAAGCAGGCCGTGGCGGTCCGGCCCGGCAACACCCTGATGACTAATCTGACTTTGGTTTCCGGGCGCCTGGTTATAATCGGCCAGGAATCGCTACTCGAAGCCGGGCTCCCCACCAACGGGGCCCGCGAGATGACGCTCTACGCCAAACCTTACCTCTGCTACGCTCTCGAATACTCCACGAACGCCGGGCCCGGTTCGGTCTGGACACGACTGCGTCCCATCGCGGTCACCCAGCTTGCGACCCCGGTTTCCGGTCTCGGCGGCGCGTTCAGTCAGATCTTCTATCGGGCGGTTGAATTCAATGCCGATCCGCCTTATATCGAGGCCAATCGCAACCCGGATGGCAGCCGTTACTTGACCCTCTTTGGCAAGCCGGGATCTGGCTACGTGATCGAGTCTTCCAGAGCCTTGAGGACACCGACCATTTGGTCCTCGGTGACTAACGTCCCCCTCAGCATGCCTTTCACAAACATTCCCGTTGCCGACCAGGGCATGGTCTTCTTCCGAGTTGGAGAAATATTCGGCTCGCCGCCGGCGATAAATCTGGTTAGAAATGCGGACGGTTCCGCGGATATCACCTTGTTCGGACGCGCGGGTTACGCCTACCTCCTCCGGTCTGCTCCGCCGGCTAATACCAATCTCTGGGCGACCCTGCAGCGCATCTGCCTGGATAAATCCTTCACCTCGGTGCATTTATCCAACGTGATGGCCAGCCTCATAAGCGTCCTGGAATATGCCCCCAATCCCTCTGTCCTCGAACTATCCTCCGATGGCGATAGCACGGCACTTTTGCGGCTTTTCGGCAAGCCGGGTAGCAGCTACCGCATCGAAAGCGCCAGTGCGGTCGGTGGCGGTGCCAACTGGAAATCGCTCTTCCGCGTGCCCCTGGCGACTTCTTACGCCAATCTGCAGACCATTCCGCTGGCTCGGAAGTCCGCTTTCTACCGCGCAGTGGAATTCAGCGCTGACGTTCCCATCCTCGAGGCGCTGATGAGCCCTGACCGTTCGCGCAAGCTGCTTCTCTATGGCCAGAAGTCCCAGAGTTACGGGGTCGAATACACCACCAATGTCTCCAGCCATCCGGCCTGGTATCCGCTGGTCACCAACACACTCACCAGTTCCTTCGGCTACGTCAACGTGACCAATACCGCCAATTCGATCTTCTACCGTCTCCATCGGAACTAGCCGGTCTGCGGCCTGCATGCGTGGAGAGCCGATTCAAACGTCCATCGCATACAATACGGCATTGTGAGTAAAACACCGTCTGGGTGCCAAGACATCGGCATTGAGTATTACAGGGGTGTTTGGCTGTCCTTACCAGAAAATCCATCCATGGCCCGCAGTGGCATTATCCAGAGCTGCCAGCTAACTTGAGTGACCGTCCAGGTGGCTGCCCAGCGCATTTCAAGGCC
>PLZQ01000414.1 GCA_003152225.1 Limisphaerales bacterium | reverse complement strand
GCGACGCTATGTCAGGAGTTCTGGAGTCATTGGCCCGAACAGAAAGTCACGGAACCCCACTCCTCCATATTAAGCTTGCGGTTGCTGCTCGGACGGGTTGGTGCAAAGGCGAAGCCGCCCAAGTACGCCCACTCCGTTTCGCAGCCTCGCGCTGCCAGCCACCTAGCGCCGAAGATCATCTGTCCTGCCTGACTGCCAACGCCCTTCACAGGCCCAATCCTAACGAGGACCCGGGAGGCCGGCAAGGCCATACGGGCCACGGCTAATGCTCACAAGCCAAGAGTATTGACGTGAACGAGCCTTAAGTGTCTTATTTGCGCATGCCAATAGACTTCATTANNGGTCTCTCAAACCGGCGAGGCCCTGTCCCGGACGGATTATCAGCCGGCGGGATGGCACCACGCGACGGTGCCGGGCACGGTGCTGACCAGCCTGGTCAATGACGGCACCTATCCCGAGCCGCTCTACGGCGAGAACAACCGCACCAACAACATCCCCGACAGCCTTTGTCGCACTGATTACTGGTATCGGACCACGTTCACGCCGCCGCGGTCGTTCGCTGGCAAGCAGGTATGGCTCAACTTCATGGGTATCAACTACATCGCCGAGATTTGGGTCAATGGCCGGCAAGTCGGCACGATCAAGGGCGCGTTCACGCGCGGCATTTTCAACGTCACGCCTTGCGTCACGGTGGGCGCGGCCAACGCGCTCGCTGTGCACGTCCGGCCCCAGCCGCACCCGGGGGCCACGCACGAGAAGACCATCGCCGGCGGAACCGGACTTAACGGCGGGGTCACTGGCCTGGACGGTCCAACATTTCTCTGCAGCATCGGCTGGGACTGGATTCCTACCATCCGCGACCGCGATACGGGGATTTGGCAGGATGTCATCCTGTCCGCGACCGGGCCCGTGGTCGTGCAGGATCCTTACGTCACTTCGGACCTGCCGCTGCCACGCACCGACACGGCGGACCTCACGGTGCAGGCCACCCTGCGCAACGTCACCGACACCGCGCAGACCGGCACGCTGACCGGCACCAGTGATGGGTTCAGCTTCAAGCAAGACGTCTCGCTTGCACCGAACGAGACCCGCGTGGTGACGTTCACTCCAGCGACGACCCCGGCGCTGCACCTGCGCAAGCCCAGGCTCTGGTGGCCCAACGGCTACGGGCCGCAGAACCTCTACAAGCTGCACGTGAGCTTCGCCGTCAATGGCATCGCTTCCGATGCGCAGGAGACGACGTTTGGCGTCCGCAAGATCACCTATACGTTGCCCGGCTCGGATAATCTCGCGCTGTCCGTCAACGGCGTGCCCGTCATCGCCAAGGGCGGCGACTGGGGCATAGACGAGGCGATGAAACGCATCACGCGGGAGCGGCTCGATGCCGAGGTGCGGATGCATCGCATCGCCAACTACACCATGATCCGCAACTGGGTCGGCCAGAGCACCAGCGCCGATCTTTATGACGCCTGCGACAAGTATGGCATTTTGATGTGGGACGAGTTCTTCGAGCCGCACCCGAGCGATGGGCCGATTCCGGAGGACGTGGGTCTTTACCTGGCGAACGTGCGCGACAAGATTCTGCGTTTCCGCAATCACGCCTGCATCGCCTTATGGTGCGCGCGCAATGAAGGCGACCCGCCCCCGGCCATCGGCCAGGGCATCCAGAAGCTCATTAACGAGCTGGACCCGCGCCGGCTTTATCAGCCCAGCTCGACTTCGGGCCGGGGCGTCAACTCGGGCGGCCCTTACCATTGGCGGACGCCGCGGGAGTTCTACACATTTAGCGAGGCCTTTAAGACGGAGATTGGGTCGATCTCAGTGCCGACGCTCGAAGCGGTGCGCGCGATGATGCCCGCGAAGGACTGGGAGGTCATCAACGACGACTGGGCCGAGCATGATTTCTGCAGCGGCGCGCAACAGGGCGATCGATATCCTTACATAATCACCGACCGGTATGGCCCGATTGCAAACCTGCCGGACTTCGTGCGCAAATCTCAACTCGCCAACTACGAGTGTTTCCGGGCGATGTACGAAGGCCGGTTTGCCAAGCTGTTCCACCCGGAAACGGGTGTCATCACCTGGATGAGCAGCCCGGCCCAGCCGAGCTTCGTCTGGCAGCTCTACAGCCATGATCTGGAGCCGAATTCTTCGTTGTATGGCGCGCGCAAGGCCTGCGAGCCGGTCCATATCATGCTGAATCAGAAGGACTGGCACGTCATGGTCGTCAACAACACGCCCGAGTCGTTGAAGGGGCTGACGGCTAAGACAATCGTGTATAACCTTGATGGCAGCGTCCAATACAGCCACGGCGATACCGTCACCGCGGCCCCGAGCGCGGTCACGGACATCAGCGCCGTCGCTTTCCCTAACGGGTTGTCGGCTGTGCACTTCGTCAAACTCGAACTGCGCGACGGGAAGGGTGGGTTGCTGTCGGACAACTTCTACTGGCGCGCCCCCTCCGGCGATGAGGACAACTTCCAGGCGCTGAACACGCTGCCCACGGTCGCACTCGATATCCAGGCAACGCGGCATGATACCAATGGCAAGTGCCTCCTGGACGTAGTACTGCGCAACCCCTCCAAGACTCTCGCCCTGATGAGCCATCTGCAGTTGCGGAAGGCTCGTTCTGGTCAGCGCGTCCTGCCGGTGTTCTATAGCGACAACTACGTGTCGTTGCTGCCGGGTGAACGTAAGACGCTCACCGTCGAGGCCACCGCGAGTGAGTTGGACGGTGACGCGCCCCTGCTGGCAGTCGATGGCTGGAATGTGACCGTGAAGCCCACGCCTGCCTCTGGCAACCGAGGCGTCCAGGTGGCACCAAATACCGAGGCCCATGTAGGCGCGACCGCGACGATGCCCGCCACTGCATCGGGTACAGTCTTGGGCATCAACTGCGGTGGCAGCCAAATCGGCTTCTTCCGCTTCGGCGCTCCGCCGCCCGCATTTGCCCAGGACTGCGACTACCAGGGCGGCAAGACCGACTCAGCGCCTGATACCGTCAAAGCCATTGACACCCAGGTCCCCAACGCGGCTCCCGCCGCCGTGTATCAGAGCGAGCGATGGGGAAAATGCACTTACACGATTCCCGTCAGGCAAGGGCAGCCCTGCACCGTTCGCCTGCACTTCGCCGAGTTCAAGTTTGAGCCGGGCCAACGCAAGTTCAACGTGGATATCAATGGCCACCGGGTGATTAGCGACTACGATATCGCCGCCGACGGTGGCAAAGACAAAGCGGTCGTGAAAGACTTCCCGGCCATTTCACCCGACACCAATGGCAACATCGTCATCGCCTTCACGCGCGGGGCCGCCGAGGAGCCCAAGATTTGCGGCATCCAGATTCTTAGGTGAGCGGAGCGGAACCTAAGACCCAACGCGCTTCGCCTCCCCGGTGCGGATATTTGCGAGGTTCGTGAGCTATTTGTCCGCGGGTTTGATGTGAGTGACCTTCACCTCCGCGACCGCATGATCTGCCCAGAAACTTACGGCAAAGCGCCCTACTATTTTGACATGTACAGTTCGGCCCACTTCATCCCGTTCGGCAAAGTCTCCGCGGGAATGTGGGTCAGCAGCCAGCGAACGAATGAAGTCCATGACGGCTTTGCGCGGCAGGCCGGAGCGGGGAGCTGAGACCAGGGCTTCCTGGTTAATATAAACCTGGTAAGGACGCATGAAGCCTCATGCGTTGTCCAGTCGGCGTTCGAACTCCTCCGGAGTCAACCAATGCGACCTGTCCGAGTCGTTAAGGCGGTCCGTCACTTCGCGGCGGTACTCCGGGTCGCCGGCGTGGCGTAATTCGAGGGCGTAAGAGATCAGTTCGGCCTGCTCTTGACTGCTGAGTGACGCCACTTCGCGCTTAAGCTGGTCCAAGCTCATGGTCAAAGTGTAGTCGAAAGAAGCCCCCGCGCAAGTCCACGAGAGGAGCAACGCACGGTATCGCGGCGGGCACCGCCGTGCGGCAGGCTCGATATTTCTGCACCGGCGCTAAGGCCAAGAGTCAATGGCAGATGGCAACTTTGACTTGATTACAGCAAGATTCGAGGCTGGAAGGCTCTTGGCCGCGATGACCTCGACTGTGTTCTGGCCGAAAGCGCAGGCCGTCTGACCGACCAGCATCGGTTAGGGTTCCAACTCAAGCCGGTAGAACTGCGGTTTGGCGCTGGCCGGTGCGGCATCGGTCACGGTGTTGAGCGGCGGCGTGGCAGCGAGGTTGGTGCGGACGAGGGAGTTGAATCCACTGAGCAGATTCGTCGCGCCCAGCAAACGGTAGTAGCGGCCCGCCACGCCCGGCCATTCCAGGACGACGCCGTTGGTCCCAGCGGCGGACAGCGCGGTGAGCCGGAGGGCGGAGTCGAAGTTAGTCGGGGTCGTGCCGGCGAGAAACTCGGCGAGGTTGCTCGCGCCATCGTGGTCGGGGTCAGCATTGGGATCGGTGCCGGTCAGGTGGCCAAAGTATTGCTGCTCCCACCAATCAGGCAGGCCGTTGCCGTCCGTGTCCACGGAGCGGGCAAGATTGAGGCGCCCACCTGTGATGACTTTGCCGCCCAAGCCGGCGACAGGGGTGACATTGGCGAGGATGCGCTGGATGCGTTGCGCGACGGACTCGGTCGGGAAATTCATCGCGGCGAAAGCCACGGCCCCGGCGACGTGCGGCGTGGCCATCGAGGTGCCATCGAGCAACTGGTAAACGTTGGCGGGGTCGGGCACATTGACCACCGTGCCGGAGGCGGGCAGCGCCGCGAGCAGCGTTTGGCCGTCGACCTGCGAGATCGCGATCGCGGGAATCCAGTTGCCGGCGCTCTGCAGGGTGCCGGTGAAACCGCCGGCAATGTTGTTGAAGATCACCGCCGCCCGCGCGCCGGCCGCCATGGCATTGGAAACCTTGTCCGAGAAGAACAACGTGCCGCGCTGGATCAGCGCGATGTTGTTGCGCACGGCGGCGGGGAACTCCGCCGGATTACCCAGCCCGCAGTAAAAGATCGCCGCGGTGATACCGTTGGACGTGGTAAGGCCCGAATAGGTCAGCGCATTGCCCTGATAGACCGCCGAGGCTTGCTGGACATAGGTATCGTTGCCGAACTGAGATACCGGCGCGCAGGAGAGGATATTGACGCCCGGCGCGGCGAGGTCCACGGTCGTTGCGCCGTAATTTGAGAACTCGGCCAGCGCGTCATTCTGATCGCTGGCGGCAATGACGATCATGTTCGGCAAGCGGTAGTTAGCGGGGTAAAAGGCCGCCGTGTCGTTGTTGTTCGTGTTGTTGCCGGCGGCGGCGCAGAAGACGATGCCGACGTTGCCGGCGGCCTGGATGGCGGTGGATTCGGTGCTGCTGTAGCTGGCGCCGCCGTAGGAGGCGTTGATGGCGGCCACGTTCACGCCGCGGGACTTCATCATGGCCGCGTATTGCGTTGCTTCGATGACCGCAGCGCTGGATATCGTGGTTCCGTCGCTGGAGGTCTTGAGCGCCATGATGTGGGCCTGGAAATCCACTCCGATCACGCCCAGGCCGTTGTTGCCGGACGCCGCAACGGTCCCCGCCACGTGTGTGCCGTGAAACCCGGAATCGGTCACCGCGCCGGTCCCATTGGCAAAGTCGTAACCATGCACGTCGTCCACATAACCGTTGCCGTCGTCGTCCAGCCCGTTGCTCGGAATCTCGCCGGGATTCGTCCACAGGTTGCTCACGATGTCCGGCTGCGTGAGGTCCAGACCCGTGTCAATGACCGCCACCACGACTTCGTTGGTGGATGGCCGGGCCAGGCCCCAGGCACTGAGAAAACCAATATCCGCGCGGGCGGTACCAGTGAAGCCGTTGACCTCCTGGCCGGTGTTCTGCAGGCCCCACAACTGGCCGAACCGCGGGTCGTTCGGTGTCCGCAGGCTTGCGTGCCGGCGCAAGTAGTTTGGTTCGACCAATGCCACCGTGGGATCCTGGCTCAACTCGGCGATCAACGTGGCGGTGGTTTGCGTCGGCGAGCGCAGCAAGCACATCACCTGGCCCTGGTGCGCGGAGAGCCATTCAAAGCGCCGCGCCAGCTCCAGCCCGTGCAAGGTCGCGGTGAGCTGGACGCTGTCCCAGGTTTCCGCCGCACGGAATTGGACGAGCACTTCGCCTTCGACGTAATCCGACGCGACCAGCGCGGCGCTGCCGACGCCCGCGCCCGCCGCCGTCACCAGAGCGCTGACGCACGTCCGTTTGAGCCAACGGAACCATATCATAACATGGACAGACGGTGTGAACGCTGGCTGACGACCAACATAGGCGCTACGCGCCCCTGCAAACGAGTAATCACAAGACAGGCTTGTAACCCGCAAGCCCGCGGAGAGCAAGTCGCAGCGAAGGCTCCGACGTTTGAGCCTCCTTACGTCGGCTGCTATTATTTGAATAGGCTGCTAAGGGACACGGCTGAAATGACGGATCAGGCTCACCCCCCAAATGGCCGTGCCGGCCAGGAAACATCCGGCGAGTGCCAGAATCAGCAGTGTCGAAAGCTGCGCCTGCGCCAAGGTGTTGGCGTGGATGATCGAGGCATGAATCCCGAGGGCGAAGCAGAGAGCCATCGGGGAGAACCACAGCGAATGCCGGAAGAGATAAGCCATGGTTTCAGGCCGTCGCGACGGGGCGAGCCAGTAGTCGCGGTGCGGAAGATTGTAACATCGATCAGGCAGGAACCGGCTGGCAAAGACTATGGCGGGAACGAACAATGGGAAGGCCACGCCAAATACTACCATGAACCGCAGATGAGCAGCGCGGCTCATGTAGCCATTGGGCCGACCACTGCCATCAAAATGGGTGGCAACGCGTCCTGGCAACTGCGAGCTCGAGGCTGCCAGGTAGCCAAAGAAACACACATAGAGCACTCCGAGCACGAGCAAGGGTGTGCGTAACATTCTCATAGGGTATAAAGGCGGCTAACAACGGTCCGGGGTCAGCGCGCGGAGGCAGCCTTCTTGAACTCCAACGGCATCGCCTGGCCGGACTGATGCCACTGCCCGGTGAGCATGACGCCAGCGGGACTGAGCGTCCCATCATAGAAGGCACCGATTCCGCGCGCCTCAAAGTGGACCGCGCCTTCCTTGCAGGTGATGGCGCTAAGGGGGATGTCTTTGGCGCCCTGATCCACGCTCTCGAGGGTGCCCGTAGCCACACCGGCCGAGGTCTTGGTAATCGTCACCTTCAGGCGAAGATTGGCCGGTCCCGCTGCCAACGCGCCATTCCACACCCCGATGAGTTTCTGCGCAGCCTGCTTGCTGGCCGCCAGGTCCGCGGGGGAAAGCGTTTCAGGCTCGGCAGCCACGCTTCCCTGGGTCCGCTCCAGCGTCAGCGGCAGGGATTGCGGCCCCTGCTGCCAGGTGCCGGTTATCTTCTTCCCGGCGGCATCGAAGGAGCCTTCGTAAACGCCGTTGACGGACTTCACTTCCATCCGCACGGTGCTGTCTTTGGTGACAACCGTTTCCACGGGGATGTCGCGCGCGCCCTGGTCGAGGCTGTCCAGTTTAGCGGTCAGGACGCCGGCGGGGGTACGGCTGACTTTGAAGAGCAGCCGCAGCTTGGCCTGCCCGACTTCGAGAGCGCCTTTCCAATTGCCGGCCAGGTCATTGGTGGAGGGTGCGCCTAAAACGGTGGCGGCGGAGAGCAGGAGCGTGGCGAGAAGGGCCAGCCCGGACAGGCTGCGCTTCCCACGATTAGCCGCGAGGGCGTAGCCGCCGACGTCAGTCGGCGCCATCTTCAGCACAGGAATAATGCGCCGACTGACGTCGGCGGCTACCAAGACGAGGGTTAGCGATGTCATCATATAGAACAGGATGTCGTTGTGGGTTGTTTCGGGTATGCGTTAGTTAATTGAGGAGTTGCTCAGGGCCAGGTCCTGCACGAAATCCTCCGGCGCGGCCGGGGACAGGACTACGCGGCGGTTGGTGTAGCGGAGAACCACGGAGCGGCGCGGGTCGGTCACATAGGCCCGGTAGCTGCGCAGGCGTTTGTTGTAGTAGAACCCGGTGAAGGAGAAAGCCCCGCCGTTGCCGAAGGTCCGCAGGCTCCCCCGCATGGCGTCCGGCGCGGCTTCTGCCGACACCAGCCCGACGCGCGGCAACGCTGTGGACCAGAGCAAGCGATGCACCAGGATGCGATCCGAGGAAAGGCTGTAGCCGCGGATCGTGCACAAGGCGCAACCGAACAGGATAAGCAGCGGCAAGACCGCCACCCAGCGGAGTGGAGCGAGATGATGTCCCACTGCGGCTTCCCACCCTGCGCCGATGGCGACGCCTAGGCATATCACGGTGGTCAGCACGGACATCACGATGAGCGAGGTGCTCCAGGGTGCTTCGTAGTGTTTCATAATTCAACAGCACGGCTCACTGGCGGCGGGCCAGTGGGCCAGAATTGTCAATAGAACCGGACTCCCGCCGTCCACTGCAGCCGCCAGGTTCGGTGTGGGTAGCTTCATTTTGTGCGCGAAGATAGATACGCACATAGCAAACACACGACAGCCAGGGCCGCGCCATAGGTAACGAGCACGATACTGGTCGCAGCACCTTTGGCTGTCAGGATCCGGATAGGAACGGCCAAAACTGCAATTACAAGCCCTACCCACGGGATTGCGCTCGGGCGCGCGAAATTCAACGTCCACCCCATCCACTTGAGACGCCTTGGCACGATCGCTCGCGGATCTGCCTTGCAGTAGTAAATCAAACCCCACTTGTAATTCCTCGGGTCTCGCCAACAAGCTTCAATTTCTTCTCGTGTCATATAGGCCTCCAAATGTCGAACCCATTCCACGTATCAACGCTTCAATGGTTGCCCGCGTCCTCAAACCGATACCCGATATCCCGGATGGTCTGGATGAACTGCGGGTTGCGCGGGTCGCGTTCGATCTTGCCGCGCAGGGTGGTGACGCAGCGATCCACGCTGCGGTCGGTCACAATCACTTCGTCACCCCAGACGGCGGTCAGGATGCTGTCCCGCGTCAGCGCCCGGCCCGCACGCTTCACGAAGAACTCCAGCAAGCGGAACTCCTTAGCGGTGAGCTCGATCTCGACCCCCTTCCTGAACAGCTTGTGGGCGGCCAGGTCGAGACGGTAGTCGCCGAACTCGTAGGTTTCTGATTCCGGCCCCTGGCGGCGGAGAAAGGCTTTCACCCGCGCGAGCAGCTCGCGGATGCTGAAGGGCTTGGTGACGTAATCATCGGCGCCCAGTTCCAGACCGCGGACGATGTCGTCCTCCTGCCCCTTGGCGGTGAGCATGATGATCGGCATATCCAACTCGCGCGCCCGGGCAGTGCGGCAGATTTCGTAGCCGTTGACCTTCGGCAACATCAGGTCCAGCAACAGCAAGTCCGGCGGTTCCTGCAGCAAGGCATCCAAGCCCTTTTGGCCGTCCCGGGCGGTGCGGACCACGTGGCCTTGCGCCTCGAAGTTGTCCTTCAACCCCCGCAGCAGCACCGGATCGTCTTCGACGATCAATATCTTTCTCGCAATCATATATTACCTCATGTACGGGCGCATCTTGATATCACTGCAACGCGTCGAGCGACCAACGAGCGCAGGAACGCAGCCTTTAGGCTGCAGAAGCCTGGGAATCGACGGAGGTATGGGCCAGTCCCAACGTCCGCTTGGTTTCCGCGCTTCTGCAGCCTAAAGGCTGCGCTCCTATTCGCTTGTCGCAGGATTAAGATGCGCTTCATATGTTTGTCTTAGCTAAGGCTCGACGCCGCTTTTGCCTCCAGGCCGGGGTGCGCTTCCGCCCGCGGGAGGGTAATGGTAAAGGTGCTCCCCCGGCCCGGCTGGCTTTCGACCCGCACGTTGCCCTGGTGCGCCGTCACAATGAATTTCACAATGCTCAGCCCCAGGCCGCACCCGCCGCCGCTGCGGGAGAGGCGCTGGTCCACCTGGAAGAACCGCTTGAAGATGCGCTTCGTGTCGCGCGGGGACAGACCGATTCCGTTGTCCTTCACCGCGAAGAAGACGCTGCCGTTCTCAGCGGTAGCGCTCAGGGTGATATGCTTCTCCTCGCCGGAGTACTTGTAGGCATTGTCCAACAGGTTCACGACAGCGGTCACCAGCGCATCGGCATCTACCACCACGGACGGCAGGTCGGGAGCGATATGGGTCTCGAACTGGCAGCCGGGGACGTTAAATCGTTCGCGCACGGCTGTGATCGCCCCCTCGACAATGTCGGTGGCGGGGACTTCCTTGAACCCGAACGCGTACTTATTGCGTTCCATGCGGGAGAAGGAAAGGAAGTTATCGATTAGCCGGCTGAGCCGCAGGTTTTCCTGGGCAATGAGCTGTAGGTATTCGCGCGCGGTTTGTTCGTGGAGCGGCTGCGAGTTCAGCAGCGTGTCCACCAATAGGCGCATCGAGGCGAGGGGCGTCTTGAGCTCGTGCGTGACGTTGGCCACCAGGTCGTTCCGGAGCTGGGTCAGCGCCATCTGCCGCCGCACCAGGCGTAACGCCAGCGCGGCCAGGACGATCACCATGGCGACCACCAGCACGCCGATCCAGACATACGAGGCGATCCGCTGTTCCGCGGCGGTGTCGAACAGGCGCTGGTCGTTCAGCGCGAGGGCCAGCCGCCAGCCGGGCAAACTTGCCCCCGCCGGCTGGATCAACAAGGACCGCTCTAACTCCTTGCCCGGCGGCAGAAAAGTCAGGCTCACATCCGCTGGCAGGAGCTGCGACGCGATAGCCGCGCGCATCCGCTCAACCAGCGCCTCGGTCTGAAACAAGGACACCACCCGCCCGCGAGCCGACGCAAATTGCCATACACCCGACAACGCCGTGGGGCGCAACGCCGGCTCCCCGGCATGGATCGGGCCGGCTTCCAGGCAGCGCGCCGCCAGGTCTTCCGCCGCCAGCATCGGGGACAACTTCTCGTCGGGGAATAGTCTCTGCACTTCGTGCATCAGGAACCGCCGTTGCGGGGCGGACAAGGCGGAATCATCGTAATCGAGCAAGCGTTTCTTCAGGAGTTCGAGCGTGGCGCGCGCCCGGTCTGGAGCCGAATCCCTCAGGAGTTCAAGGGCCATTAGCTCGGCGTTGGGCACCAAGAGCCGGCCCTGCGCGTCGGCGGCGTGGCGGTAACGTTCCTCTTCCAGCGGGCCGGTCAGCACGGCAATGGCCGCCTCGGTTTGTTTCGCTTTCACCAGGCAGCGCACCTGCGCCTGCAATGCGCGTGCGGCCAGGTCGGCGTTGGTCGCTTGACCGGCGAGGCGGGCGAAACCGGCGGCGGCTTCCGTTGGTTTGTTTGACTCCAAGCCTTCTGCCAAGACCCAGGCGATATCGGGCGTTGCCAGCCTTGGGGCCAAGGCCGGGCTCGGATACGCGACATTGCCGGTCGAATCGAGGCAGATCACCGCATCGGCCATACCGGCACGGACCTGCTTTGCAAACAGCGCGGGCGGAGAGAGCCGCTCGGCATCGGTGTCCAGTGCGCCGGCCGTTTGGCGCCAGTAGGCCTCCAGTTGGTTCTGCGCGAACGAGAGGTTCGCGCGGTAGGCATCAGCCAGCTTCTGACGCACGGCCAGGCGCTCATTGTGGACTGCCTGGTTCATGAACCACAGCAGGCAGACCGACGGCACCAGCGCCGCCAGCAACAGCAGCAGCATCAGCCATGACCCGTTCGGGCGGCCCGCGCCGATGGTGAGTTTTCCGCTATTGGCTTTCACGTTGTCGCAAATCGAACTGGCGAACCGACCCCAGGTAGGGCGCGCAGTCCCCTGCGCGCCCTGCCTCGTGGTTCGAGGAATGGGAGGAAGCTCCGGTTCATTTCTCTTTGTAGGAATCAACTATCGCCTCGAACTTTGGCCGGAAGGCTTCGAAGTCCTTCACCCCGCAGAGCAGGAAAAACGTCGCGGCATTGGTGTCCCCGAAAGTGAACACGGCATAGCCGATCTTCTTCTCGCTGTTTTCGACGAAGTCGCCGATGAAACTCAGGCCGGGCTTGCCGTTCACGGTCCGGTCTTTCCAGCTATCGGGGCGGATGGTCAACTCCTTCAGGGCTTTGCTGCCCTCGCCGTCGGCGATTTCTTTATCCGCCCAGGCGCGGAGCGACTTCTGGGCCTCCGGCCACAGGGCCTTGCGGGTGCCCACGCTCACGATGCTGGTGGCGATCCCATCCGGGTCGAGGACGACCACCCGCGCCTTGTCTTTGTCCGTACTCGTATCCGGTCGATGGAACAACCAGTCCGCCGGGGCGGTCAGCGAAAAGCCAAGCGCGGGATCGCGGTACTGCAACGGCTCGCCGGTTTTGTGTTGCGTCACGGCAGCCAAGGCACCAATGACGCCACCGCCCTCGAACTTGACGAGGTAATGGTGCGCGTCTGTGGAATACCAGAACGACTGCCGCACCATGCTCAGCTCGACCTTGAAGCAATCGAAGCTTCCAGCCGGGACCTCCACCTTCTCCTGAGCGGTCACCTTGGCTTCCAAGTTAATGATGTTGCCGCCGCCCAGGCCGGTGAAGATGTGGAGTACGGTCTTATAGTCGGAGGTCAGCGGCAGCCGCCGCATTAACTGGATGACCTCCTCGTTGTCATAGACCACACCCGTCAGGTCGATCTTCACGACCTCGTCCTTGCCGAGCGTCTTCAGCTCCGCGTGCCCGGCCGAATAGGTTACGTCGGCGTCGCCGATCACGCCGATCTTCCAGCGGCAATGGATCGGCTTGAAGGAGTCGGCTTCCACTTCAACGCGGCTGGACTGCTGCGTGGTGGCGTAGAGGAAGGACGATAGCCGCCAGATTTTCTGGCCGTTGGCTTCGCCGGCGCTGACGCGGTAGCTGGCGCTGCCGATCTTGAAGCCGGTCGGGAATTTGATGTCGAGCTGCATCTCCTCGCCGTCCGCCCAAGGCGCGGGCATCAGGGGCATGGCGCTGGTCAGGTACTTGTTGGCGAGCGCGATGAGGTCTTTCTGATCCGGATAATCCTTGAGCAGCTTCTCGAAGGCCGCATTGGCCTCGCCGTAGTTCTTCTTCTTGTAGAAGCAGACGCCCAGCCGGTATTGGGCCTGAGCGGCCACGGCCTGGCCGGCTTTGGCTTCCGTGACCACTTGCTGGTAGAGTTTCAAGGCGGCATCGACATCGCCTTTGGTTTCCTCGGAGTAGATGCCCTGCTCGAGCAGTTCGGAGGGTGACGCGGCGGCGGCGAGTTGGGCCGTCCCGAGGACGCTGGTGACCGCAAGCAGGAGCAGCGCTGCGCCGGTCCTGCGTGCCCGCATAGAGGAAAGAAATATTCTTTTCATACGCCAAAACCTAAAGCGCAATTGTTACCGGCGTATTACCAGCATATCCGTTGTTTGTCACCTCTCGCGTGCCTGCGAAGGTGCAAGGGACACGGGTCTGGCCCTGTGGCCCCACCGGGAAAAGCCATTCGGAGGAGCGGGAATCGAGTGCGTTTCACTGGAGGAGATGGCGCGAAGCTCGCGCGATGCTCTCGATTGTTCCTCGATNNTGCTCGATTGGTGCTCGATTGTTGGCGCACGGGGCACTCACCCAATCACGATGAGATGCATGGACTCGGGCAGGTTGGCGGCGACGCGCGCGACCACATTGCCCTTGAGGAGATTGACGAGCGTGGCCCGGCGGCTGCCGCCCAGCACGACCGAATCCACGCCGAAGGTGGCGGCGATGTCAATGATGGTGTCGGCCGGCGAATCGCTGACACTGTAAAGCTTGTTGAGCTTCAGGCCGACGGCGTCGTGCTCCAGGCGGGTGAAGAGCACTTTGGCATCCGGATCGTCCTGCCAATTGCTGCCCATGTCGATGTTCACGGCCACCTCGCGAATATAGAGCACGAGCAATTGGGCGCCGCGCACCCGGCTTTCCTCCAGCGCAAACTGCAGGGCCGGCGTCCAGCCGCGCGCGGCCACCAGGATGAACTGGCCGAGGAACTCGGGCGGCGCGCCGAGGGCGGGGCTCACCGGCACCACGGTGGCGAGCTTGGGCGCGATGGGCGCGGCAAGCCGGCGGCGCAGTGTCAATTCACGCACCGTCAGGCCTAATCCCAGGACGATCGCGACGAATAGGAGCGCGAGCGGCTTGCTCAGCGCGATGGTAATCCAGACGAGCGCCAGCACCAGGAAGGTGCCTCTCATGGTGATGCGCTCGAACTTGCTTAGGCCGATGCTCTTGGCATACGCGCAGGAGCCGAGGTTAATGGCGATGGCGCCCACCACACCGATAGCGTAGAGCGCCGCCAGGCCTTCCACTTTATCATCAATGTTGAGCACGACGACGGGCAGCACGGTAGCGGTAATGAGCGGGACCCAGGGCACGCCGAAGCGGTTGAGCTGGAGGAACGTGTCGGGCAGCTCCCCGTCGCGCGCCATCACGTAGAGCAGCGCGACAATGCCGGTAATGGCGGTGTTTACAGCCGAGATCAACAGCAGGCCGAAGACCCAGCCGACCAGGTTGGCGAAACGCGGCCCGACGAAGACCTCGCCCATATACCGGAGCATGTCGTTCTGGTGCTCCCTGGCCCCGTCCGGCAGGCACATCGCCAGCACGCAAAGCAGGGCGGTGCCGAGCACCACATCGACCGTCACCGCCAGCACGGCCCGCCGGGCGGTGACCAGGACCGAGGGCCGTTCCAGGGTCGAGCCGGGATCGAGCTTGAGCACCCCCGTGCTGCTGGCCGCCACCTCGACGCCGGAAAGCGCGAGGATCATATCGACGAAGTTGGTCCAGTTGCCCAGCAGGCTCCCGCTCGGAGCCTGCGCATGGAAGTGCCCGATTTGCGGGGTCCCGCTGCCTATCAGCCCCAGTACCACTACCACCGCCGGCACCGCCAGCCACACGGCGATGCCGCCGGTGTGCTTGGGCCCGAGAAAGTTGATCACGCCGATGATGAAGATGGTGGTGATCGCCCATTTCTTCGCCGTCGCCGGGTCCGCCACTCCCAGGTAGTGGAATGCGTCAAGGCAACTCAGCGCGGCGGTGACGATAAAATCCGCCAGCAAGAGCAGCCCGCCAATGGTGGCCAGCCGCCGCGAATGCAGCCCGGCAGCCGTATAAACACCGCCGCCGTTGGGGAAGTGCTTGCAGACCCAAATGTAATTAAGGCCGACCAGGCCGGTCAGCGCGCAGACCGCCAGCAGGTGCGGCAGCGCCGCGAACCCCACCGCCGCGACCGCCAGGCCAATGACATAGGCTTTGCTGGTGCCCCAATCGCCGTAGAGCAGCGCGGCAGCCCGCACCCATCCGACGTTGCGCGGGCGCCCAATGGTACTGATTTCCATGGTGCCGGGTTAAGTGCTGCTTAAGCCTGGATTCATTGGGGGCTTGCATACCAGTGGCCTTTTAAGGTGGCAAGTCTGCTCTGGACTTGCCAGGGGTTCAACCGCCTTTCCCCGAAAGGCCTTCGCCCCATATTTCGGGGATGATGGTAGGTTCCGCGTCTTGACGATCTCTCTTTACACTCGAGCCAGGATCAGTTTAAATCCGGCAGCATTAGGCGGGGGCGAGCGGTGAAGGCGCCTCGCCGTTAAGAAGAGAACAAGTGAGCGCGAAGAAACAGATAATCAAAGTGTTGGTGGCAGACGATCATCCGGTAGTCCGGAAGGGTTTGCAGACCTGTTTCGCCAAGCAAGGAAACCTGAAGGTTGTAGGCGAGGCCGCTGATGGAGATGAGGCCCTGCGGAAGGCGCGCGAACTGTCTCCCGACGTTGTCCTGATGGACATCAGCATGCCGGGCATGAACGGCCTGGCCGTCACGGAAGTTCTCCGCAAGGAAGCGCCGGACATGAAGGTGCTCATCCTGTCAGTGCACAGCAACAAGGAATACATCTTCCGAGTCATCCAGGCCGGTGCGCACGGCTATGTCTCCAAAGAAGCCCCGCCGGAGGAATTGATCCGCGCCATTGAATCGGTGTATCAAGGCGAGCCCCACTTTAGCGAGGACATCGCCCGGGCGGCGCTCAGCGAATTCGTGAACACCGGTGGCAAAAAGGAGCCTTTTGCCCAACTCACCGCCCGCGAACGCGAGGTGCTCGTCCTCATCGCGGAAGGCAAGAGCAATAAGGAGATTGCCGACCGGCTCGGCATCGGCGTCCGCACCATCGAAACGCACCGGGAACGAATCATGCGCCGGCTTAATATCCACTCGGTGGCCGGGCTCACCAAGTACGCGATTGCCAACGGGCTGGTCTCGCTGGAAGGCGACGCGGTGCCGCCCGTCAACCTCGGCCGTTAGAATCGTCGAGGCGATTCCTTATACGGCGATCCCTTCGGCTTGCCCTGACGGGGGGGCATTGGCACACTAACAACAGATGCGTCAGCGACTTCGTGCGTGGACAGAAAACCTTGAGACCTTCTTCCTGGAAGTGATCGTCGAGGAGCGGCGTGGGACGCGCGAGTCGTTCGTGCGCGCCCTGCTCTACACTTGTTCCAAGCTCTTCCAGGCCGCCATCAAGACCCGCCGCTTTCTTTACAACGTTCGCATCCTGCGGGATTCCACGCTCGGGGTGCAGGTGATCGCCGTCGGCAATCTGACGGTCGGCGGCACCGGGAAGACGCCGGTGGTCGAAAAGTTCGCCCGCGAGTTGCGCGACCAGGGACGCAATGTCGCCATCCTCTCGCGCGGCTACCGGTCCAAGCCGGTCCCGTTCCACCAGCGCATGCTGAACCAGCTCTTTCTCCGGACCGACACCACGCCGCCGCGGGTTGTCTCGGACGGCAAATCGCTGCTGCTGGATTCCGAGATGGCCGGCGACGAGCCGTACATGCTCGCGTCTAATCTCAAGGACGTGGTGGTGCTGGTGGACAAAGACCGCGTCAAGAGCGGCCGCTACGCCATTGAGAAGTTCGGCTGCGATACGCTCCTGCTCGACGACGGTTTCCAGTACTGGAAGCTCCGCGGCCGGCGGCAGGACATTGTGCTCATCGATCGGCAGCAGCCTTTCGGCACCGAGCGGCTGCTGCCGCGCGGGACCTTGCGCGAGCCGCCATCCCACCTGGCCCGCGCCAGCATGATCTTCATCACCAAGAGCGACGGCAATACGGCCGAGCTGCGCCATCGCATCGCCCAACTCAACCCGACGGCTGGCATCATCGAGTGTATTCATCACCCGCTGTATTTGGAGGATGTGTTTACCGGCCAGCGGCTTGGGCTGGAGACGTTGAAGGGGCGCAAGGTTGCGTCGCTGAGCGGCATCGCGCAGCCCGAGAGCTTCGAGCAGAGCCTCGTCCAGCTTGGCGCGGAGCTGGTCTATTCCAAGCGATTCGCCGACCACCATCGCTTTACCCAGCAGGAGGTGTTGAACGCCATCAACCGCAGTAAGAAGCGCCAGGCCGAGATGATCGTCACCACCCAGAAAGACGCGGTGCGCTTCCCAAAGATTGACCGGCGCGACCTGCCGTTCTACTTCATGCGCGTCGAGATCAAGATTCTCCGCGGCGCCGACGACTTCCAGGACTGCGTGCGCAAGATCTGCTTTCGTTAAGCATGGAAACGCCTCTCTATTGCCTGGTGCGCGCGCTGGTTGCCTTGCTCCAGGCGTTGCCGCTGACCTGGGTGGCCCGGCTGGGGCGCACGGGCGGCGGGCTGGCCTACTGGCTCGACGCGCGCCACCGGTGGGTGGCCCTCCGCAACTTGACGATGTGCTTTGGCAGCGAGAAATCGCCAACCGAGCTTCGCGCGCTCGCGCACGAGAACTTCCGGCGCCTCGGCGAGAACTACGCGTGCGCCATCAAGACTGCGGCCATGAGTTTCGAAGAACTGCGCCCGCGGGTGGAGTTCGTCGTCGATGCCCGGATCATCTCGCCGCCCGCCGGCCAGCCGCCGCGGGGTGTGGTGGCCGCGATTGGCCACTTCGGGAATTTCGAGCTGTATGCCCGCTTCGGCCAGTTTGCGCCCGCCTACAAATGCGCCACGACCTATCGGGGTTTGCGCCAGCCTTCCCTCAACCGGCTGCTACAATCGTTGCGCGAGCGCTCGGGCTGCCACTTCTTTGAGCGCCGGTTCGAGGCCACCCCTTTGAAGGCCTTTATGAACCAGCCGGCCGTTATGCTCGGCTTGCTGTCCGACCAGTCGGGCGGCGCGTTCCGGGGGCCCTTCCTGGGGCACGAGTGCTCCACGACGCCGGCGCCAGCCGTTTTCGCGCTACGCTACCATTGCACCCTGATCACCGGCATCTGCTACCGGGTCGGCCTGGCCCGCTGGCGCATTGAAGCGAGCCCCGAAATCCCTACGCACGAGAACGGCCAGGCTCGTTCCACCGCCGCCATCATGCGCGATGTGAACCAGGCGTTTGAGGTGGCCGTCCGCCGCGACCCGGCCAATTGGTTCTGGGTGCACCGGCGTTGGAAACCTGCGAGCGGCGGGGCAGGCATCCCGCCTGCCTCTACAGCCATCTCGCAATCGCTGGCCGGAAGCCAGAATCCCAGCGCTGGGCAATGACAACCTCCCGCTTCGCCGACACCTCCGCAGGCCGTCGCATTCTGGTGCGCGGGGTGAATTGGCTGGGCGACGCGGTCATGACCACGCCCGCGTTGCAGCGACTCCGCGAAGCGCTGCCCGAGGCGCACATCACCCTGCTTACCCACGAGAAGCTGTCGGACCTTTGGCAAGGCCATCCCAGCTTGGATGCAATTATCCCCTTCCCCAGCGGGGAGAGTCCCTGGACGGTCGCCGGCCGTCTGCGCGCCGAGGGTTTTCACACCGCGCTGGTGCTGCCCAACTCACCGCGCTCGGCGCTGGAAGTTTGGCTGGCGCGAATCCCGCAGCGCGTCGGCCACGCGCGGAGGTGGCGCAACTGGCTGCTGACGCAAGCAGTGGTTCCACGCCCCGGTCAAGGCCGGATGCCGAAACGTTCGGCGAATGAAGTAAAGCGCCTCGTTCGCTCGCCCGTCGGAACTCCGCCGCCTGCCATCGGCCACCCGCATTCCCGCACCACCCATCAAATCTACGACTACCTCCACTTGGCAGCCGCTCTCGGCGCCAATCCTGAGCCGCTCCCGCCTAAGCTCGAAATCTCCGCCGCGGAATTACGCCAGGCAGAGGATGCTTTCCTAGGCAATCCACGCGACCAGGTGCCGGGCGCTGTTCCTGGGAAGCCCTTGATCTTGCTTGGGCTGAATCCCGGCGCCGAATACGGGCCGGCCAAGCGCTGGCCGATGGCGAGCTTTGCCGCCGTGGTGCGTGAGAGCCACCGGCGGATAGGGAACTGTCTCTGGCTGACGTTTGGGGTCAAGGGTGATTGGGAACTTTGCGAGGAAGTTGCCCGGCTCGCGGGCGGGGGCGTTCGCAACCTGGCCGGGAAGACATCGCTGCGGCAACTCATGGCGCTGCTCAAGCTGTGCCGCGTGGTCCTCACCAACGACACCGGCCCCATGCACGTCGCCGCCGCCCTTGGCACGCCGGTCGTTGTGCCCTTTGGCAGCACGTCGCCGGAGCTGACTGGGCCGGGTCTGCCGGGGGACACGCGCCATCGGTTGCTGCGGGCGACCGCGCCGTGCTCGCCCTGCTTTCGCAGGGAGTGCCCGATTGACTTCCGTTGCATGACTGGCATCAGCGCGGAACGCGTCGTTGCGGCAATCCAAGGGGCACTCGTTTCTGAGTGATTGACGCCAGGGGCAGGTCTGTTCGCAGCCCTGAAATCCGAAGGCCGAAACCCGAGACCTGAAAGAAGGCCGAAGCCCGAAGGCCGAAAGCCGAAACAGGGGCGCTCCGATCACCTTCTCTCTAGCGGCGAGGAGGGTTGCTTCGGACCTCGGATTTCGGATTTCCTTCGGCCTTCGGATTTCGGGTTTCGGATTTAGCCCTGCTGCCGCCAGCTTGCCATCCCCCGCGAATTAACGGATACTCGCACTGTGCCGTTAACCGTCACCCAACTTACCGACCGGCTGATGGCTTCCTACGCCCGCGTCGGAGGCATCAATCACCTGGATGGAAAGAATCTGCCCTCGAAGCGCGCCATTGCGCTCATCACCGCCGATTTGCTCCGGCTACTGTTTCCCGGGTATTTTGACGAAAAGCTCGTCCATTCATCCGAAGTCAAAGGCCAGACGGCTGCCCTGCTGGAAACCGTGCTCGTCAGCCTGGAGGAAGAAGTCTGCAAGAGCCTCGAATACCATCCGCCGCCGGAATTGCCCAGAAAGGGACTGCGTCCGATTGCCCGCACCTTAAGCCTCGAACTCCTGGGCAGCCTGCCGCGCATCCGCGACATGCTCCAGACGGACACGGAGGCGGCCTACAACGGCGACCCGGCGGCCCTGAGCAAAGAGGAAGTGATCGTCGCTTACCCATTCATCGAAGCCATCGCCGTGCAGCGGTTGGCGCATGAGTTATACCTTAAGAACGTCGCCCTCATTCCGCGCATCATGACCGAGTGGGCGCACTCGCGCACGGGCATGGATCTGCACCCGGGCGCGCAGATCGGCTCGCATTTCTTTGTGGACCACTGCACCGGCACGGTCATCGGGGAAACCACCATCATCGGCAGCCACGTCAAGATGTATCAGGGCGTGGGCCTGGTGGCGAGGTCGCTCGCCGCGGGCCAGCAATTGCGCGGTCAGAAGCGCCACCCCACCCTCGAAGACCACGTGACCATATACGCCGGCGCGACGATCATGGGCGGCGACACGGTGGTGGGCGAAGGCAGCACCATCGGGGCGAATGTCTTCCTTACGACGAGCGTCCCACCGCACTCGTTAGTGGTGCAGGAGGAGGCCAAGACAAAGGTCGTCAGCAAGATGGAACGGCCACGACCGCCCGAGGACTTCCACATTTGACTAGAACCGCGTCAGACGTTCCAACTCCTTCACGCGCTGGTTAATCTGCGCGCGGGTGACCTTCGTAGTGCGCTGCAAACCGAATCCCTCGCAGCAAAATGACGCCACCACGCTGCCGTAAATCATCGCCGGGCGGATATGGTCATCGATCGGCCCTTTGGCCGCGGCCAGGTATCCGATCATTCCCCCTACGAACGAGTCGCCTGCGCCCGTCGGGTCCACCACCTTCGGCAGCGGGTAGGCCGGGCAAATGAACAGTCCCCGTGGGCTGGACAGGATCGACCCGTGAGAACCTTGCTTGACGACTACATACGTCGGGCCGAGCCGGTGAATCTTCTTCAAGGCGACGAACACGTTGTCCTCGCCGGTGAGCATCTGGGCCTCGCTGTCGTTGAGCACGAAGGCGTCGAGCCGTTTCACCAGCCTCAGCAAGTCCGGCAGCGCCACCTTGAGCCACAAATCCATCGTGTCGGCGGCGACGAAGCGGGGCCGGCGCATCTGGTCCAGCACGTGGTGCTGCAAGGCCGGGGCGATATTGGCCAACAACACGAAGGGCGTGCGCTGATACGCCGCCGGCAGCGTGGGAGTGAACGTCTCGAACACGCCCAACTCGGTCAACAGCGTGCGGCGGTTATTCATGTTCGATTCATACTCGCCCGACCAATGGAACGTCTTGCCCGGTACCCGCTGCAAGCCCTCCAGGTCGATCCCGTGCCGCTCGTAAAGCTGGATATAGCGCCGCGGGAAATCATCCCCCACCACGCCCACCAGGTTGACCGGGCCGAAGAAGCTGGCGGCCATCGCCGCGTGGCTGGCCGAGCCGCCCAGCAAACGCGGGTTAGCCGACTTGGGGGTCTTGATAGAATCCAGCGCGGTCGAGCCGACAATTAAAACGCTCATAGTAATTCAACTCACGATTGTTGTGTGAACGGCGGAACGTAGAAAATCCCCCCTCCGCCCGCAATCGGAAACTCCCCGCGTCGCGTCAGTTAGTGGACAAATCCTCGGGCGCCTGGGCCAGCAGCTTGTACTTCCAGCCTTTCCGCCGCAGGATGTTGCGCCAAAGCTCTTCGGGGGCGGTGTCGAAGACCAGTTCGAGCGAGGCGGGGTAGGTGAGCCACGACTTGCGGGTCATCTCGCCTTCGAGCTGGCCCGGGCTCCAGCCGGCGTAGCCCGCGAACATCTTGATCTTACGGACGGGTGAGAGCCCTTCGCCAAGCTCGACCAGTTCCTCGATCGAATGGCCCAGGCTCAAATTGGCCATCACGTTGGCGTCAGGGAGCAGCGGGTCCGAGTAGAGAAAACTCAGCGCCGACGGCTGGACCGGCCCGCCCACGTAGAGCGGGCACTCCTTTAGGGCTTCCGGCAGATCGGCGACGATCATGTCGCCGACGCTCTTGCCCGTGCCGCGGTTGAGCATCAGGCCGAAAGCCCCCTCCGCGTCGTGTTGGCAGATGAGGACGACCGTGTGCTGGAAGAACGAACCGCTCAACTGCCCGCTGTCGAGAAGCAACTGGCCTTTCAAGTATTTGTCCTTATCCGCCATACTGCTAGATCCATCTCAAGCTTGCCGCGCAGCCAATCTGGATTAAATTCACCCTATGTCAAAACTTTGTCTGCTTCTAGCCCTGGTCGCTCTGCTCGTGGCGACCGGGTGCAGCACCTCGTCCGGCAGCCGCGATTACATCCCCGGCAAAGGCTGGGTGCCGAACGACTAACCGCTAACTGTCCGCGAATTTCGCTAATTAACGCGAATTAAGGGCTGGAATCAGACGCTGGAAATAGCGCGAGCGGCTGCCGCGGTCCGTAATTCGCGTTAATTAGCGAAATTCGCGGACAGCACCCGCTCAGATCAGCGCTTTGACCTGCCGGACAATAGCGTCGGCGTCTATGCCGTACTTCGCCATTAGCTCGGCTGGCTTGCCCGAGCGCGGCAACTCCCGCACGGCCAGCTTATGGACTTTAACGCCGTCCGGGCTCAACTCTCCCGCCACCGCGTCGCCCAGCCCGCCTTCGGCATAATGGTCTTCCACCGTCACGACGAGATTCTTCGTCTTCTTCGCCGCGGCCTTGATCACGTCTTTCCCCAGCGGCTTGATGCTGTAGGCGTCGATGACCGTGATGCCGATCCCCTCGCCCTTGAGCGCATCGGCCGCCTTTAAGGCCTCGTAGAGGGTGACACCTGCGGCCACGACCGTAACCTTGTCCGCCTGGGATTGGCGCAGCACCTTCGCGCCGCCGATAGGGAACTGCTCGTCATTGCCGTAGATCACCGGCGTCTTGGGACGCGACGTGCGCAGATAGCAAACCCCCTTATGGGCGGCCATCTGCTCCACCAGTTTCTCGGCGCACACGGCGTCGCTCGCATACAGCACCGCGCTGCCAACGATCGCCCGCATCATGGCGAGGTCTTCCAAACCCATTTGCGACGGGCCGTCTTCGCCGATGCTGACTCCCACGTGCGAGCCCACCAGTTTTAGGTTCGCCATGGATATCCCGGCCACGCGAATCTGGTCGAATGCCCGCGTGAAGAAAGCGGCGAACGTCGCGGCGAACGGCACCTTGCCGCGCGTGCCGAAACCCGTCGCCACGCCCACCATGCATTGCTCGGCGATGAAGCATTCCGTGAAACGCTGCGGGAACTTCTTGTAGAACTTCTCCGTATAGGTGGAGTTTTTGGTGTCGCCGTCCATCGCCACGACGCGCAGGTCTGATTCTCCAATGCGCGCCAGCGCGTCACCGAAGGCCTCGCGCGTGGCGACCATGTCGCCGGGCTTGTAAGTGATCGGCGGGTAGGAGGCGGGCGCGGCATTGGCCGGCGCCGGCAGCGGGTTCGGCGCGGGGATCGGAAGGCCAACCCCGGTTTTGGCGGTGGGCCGCAGTTCCGCGATTGCACGGTCGGCTTCTTCCCTCGACAGCGGCTTGCCGTGCCATCCTTCCTTATCCTGCAGGAACGAGACGCCGGCTCCTTTCATCGTCTTGGCCAGGATGGCCAGCGGCTGCGAGCCCAGGCCCACCGCGGCAAGTACTTCGGTGATCTCCTCCAGATCATGGCCATCGATCTCCTCGGTGCGCCAGCCGAAGGCCTCAAAGCGCCGTTTGTAGGCGCCAAAGTCACTCGCGAGCGCCGTGGGCTGGCTCTGGCCGAGCCGGTTGATATCCACAATCGCGATGAGGTTGTTCAGGTGGTTGACGCCTGCCAGCGAGGCCGCCTCCCAGACCGCGCCTTCCGCGCATTCGCCATCGCCGAGCAGCACATAGGTCCGGTAGTCCAGGTTGTCCAACTGCGCGCACAACGCCATGCCCACTCCGACCGCCAACCCCTGGCCCAGCGACCCGGTCGCCACATCCACGAACGGCAGGCGCGGTGTCGGATGGCCTTCGAGGTCGCTGCCGAATTGACGCAGCTTGAGCAACTCCTCCACAGGAAACAGCCCCGTCTCCGCCCAGGCCGCATACAGCAAGGGCGCGGCATGGCCTTTGGAAAGAATGAACCGGTCGTTGTTGTGAAAGTGAGGATTCTTGGGATCGTAGCGCATGTGCCCGAAGAACAAGGCCGCTACCACGTCCGCCGCTGAACAACACGAAGTAGGATGCCCGCTGCCCGCCGTCGTCGTCGCTTCAATCGAATGAATCCGCAATTGCTGCGCGACCCCCTTCAAGGCTTCAATATCAATATCGTTCATGGATACTGCAAATTGTAGGCGCAGAATGCCAAAAAGAAAGCGGAAATCCCCGGCGGGAAGGCGGTAGGCCACGGCTGACTCATCTGGTTTTGGGCAGGTGGTAGCGCGACCGCAATGATACGGCTCAAAGCTCAACCCTGGACCGAGAGCCTCGGGGTAGCCTCAGGGTAGCCTCAGGGTAGCCTCGGGGTAGCCTGAGGGTGGCTTCGGGGTGCCTACCGGTTGGCTATCAGATGGCCTGAGGGTGGCCTCGGGGTGGCCACGGAGGCAAAGCGCGATCAAGCTGGTCGAGCGCTTCATGGCCGGCGCCACCAAACCCGCCCGCCCCACCTCGGAACCCTCAACCATCAACCCTGAGCCCTCAACCAAGGCAGTGGCGGCCTAAGTCAGACCTCCCCGGCCTCGGTCGGGGATTTTTTCTGTTCGCGAACGGCTACCCGGCTTTTCCACCCCCAACCACTGCCGAAGCGGGTCAGGTTTTTGCGTCACGTTTCTTAGTGCAACTTCTTGCCCAAGAGAACATCATCACCCGCAACATCCGAAAAGGTGCAGGGATATTTTCAGAAAATGAATCCTGGTTCCATTGTCACCTGCCGTGAACGCGAATGGGTCCTCCTTCCGAGCGACCAGGAAGACCTGCTGTTTCTGCGCCCACTCACCGGCGCCACCGACGAGGTGGTCGCGGTCCACAAGGGCCTGACCGACCTGCTCGGCTATTCCTTCCCGGAGGAGCGCGTCCGCTCCGCAAAATTCCCCCCGCCAACACCCGACGACCTGTCCAATGTCTCCGGCGCCCACCTGCTATGGCAGGCGGCCCGCCTCACGTTGCGCGAAGGCGCCACCCCCCTCCGCTCCCTCGGCCGCGTGTCCATCCGCCCGCGCACGTACCAGTTCGTGCCGCTGCTCATGGCCCTGCGCCTGGAAACCATCCGCATGCTCATCGCCGACGACGTTGGCGTCGGCAAAACCGTCGAAGCCCTGCTCATCGCCCGTGAAATGCTCGATCGCGGGGAGATCAAGCCTCTCTGCGTCCTCTGCCCACCCTACCTCTGCGAACAATGGCAAAAGGAGCTGAGCGAGAAATTCAGCCTCGATGCCGTCATCATCCGCTCCGGCACGGTCAGCCAGCTTGAACGCCGCATCCCCGCCGGCGCGGGCAGCATCTTCAGCTACTACCCCGTCCAGTTCGTCAGCATTGACTTCGTGAAGGGCGACCGCAAACGGGCCAACTTCCTCCAACACTGCCCTGACTTCGTAATCGTGGACGAGGCGCACGGCGCCGCGTCCGCCGCCGGCACCAACGCCAATCAGCAGCAGCGACACCACCTCCTGAAGAACCTCGCGGCCTTCTGACACATGTCCAGCTTCCCCTCCATCCGAATTGAAGGTGGCCTGCTCGGGCCGGAGCTGCTCGACCAGGTCATCGCCGCCGACGTGCCCGGCCAGAAGCCTGCTGACTTCGGCCTCGAACCCAAGCGCAACCTCACGGACGAAATCGCCGCTGCCTTTGCGGACTCCCGCGCCCTCTGGGGCGTCTTCCAGAACCGCCTGTCCAGCCTTTCTGAAGCTGACCTCGCCACCAGCATGACCCGCGATTCTTGGGTCATCCCTTTCCTGAGCCTCCTGGGCTACGAACTCACCTACAACCAGCGTGCCTACGAGATTGACGGCCAAACCTTCGCCATCTCACATTCCGCCGCTTCCCCTCGCCCATCCGATGGGAGAGGGATCAAGTCCGCACCCTCAACCCTCAACTCTCAACTCTCAACTTCTCCCGACGGCCCGCCTATTTACGTCGTAGGCGCCCGGCAGGAACTTGGCCGCGTGCCCCCCAGCGGACGCCCGCGCCTCGCGCCGCACTCCCTCGTTCAGGAATATCTCAACCGCACCGAGCACGTCTGGGGCATTGTCACCAACGGCCTCACGCTCCGCCTGTTGCGCGACTCCTCGCTTGTCCGCCGCCAGGCCTATGTCGAGTTCGACCTCCAGGCCATCCTCGAGGAACAGCGCTTCCACGACTTCGCCGCCCTCTACCGCCTGCTCCACCGCACCCGGCTGCCACGCGGCATGGCCGACGCCAATGAATACCTGCTGGAAAGATACTACGCCCAGACCGTTGAGCAGGGCGGGCGCGTGCGCGAGCATCTGCGCGATGGCGTCGAGGAATGTCTCAAACTCCTCGGCAACGGCTTTCTCGCCCACAAGGACAACGAGGATCTCCGCCAGAAACTCAAATCCAAGCAGCTTTCACCTGCGCAATTCTACCGCCAGCTCTTCCGGCTGGTTTACCGCTTCCTGTTCCTGCTCGTGTCCGAAGACCGGGGCCTCATCAGCCCCAACCCCGTCTATCGCGACCACTACGGCATCGCCCGCCTGCGCCGGATGCTCGACGTCCAGGCCGCCTGGACGGATCACCCCGACCTGTGGCTGAGCCTGCGCACGCTCTTCCACCTGTTTCAGGATGACAAACTCGCCGCCGTTCTCACCCTCGCCCCGCTCAACGGCGAACTGTTCGCCATGCAAACGCTCGACGGCTGCACGTTGAGTAACCACGACTTGCTTCATGCGTTCTGGCATCTCGCCTACTACAAGGAACGGGAGAGCGCACCCGCGCGCCGCGTCAACTATGCCGCGCTCGATGTCGAGGAACTCGGCTCGGTCTATGAAAGCCTCCTCGAATTTCATCCCGACGTCACGTTTCACGAATCACGCATCACGTTTGATCTCATCTTCGGCTCGGAGCGCAAAACCACCGGCTCGTTCTACACCCCGCCGGAACTGGTGAACGAACTTATCGAGAGCGCGTTGGTGCCGGTTATCGCGAAGCGTTTGGAGTGCGTCCAGCTTGCTGGCGCTGTCGAGGGGCGTGGAGCGGTCGGAAAGCGGGAGCAAGCTCCACGCACTCCAAACGCTGGCGCGCGGTCCGTAGCGGCTTCTGCCGAAAATGCTCTTCTTTCGCTTAAAATCATCGACGTCGCCTGCGGCTCGGGCCACATGCTCCTCGCCGCCGCCCGGCGCGTCGGCAAGGAACTCGCCCGTCTCCGCACGGGCGAGGACGAGCCCGCCCCCGAACGCGTCCGAGAAGCCAACCGCTTCGTGCGCGAAGGCCAGTCACAGCGCCTCGCCGAAGGTTTCAGCCTGGGCGACAGCAAGCTCGGCCGATTTCTGTCCGGCGAACTGGGGCTAGACTCAGCAGGCTATGAAACGTTTCTCGACGGCCTGCTCGCTCTCTTGGTCGGCCAGGGGTTGCTCAGGCGGCTAGACCCGCTGGACGACCACCAGTTTTTCCAACTGGACGCCGCCTGCCTGCTCTGGCGCTTGAGCGATGGCAGCGCTCCACCCCTCGACCCGCTCTACGCCCGCCGCACCGGCGCCGTCGGTTACGCGGAGACACCACCCCCGGTGAACGCCTTTTTCCAGCGCTTCTATCGTGACTCCGCCGTTGCGCTTGCCGCGCTCGAAGCCCGCGAACACACCGCGCAAGTCGTCAAGCCGGGCGAGCGCGAGCGCCGCGAACGTCGCTTCCGCTGGGAGACCAGCGACACGGCCAAGGAACGCGACGGTCTTCACCTGCGACGAAGAGGACCGCCGTCGCCGCGGCTTCGACCTGCATGTCGCCTATCAGTTCGCCACCGGCCCCGGCGGCGACAGACGCATCCGCGAGGCCGACGTCATGGTGGGGCAGACACCAGTCCTGCGGCTCATCTACGGCCCAGCCGCCACCTTGCTCCGGGTCAATCGTGGATGGCGGACCGCTGATACCCCCGGCTTCCTGGTGGATCTGGAGAGCGGCGAGGTGCTCACGGTCCCACCGCCAGCCACCGGCCCGGCCCCACGACCCCGCCGGATCGAGCGGCTCCAGCTTGCCGTTCACTCCACCCAGAACCTTTTGCTTGTCCGCCTGCTCCGTCCCGAGCTGCGCGGCGACACGGGCCTGGAGGCAACGCTGCAGTACGCCCTCCAGCGCGGGATGGAACAACTTTTCCAGCTTGAGGAATCGGAACTGGGAGCCGAGCGGGTTGGCGACGGTGACCAACGCGCCCTCCTTTTCTTTGAATCAGGCGAGGGAGGTGTCGGCGCTTTGCGCCGCTTGGTCGAAGACGCGGACGCGGTGGCCCGCGTCGCCCTCGAAGCCCTTGAGCGCTGCCATTTCGACCCCGCCGGCGTGGACCAGCGGCCAACGTGCTTAGCTGCCTGTTATGAATGCCTGATGAGCTTTGCGAACCAGCACGAGTCTCTGAAGCTGGACCGCCACCGCCTCAAACAGCACCTCCTCGACCTAGCAAGCAGCCGCACGTTCCCGCGCATCGCGGGCCGCGACTGGAATGCCCATCTGACCTGGCTCCGGTCGTTGACCGATTCCCGCTCCGATATCGAGCGCAACTTTCTCACCGCCCTGGCCGCAGGATTCCACCGCCTGCCCGACGAGGCGCAAAAGCCCATCCCCGAGCCGCGTTGCATCCCGGACTTCTTCTACACACCGAACATCTGCGTCTTCTGCGAGGGCTCCGTCCACGACCAGCCCGCCCAGGCCGCCCGCGACGTTGAACTCCGGCGCGAGTTGGTCAACCGCGGCTACCGCGTCATCCCCATCCGCTACGATCGCAGCCTCCAGGACCAAATCGCCACCTACCCCGACGTCTTCGGGAGGCCCTCAACGCAATGAATAGTGCACCACGTAAGAGTCCTAACGAAATGGCCTACGAAATCCAGCTAAGCTTCCTCCCTCTCCACAATCCGCCCCCGCTTCTCCCCGTCTTTCGGCGCGAGCGCGCCCCGGACGAAAAGTCACCAGCCGACGACGTCCATGAACGGGTCAACCGTAGATTTGCCCCAAGCGGGGCTGGCGCTTGGGCGGCGTTGGCCGTTCGGGGTTGTGGCCTGCGTGCAAGAAGTGGCGGCTACGCCGGGCGAGTTGCTGGCTGACGCTGACCTCATTCACTAAGGCACCCGCATCCTCCTCCCGGTCAGCATTGAGCGCTTTCACCGGGTCCATGACCATTTCCCCCTGCCAGACTGCCCATCCGTCCTTGCCTATCACGACCCGCCCCTTGGCCGGGGCGGTTCTTGGGTGGTTCATAAGCAATTAAGCGGATTCCCTTTCAGTACAACAAAAAAGCCGGAATTTCTTTCCGGCCTCTTTGCCACACACTACAGAGAACAAATTCAAATCGTATCGACGCCATTAACATACCAGAACTCCTGTCCCCTGCATGTCACCAGTTGTGGGGACGGCGTTCGCCTTTCCACTTGTCACGATCTGCCGCCGCTCCTAAAGTAGTTTGCAGGTGAAGCGATAGGACAAGACATGATTGAACTGATTCAGTTTCCCTGGAGCCCATATTGCATCGTCCAACGGCGCATCCTCGAGTACGCCGGCGCCCGATTTAAAGTTGCCAATATTCCCAACAATGACCGCTCACTGGTGTGGAAGTTGACCCGCCAGCGCTATTACGGCGTGCCCATCATTCGGGACGGCAAATCGGTCCTCTTCGAGGTGAACGACGATTCGCAGGTCATTGCCAAGTACCTCGACACCAAGTTTCGGCTTGGGTTATTCCCGTGGGAGCTGGAGGGGGTGCAGTCGATTATCTGGCGTTACATCGAGAACGAGATCGAAGGCGCCGGGTTCCGGCTCAACGACATTTACTGGCGCAAGGTGGTGCCGCCCTCCGACCAGCTCGCCTTTCTCCGGCACAAGGAACGCAAGTTCGGGCGGGGCTGCCTCGACCAGTGGCGGGCGCAGCAGAAGGAGCTGCTGGCCCAACTCGAACAGCGGCTGGTGCCCTTTGAGGAGATGCTGCTGCATCACCCGTTTCTCCTGGGCCAGCAGCCGCGATTCGTGGACTTCGACCTGTTCGGCATGCTGGGCAATTTCCTTTATTCCGGCAAATACCGGCTGCCGGCCGCGCACACTCGCCTGCGCCAGTGGCACAGCCGGATGACGCGCGCACACTTCCAACCGGTGGCGCCGGTGAAGACCTCGCGCGCCTGACCATCGATAGCGGATTAGCCAAACCATGAAGACATTACTGCCTTGGATATGCGTGGTGGGATTGCTGGCCGCGCTGGGCTGGGTCTATGCCACCGGCCAGAAGAAGGACGCCGAGCTGGCCGCCTTGCGCGAGGACAGCCAGCAACTGCAAAAGCTTCGCGGGGAGCAGGAGGAAGCCAAGACCGCCAGCACGACAGCGGAAAGCGATGAGCTTGTCCGGCTGCGTAAGTCCAACGAGGACCTGCTGCGCCTGCGCAACGAAGTCGGCCAATTGCGCAAGGAGAACCAGCAGCTTTCCGCGCAGGTCCAGTCGGCCCAGGCGCAAGCGCTGGGCGCGCAAGCCCAAGTCCAGGCTCTGCGGACGAATGTCGCCCCAATGCCCGTCCCGGGGCAGCCAAACGCGGCGGCCCAGGCGGCGTTTGCCGCGCGCTACGGGTTGACGGCCCAGACTCCCGAGCAGATGCAGCTCACCGTCTGCGTCAACAATCTGCGATTAATTGATGGTGCGAAGCAGCAGTGGGCCCTGGAGAAGCAAAAGCCGTCGGGCGCCTTGCTCACCGCCGCGGATCTCGCGCCTTATCTGAAGACCAATACATTGCCCGCCTGCCCGGCGGGCGGAGTCTATACCCTCAACCCGGTCGGCTTCTCGCCCATCTGCAACATTCCCGGGCACACGCTTAGCAAGTAGGCGCGCCCAGACTCACAGCCCCTGACCTGCACGCATGGACAAGAGTTGGCCAAGGAATTGACGCGAGCCCTCTCATTCCGTTGCTCGCCAGAACATCCAACAACCAACATCCAACATCCAACAACCAACGATCGCCATCCGCGCAAGCATTGGATGTTGGTTGTTGGTTGTTGGATGTTGGTTGTTCCATTCCCTCGCCCACCCAGGGTAGCTCTTGCCTCGCAACCCTTGGCTGAATGACCTCATCCTTTCAGGATGACGCTCACGGCGCGGACGCGTGCGCAGTGTTTGCGGGTCGCGGGACGAGTTGGAACTCGGGCGCGGACGCGGCGATAAACTTCTTCATCCGCTCGAAGGTGGCGTCTTCCTGGCCGGGGGCGCAGGTGGCAAAATAGCCGATCGACGCCCAGCGCTGCAAAACGCCCGTGCGCAACAGGTCCCGGGCCATCCACCACATCCGCTGCCAATGCCGCGAGGTGTACTCATCATTGTCGGCCACGAACCATAGGACATAAATGCCGCGGGCGGTTACGGATTGGCCTTGAAGGGTCACCTGCTTGGTCGCCACGAACTTCGTCACGGGCAGGTCGTACGGGAAAGGCCGGTCCATGCGCACTGTCGCGTCCGAAGAGACGTTGCGATCGATAACCCACCCTTGCCCTTCCAGGCAGAATTCCGTCTTGTGGATGCTGGTCCGGTCGCGGCCCATGAGCACGACGTTCACGGAAGTCTGGAATCCATCCGGCGCCTTATAGACGCGCTGGCCGAAGCTGGTGTCCTGCGGCAGCCACCCCAGCGTGGCTTTGTCCACTTCGATCGCTTCCGACGTGCAGTCCAGCACGCGCTCGGGCAGTTGGACCTGGAGCCGCTGGCTCCCCGGGATGGCGGTGGTTTTCACGGCCGGCTGGCCGAGCTTCTGTGTGCCCCGCATGCGCGTGAGCAAGGCTGCGGCGCCGCCCATCAGGCCAAGCGCC
Organism: Limisphaerales bacterium; assembly: GCA_003152225.1. Lineage (GTDB taxonomy): Bacteria > Verrucomicrobiota > Verrucomicrobiia > Limisphaerales > UBA8199 > PALSA-1440. The sequence continues at coordinate 8,864 of PLZQ01000414.1, read as the reverse complement.
AGAATTACGATAATCCACTTCTGCTTGTTCATAGATGCCGGCAGGCGCGCCGGGTCAGGTGGCCGGCGCCGGCGTGGGTGGCGCGACGGGCCGAGCCGGGCTTTCATGCAGCCACCTCCCGATCAGCATCAAGCCCCCAAACGCCGCCACGTAAGGAAGCAGGCTGAGAATTCCGTAAGGCCCGCCCTCATGCACATAGGCCCCGCCCTTCTGCCCCCAAACTTCCGCCGCAATGATTATGGTGAGCATCCGGATGGTGTTTCCAAGGACTGCCAACGGCACCGCTGAGGCGATCAGCACCCCGCGTTTCCACCAGGGCCGGAAGCAGAGCATTGCGTAAATGATAGCCACCGCCACCGTGGCGAACAGACTGCGAATCCCGCTGCACGCTGCCGCCACGTCATACTGGTACGCGCCGCTCGGATCCATTAAGGCCGTGCCCACCCTCGCGACATCGATCTGCAGGATGTAATTGGAAATCAACACCACCAGCTTGCATACCAGCACCCGTAGTGGGAAGGTGATCGACACGGCGGACCACCCCAACGGGATGCAGAAGGCGAACAGGATGAACGGGAAGAAGCTCTCGCGCAGCCAATGCCGTCCCCAGGCCAAGCCCATCAGACCGTAGATGCCGGTGAACAGCGCCACGATGGAGATGCGCGGTTGCTGGACCATGTACCCCAGCAAATGCAACCCGAGCGCCAGGAACAGCAGCAGCAACCCCGGCCACCACATGCCCAGCGGCAGAGCCACCAATTGTTTGCGCTTCCACCAGAACAGCCCCAGCACCACGAAAGGAATATACCTCCCAAAGCTGTCGTCGGACCCGCTCGCATCCATGAGTGAGTCGAAGGTCAGGCCCATCCAACTCAGGAGCGACGGTGTGGCGATATAGCCCACCGTCGAGTTGCCCAGGAACTGGAACAGGGCCAGCCACGCCACCAGCAGAACAAGGAACAGGCCCTTGTTCGGCAGCCGGTGCCAGCATTCCAGGAACTGAATGCGGAAATCTTCAAGAATACCGTTTTCCGGTTGGTTTGCCATGCGTTCGTTTAATCGAGCTTATTGGATACTATATCTGCCAATCCTGCTCAATCAATTAATCGGGCGCGGCAGCCTCGCGCCTGGGCCGGCGAGAGTAGGTGGCGCAAGCGTCTGCGCCTGGGTCGGGGGCTGCCTGCGGGCGAGCATTCCCGGGTCAGCCAGCGGCTACCAGGCTGGTTGAGGGGGCAGATCATGCCCGTCAAGGATCATATCGCCAGGCCGGCCAGCATCCGCGGGCACTCCGTGCAACACTTCCATGCCGATTCCGGGGAAGCGCGATTTGAGCCAAGGGAAGTTCAGTTCGAGTGGCAAAATCAACGCGGGGGTGACCAAGTAAGTGCAGTAGGAGTAACCACTTTCGCAACGTTCGGCCCAGATGAAGCGAACAACTCGTTGTCCCGGCGGCAGGGCCGTCAGGTGTTCGAGAACGTCGTGGTTCAGGATTTGGCCGCAGCGCCAAGTGTTGCGGAAGTGGTCGGCGCGACTGGCGAGACCGAACAGACCGCAGGCCAAGATAATCACTCCCAAGATGGCAGCCCCCAACCGGGGCGCTCGCCAGGGACGGATGACCATGCGCGATTGCTCCAGGCTTTCGCTAACATCCACGGCTCGGATCTGGAGCGAAGGAGAGGCCAGCTTAGAACCCTCCAGGTTACCCGGGATTTGCTGTGCCTTGCGGTCGGGCCGGGCGGCGCGCCCCAAGGCGAGCAGACCGCTCCAGCCAACAGCGACGATGAGGGCGGCGCCGATGTTCGGGCCGAAGAGGTAATGCTCGGAGACATGGTCGCGAGGAAGACCAGCCGAGACAGAGAGCACGAAGAAGAGCGCGAGCCCAAGGACACTTCTCGGCGAGGGCCGCTCCGGCCACACGGCGCCGTACCGCCAGGTCAACAACCAAGGCAACAGACTGACGATCCCGGCGACGGCGATAGCCGCAACCGGGACTAATCGCAGGACCGTGGCGGTGTGCGGACGGAAGAGCAGGTGGTTCGGGCCGGCGGCAAACCAGCCGGCTACTATGAACCTGAGGTTGGGAATGACGTTCGCCAGATGCGGTTGATAAAGAGGCTGGTGGGCCAATCCCTGACTCATCCCCCCGAGCGTCCAGCGGAGCGCGAGCCAAAGGCTGGGAACGATTATGAACGGGATGGTGAGCAGGACGTGGCGCTTGCGGTTCGGCACGAAGAGCCACGCCAGGAGAATGATGGCGATAGCGGCGGCGCAAACGCCGGCGAAATTCTCCTTGGCCAACTCGCCTACAACACAAAGGGCTGTCACAGAGACCCAATGCGACCAAAGGGGCCGGTCCCTTTCAAGGGCGTCCCACAGGATGATTGCCACCCAGGTTCCGATGGCGGCGCACCAAGTCTGAGCGGCGATGTCCGGCTGCCACAAACTGATCGAGGTTGCTGAGTGCAGCATAAGCCAGCAGAGGGCTGCCGGAAAAACGAGGCGGCTGCTCGGACAGAGACGACGGCAGATCACCCACAGGCCGGCACCCATAGCGACCAGGGCCGGCAGATGCATGAGGAGCGCCCAGCGTGCATCGAGCGTGAGGCGGTCCACTTGCCTGCCCGCGAGAATATCGACCGGCCGAAAGAACATCTGGTGCCAGTAGAATGCCAAATCAGCCAGCAAACCGTCGCCGGGATGCTGGCGCACGTAAAGAAAATCGTCGCAGACAGCGGTGATCCCTGCCCAAAAAGGCCACAGCACCACGAAGGTAACCAGGACGACACCGAACAGCCATAGGCCTGACAGAAGGAGCGAGGACTCTTTCACGTCAGCTTGGAACTCTGCCCGGGAGAGCGAACCATCCGGCAAATGCTTCGCATTCATCGCCGGCCAGCGTATCAGGCATGCCAGACCGTTCAAGCGAGATGCGGAGACCCAGGAGCCCCGCAGTCCCTCGATCGGGCAAGGCTCACCGCTGGAGGGTGGTTGTTGCCTTTGCGGCCGGTAGCGGCTCGGTCGCAGGCACACGCTTTCCGGACCGGTAAACTCCCTCCACCAGAAACAACGGCCGACCGCGCGTCTGTTCGTGGATGCGCCCTATGTACTGACCGATGATGCCGAGCACGAGAAGCTGCACGCTGCCCAGCACGGTGACCACGATCATTAGGCTGGTCCAGCCCTGGGGTGTCCGGCCGACCTTCCACCATGAATAAAGCGCGTACACGATCAACAGCAAACCGGCGCAGGCGAAAAGCAATCCGGCGTAACTCGCCAGCGCCAGCGGTCGCGTCGAGGACGCCGCCACACCATCCAGAGCCAGTCCCAACAGCCGGCCAAACGGGTACTTCGTCTTGCCCGCAAACCGCTTGTCACGATCGTAAGGAAAGGGCACTTGCCGGAACCCGACCCAGCTCACCATCCCGCGAATAAAACGATGACGCTCGGGCATTTGCAGAAGCAGCTCCAGCACCCGGCGGGAAATCAACCGGAAATCACCACTGTCCAGCGGGATCGGCGTCTCTGATAAGCGACTCAAAACTCGGTAAAACACCGCGCATGCGAGTCGTTTCAGCAGTCGATCACCCGAACGGCTCCGTCTTTGGGCGTAAACCACGTCGGCTCCCTGGTCCATTAATGCGAGCATCGGTGGCAGCAACTCTGGCGGGTCTTGCAGGTCAGCGTCCAGGATAAGCACCCGTTCGCCCGCGCAATAATGCAGACCGGCGGACAAGGCCAGTTGGTGGCCGTGGTTGCGGGAGAGATTAACCACCACCACCGCAGGATCGCGCTGCGCGAACTGGAGCATTTGCGCCAGCGTGTCGTCAGTTGACCCGTCATCCACGAGCACGATCTCGTAGCTCTTCCCGAGGGCATTGGCCACCGCCTTGACTCGGCGGTAGGTTTCCGGGAGGACCGCACCTTCGTTGTAACAAGGCAGCAGGAAACTCAGGTATGGCGTGCTGAGCATGGCGCCTTCCTCAGGCGGCAGGTTGCTCGAATTGGAGCTCATACAGCTTGGCGTAGGTGCGCCCCGCACGGAGCAGTTCGGCGCGGGTGCTCGTTTCAATCACGCGCTTCAGGAATTCTAAGCGGAAGCCATCGAAAATGCAGTTGTCGGGTTGACGCACCATGCGCACGTTGATTTGAGGCATTGGATACTACATCCGCCATTCATGCTCAATCAATTATTCGGGGTGGTCAGTCGCAGCGGAGACACAGGGAGGCGAGGCCTGGCTCGCCCTGCGACGGGTCGGAGTCCGGCACTCCTGCCTCTTCCAGTCGGGGCGGTTACTAATCGGGCGCGGCGGCCTGGCGCACGTAGAGTTCCATGCCTGGGATGGCGGAGACAGTCCGCACCGTCCCAGCGCTGGCGCGATAGGCAGCAATGATTCTCTCCGGCTCGGTAACGTGATGCCGGCGCCCGATGATCAGCGCATCGGGCACGGGCGGGAAGGAGGTAGTCTGCGCCTGGGTCGCCGGCTGCCTGCGCGCCATGATTTCCGGGTGGTCGCGCAGATACCAGGCAACGGAGGCGGTCAAATAATCGGGCAGGACGGTCCAGGACTTCACGCGGTCTTGGTGGGCCACCAGCCATTGCGCCATGGCTCGCGAGTCCGTCTTCCGATACGACGGGCTGTAGAACCATTGCGCGTCCGCCCACAATGCCAGCAGCAGGACCGACGCGATTGCCAGGCGGGCAACATAACGGCGGCTTGCGCCGCCGTCCAACGCGGCGACCAGCGCCACAAAAGCCAGCAGCCCCGGAAGCGTGTAGCGGACATTGAACGGAAACGCGAAGGCCAGCGTTGTCAGCGAAACGAACGCAAGGTTCAAGACCACCAGGCTCGTTTCCTTGCCCCGGACGAGCAAGCGGAAATTAAGCGCATAAGCCAGCGCCACTAGCGCCAGCACACCGCCCAGGATCCCGACCTGCACCAAGTGGCGCGAGACCGCCCCCAGCGCGCCATGCGACTGAATGTCCGTGATTGACGGGCCAAAGGAATAGCCCCCCACAAACGTCATGAAGGTGTAGCCAACCTCCAGGATCGACCGGGAGCGCCCGTTCACCGGCGGCGACGGGTACCGCCTGAGCAGCACCGCCCCGCATATCACGCCTAGGGTTACCACATGGATCGCCAGGTCCCGGAAGCGCCCCTTCTTGCGCCATATTTCCCACCCATGCCACAGCGCGCAAGTCACCGGGAAGATGATTGCCGTCTTGTGCAGCCCGATCGCGGCAAGCGCTGAGATAAAATACACCGCCCACCACCACGGCTTGCGGGACGCCCGAGCCCGCTCGTAGGCCAGCAGCGTCAGCAGACCAAAGAACAGCATCGTGGCATAGGCCCGCACTTCCTGCGAATACCAAAGGTGCAGCGGGTTCACGGTCAGCAGCAACCCCGCCAGCAACGCTGTGCCCCATCGCCGCCGCCAGCAATACACCAAGCCGATCAACAGCGGGACCGACAGCGCACCCGCCACCGCCGATAGCCCGCGCGCCCGGAATTCGATGTCCCGGCTGGCGTCGCTCAGCACAGCGCCCAGCAGGAGAAAATAGCCCGGCAGATAGACATTCTCCGACCCGCTGTCCCGCGTCATCTGCGAGTAGGGCTCCCGGGCGGTCTCGACGGAGGAGACCTCATCCGTCCACATTGACTGGTTCGAGATGCGATAGAAGCGCAGCGAGAGGGCGGCCAGCGTAAGCAGAAGCGTCAAGGCGATGGCGAGGTTGCGCCGCGCCGCGCTCGTTGCGGGTGACCAGATCATTGCCTTTGCTTTTGAGCAATCAGGCAAACGTCAGTGCCGTAACGGGGCAGCACCCCGGCCAGCAGTCGAGCGCCCTGACGAAACAGCTTCCTGGCCGCAGAAGGCTTCTCGCAATCCTGGAAAGCGACAAACAGCTCGCAGCTTTGGATGGCGAAGCCTGCGCGAGAGAAGAGCCGCGCCAGCTCGGGACCGGAATACTCGCGCCAATGAAAGCCATAAAAGGCCTTCTTGCCGTTGCTGGAGTAGTCCTCGTACTCAAAATAGATATCCACATACTTCTGCTCAAAGCGTCCGAAAATCAGTGTGAAGAGATTCTGGAAGGAGGCCCGGTTGGGCACGTTGATATAGGCGTTGCCTCCGGGTTTGAGCACCCGGTGCACCTCGCGAATAAACTTAACCGGGTTGAAGTTGAAGTGCTCCATTGTTCCCCAGCAGAGAAAGGTATCAAAGGAAGCGTCAGCGAACGGCAAGGCATGGCTCGCGGTATGAGTGGGGCCAAACATCTCAAACAGGTCCACGAACTGCAGGGCGATCTTGCGCTGCGCGTAAAGCGGTTTGAGTGGGTAAGCCGCGGGATCATCGCCTTCCAAAACCGAATAGGAAGAAGCCTGGCGCTGCAACACGAATGGTGTGTAGCTGAAAAAGGGCCCGATTTCCAGCACATCCCCCAAGTTCGTTTCCAGAAGCTTGAACCGCCGGCAGCACCGATATACGCGAGCGCAGTGCTGCATGAAATAAGCGTGGATACCGTCCAGAACCTTGGCCTCACGGCTCAACGCGACGCCGGCTTCAATAAATTCATCTAGGGACATCATAAGTATCCAACGTGAGAGCTTGACCCTGGCAGCCTGGCTGCATTCACCCGCACGAACCTCGGCAATCATTCAGAATTGGAGGATTTGGGTCAACCGCCGAATTCGGTTTCCAGCGCCGCCGCGCGATGCTTGTTTCCAATTTACATAACGGCTATGGTTGCGAGGATGACGACTGGGGCAATCAGGTGATGAGATTGTCCGCGCGCGTCCTAAGAACGCCATGAATTGGACTTACCTGAGACCTTGCGCCTGGGTGGACACCCGCACGCGGTTTGTCGCCGGCACGCCGCCGGGCGGCACGCTGTTGGACCTGGGCTCGTCGGACGGCCAAACGCTGGGCCACATGGCTGAATTGCGGCCGGACTTGCACTTCTTTGCCACCGACATGGCGGGCACGCCGGAACATTATCCATCAGGCTGCCAATTCCAGCGGGCCGATTTGGAGCGGGACCAGTTGCCGTGGGCAGCGGGTTCGATGGACGCCATCACTTGCATGCACCTGGTCGAGCATTTGCGCGATCTCACTCTGTTGCTGCAAGAGGCGGCGCGGTTGCTCAAGCCGGGCGGGCGAATCTATTTCGAGACCCCGCACCCGAAAACGCTAACCCTCGCCAGTCCGCGTGGCCGGGCCGCCGGGACTTTCACGCTGAACTTCTTCGACGATCCAACCCACGTGCGGCTGGTAGCGATAGGGGCGCTGGCCCAGCAGGTGCGCGAGGTTGGGCTGGAAGTCGCTGACAGCGGGATTTCACGGAATTGGCTCTTTGCGGCGTCTTATCCGCTGTACGTCTTACTACCGGCCAGCCGCCAGAAATTCACCGCGCGCGTTCACTGGCTTGGCTGGTCCGCCTACCTCATCGCTCGCCGACCGTTGTAGGAGGGCAGGCCAGCCGTCGGCACTCAATCCGGGAACCGGACGATATACCACGGGTGCGGCCCTTGCGTAACCGTCATTGTCGCGGTGGCTGTCGCGACGACCTGCGCTCCGGTCTTCGCCTGCCACGCGGCCAAGGTGGTTTGGTTCTCCACCAGATTCACTTCGCCGATCACGGCATATTGAATGTGACGCCGCCGGATTTGTTTCAGGGAATCGTTTAGGAGGATATGTTCCACCCGTCTTGCGCAGAAGGGCCGCCACAGCGAGATGTCAATATCGTCGGCGGTGCCCATGAAGCCCACCACGGAGAGGCCCTTTGGGAGCAACGCCCGGACGTTGGCCAGCGGGTCCGAGCGCACGTCATAGACGCTATAGACCGTCAGGGCGCGCGTGAGAAGACGGTTGCCTGGCTTCCACACCAGCAGCTTGTTCAGCACCGTCTGGGCCGGCCACAAGGGCCGTCCCGGCGTCAGCACCAGTACGGGCAGCGCCAGCAACATGACTCCCCAAGCCAATGCCCGCCAGCAGCGGCGCCGGACAATTATCGCCTGGCCAGCGCCCACCAGCAGCAAAGGCAGGAGCAAGGGGTAGTAGGCCGAGATGAGCCGTCCCGCGTCCACGATGCCTGACTTCATACCGTAGGCCAGCAACGCACCCCACGGCGACACCAACAACAGCCAGCGCAGCCAGTTGGGGATGGACCGGTTGCCGGACCAGTTCGTTGCCGGGGCGGAGCGCATCCGCCAGGCGGCCAGCACGGAGATCAGCAGGAGCCAACTGAACCCGAAGCCGATGCCGGTGGTATCCTCGACCGGCAATTCGCCCAACCCGAGATAGCCTTCCTCGAAGCTCGTATCCATGCGGCTGGTGATCGCGTGTGGAACAATTGAGCGGGCTGAATTGTTCCACCAGGTCGCCGCTGGGAAGAACGGCGGCACAAAGTTCTTCAGCAGCAGCAAGCCGTTCCCCCAGACGCCCACAATCGGGCTCTTCATATCCATCCCCGTCTTCTCCAGGCTCAAGCCCGACCAGTCGCCGCAGTAGTGGATGTTCAGCGCCGCAGTGGGCAGAAAAGAGGCGGTGGCGGCCAGCAGTAACAGGGCAAGCGTCGCGGCGTATGTTCTGAGCCCGGCGCGCGGACATTCCTGTCCGCAGCGATCTGTTTCAGCCAAGCCCGGTAAGATGTCGCGGGCGCCTCGCCGTTTGGAACCCGCTGCGGACAGGAATGTCCGCGCTCCGCCAAACGCCGGCCTTCCCAGCAACAGCGGGAGCAACCCCAGCACCACTATCCCCCACGCCAAGAGCAAAGGCAGGTTGGTTGCCTTGGATCCGGTCAACAACGCGGCTGAGAGAATGGAGAGCCAGAGGTCGGAAACCCTGCGGGTTTCCCAGGCGCGCAGGCC
>PLZQ01000024.1 GCA_003152225.1 Limisphaerales bacterium | reverse complement strand
AAGGCCAGTCTGGCGGCCGCTCAGAAGACCTACGCGGCCATGAAGGCGAAGAAGTAACATGCCTTCCTACCCCATGCAAACGGGCGCGGGGGCTTTGCAGAACGTCACTCTGCAAAGCCTCATCGCTATGGTCAACGCCGTCTTCGGCACGCCGGGGCAGGCCTGGTGGGTCAACCCCTTCAGTGGGAACGATCAGAATGACGGGAAGACCCCCGCGACCGCCTTCGCCACACTGGCGCAGGCGCACTCTTCGGCGGCAGACGGCAACAATGACGTCGTGTATCTGGTTGCGAACAGCAACACCGCCAGCCAGACCACGGCATACCAGGGCGGCACGCTCGTTTGGAGCAAGAACCTGCTTCACTTGATCGGCGTCAACGGGAGCCCGCTATTCTCTCAGCGCTCGCGCATTGCCTTCAACGCTGGCTTTGCTGCCGCCGCGAACCTTTTCACGCTTTCCGGGAGCGGCTGCCTAATCCAGGGCATCGAGTTCTTCATGGGCGTCGCGAGCACGCTGCCCACCGGCTGCGTGAGTGTCACCGGCGCACGCAACCATTTTGTCCGCTGCCACATCGCCGGTATGGGGAACGCCGCCAACGATATCAGCGGGGCTTATTCTCTCAACTTCGCTGGCGCGGAGGAGAATTTCTTCGAGGATTGCACCATCGGGCAGGATACCATCCAGCTCGGCGCGGGCACTTCTAACCAAGTTCTCAACTTCGCTGCGTCCAGCCCGGCCAACACCCGCAACTGGTTCCGCAACTGCCGGTTCATGCTCTATACCAGTTCGGCGACCGTGTGTCTGTTCGCCCGCGGCGGCGGTGTGGGCAACCTTGACCGGGAAACCGTGTTCGAGGATTGTCTATTCCTCAACGCAATCGCCTCCGGCGGCACGGGGCTCACTCACGCCATGGCCATCGCTACCGGCGGCGGCGTGGTTATCCTGACGGGCGCTAAGACTGGCCTGTACGGGGCAAGCGGTTGGAATACAAACTCGGGCGTGGTAGTCGCAACCGGTGGAATTCAGCCGACGAACACTACTTGGGGACTTGCGACACCCGTAACCAGCTAAGGAGGCGTCTTGGCGCTATTCTTTGGCGATCTGATTACCGACGCCCTGGCGGAGATCAACGCGCCGACCCCCGGGCAAGCGCCGGACGCTGGCGACATGGCGCTGGGGCTGACGCGCGGCAACATGGTCCTCGACAATTGGACCGCGCGCAGCCTCATGCAATACGTCACGCGGCTCGACGAATACACGTTTCCAGGCCCGCAGAACTCCTACACCATAGGGCCCAGCGGAGCGGATTTCACGGCTGACCGGCCGACTGAGATCCTAGCCGCGGCGATTGTGGACACCACCCAGAATCCCAACGTCTACATCCACATCACGGTCGTGCCGGCTGACATCTGGGAGTCGTACACGGTCCTGGCCTACCAGACCAGCGTACCGACGCAACTTTGGTATGAGACCACGTTCCCGAATGGGACGATCCACCTGCGCGGAGTGCCGAACAACCTCAGCTACCGCCTGAGGTTGCAGACCAAGCAAAACTTGGGGCAGGCGGCCGCGCTCAATACGCAGTTCGTCTTCCCTCCTGGCTATTACAAGGCGTTCATGCTCTCGCTGGCGGAGGTGCTCTGCAACCCGTTCGGCAAGACCGGCGATATCAAGGCCGACGTGACGGCGCGGGCGCGGCTGGCTCGGGCTGACGTGGTGAGCGCCAACGGAGAACCGTTCTACATGGAACTGGATGGACTGAAGACCGGCAAAGAGAAACCATATTTCAATTGGATTTCTGGCCCATTCCTTCAGTAACTTACATGAAAATACTAAAACTGTTACTTTCACTTTCGATCTTGCTGGCGGCGGCGGCCCAGGTCGGCGACTCGCAGGCCGTGTGCTGCTCGATCACAATCACCGGCAGCGCCGCGTCAGTGCAGATCAGCACTTCGTCAACGCCCGTCCACTGGGTGCAGTTGGTAGCCCCCACCGGCAACATGTCCACGGCCTATTGGTCGCTGGGGACCGTGGCGACGGCATCGGGCAACATCCTCCCGGCTGGCGCGGGGCAGTTCCTCCCGCCCAAGTCCCAGGGTGGCTACGATCTCGCTAATGTATACGTTTCCGTGGCGATGGGAGACACGCTGCGGGTCTCTTGGGACCCATTTTAAGGGAGAAAGTGCTCAATTGTGGCCAGCTCTTTCGGCTTCTTAGGTCCAGGGTATGCAACTCGCGGTCTTGTCGCGGATTGCCAGCGCTGGGTCAACATGTACATCGAGAAGGTGGAGTCTGGTGATGACTCTAGCCAGGGCACCTNNCGCCAATAGCCGCCGTAACCCAGTCCAATTCCTCGTTTTACGGGGCTGGTGTCAGCCTCTTTTTCGTGGTTTCCGGCTCGACCCTCTACGCGATCACGGCGACGTTCAACAGCGGCACCGGCCTCTGGGAAGGAACCGCAACCAGCATCGGGGCTGTGGACAAGCAGATCATCCAGGGGACCGGCGGCCAGCTCTTCCCGGCCCAAATTATAGTAATAAATCCCAATTTATTGTTCGTGGTGGCGAACGGCAGCGCCTATGTGGCGGCGTTCGGGTCGCCGATCACCAGCAGCGTGCTCAACCCCACAACCGGAGGCGGCGGCGCTGGCTACGCGGGGGGCGACACCGGGACGGTGGACGTGCCAGGCGGTGGCATCCCCGCTGCCTATATCGTGAACACCGTGGACCTGGTAGGCGCGGTCCTCACCTATACCCTGACCTCACCTGGGACCGGATACAGCGTGTCCTCTGGCGCTTACGCCACTACCACAGAGGGCGGCGCGCAGCCGGGGAACGGCGGTGACTTCACCATTGAGATCGACACGGTTGGCGCTGCAGCGTGGTCCATCCAGCAGCAAATAATCCCTGACGGGGGCGGCGGTAACTTCATCCGGTCAGCCACTTGGATGGACGGCTACGTGATTGTATCGCTCGCGCCAAACGAAGCCGATCCCACGCGCCGAACCTTCTATATTTCAGGGTTGAACGTCCCCACCCTGTGGAACGCTCTGGAATTCGGCGTAAAAGAGTCCAACTCCGACCCGATCATGGCCGTGTACGCGGCGTACGAGATTCTGATTCTTTTTGGCTCGCAGACCATTGAACTGTGCCAGGATTCCGGCAATGCCCTGTTCCCCTATCAACGCCTGCCGGGAGGGGGGGTGACCGAAGCGGGCTTGGCGTCAACCTGGGCGGTCGCGAAACTGGACGGTACGGTTTGCTGGCTGGGGATGGACGCCCGCAGGCAGTACACCGCTTGGCAGCTTACCGGCACCACGCCTATTCGGATCTCGAACCACGCCATTGAGAACGCCTGGAGCCAATACAATGTGGCTGGCGCGAGTGCGTACTCCTACGTCGAAAATGGGCACTTCTTCTTTTGCCTGCACTTCCCGATCCCCGACAAGACTTGGGTTTACGACTCAACCATCGGGCCGGCGTTGGGCTGGCATGAGCGCGAGTACTGGGACGGAGCAAGCTCGCACGCCGATATCGGGCGGTATCACGGCTTCTTCCCCGAGATCG
>PLZQ01000123.1 GCA_003152225.1 Limisphaerales bacterium | reverse complement strand
ACGCTTCCGTGCATGCGGCGGGCGTCGTGATCGGAGACCAGCCGCTGGTAAACCTGCTCCCGCTCAAGCAGGACGAAGACGGGGTCGTCGTCACCCAGTATGCGATGGGGCCCGTGGGGGACCTGGGCCTGCTGAAGATGGATTTCCTGGGCCTCAAGACGCTGACCGTCATCCGCAACGCGTGCGAGATGGTGAAGCAGACGCGCGGCATCGAGGTGCCGATCGACGACCTGCCGCTCGACGACGCGAAGACCTACGACCTCTTGAACAAGGCAAACACGCTGGGCGTGTTCCAATTGGAATCTGGGGGCATGCGCGACCTGTGCCGCAAGTTCGAGATCAAGTCCATCGAGCACATCACGGCGTTGATTGCGCTGTATCGGCCGGGGCCGATGGAGCTGATTCCCGAATTCATCAAGCGCCGCCACGGGGAGATCCAGATCGAATACGAGCATCCCTTGCTGGAGCCGATCTGCCGGGAGACCTACGGCATCATGATTTACCAGGAGCAGGTGATGCAGGCGACGCAGGTGCTGGCCGGCTACACGCTCGGCCGGGCGGATCTGCTGCGGCGGGCGATGGGCAAGAAGAAGCTCGAGGAAATGGCCAAGCAGCGCGCGGGTTTCATCAAAGGCTGCGCGGAGGTGAACAAGATCCCCACGGCCAAGGCTAATCAGATATTCGACTTGCTGGAGAAGTTCGCCGGCTACGGGTTCAACAAATCCCACGCCGCCGCTTACGCCGTGGTCGCCTATCAGACGGCCTACCTGAAGGCGAATTACCCGGTCGAGTTCTTCTGCGCCATGATGACGAACGACATGGCGGACACGGAGAAGCTCAGCCAATACATCGCCGAGGCGCGCAGCATGGGAATCGAGGTGCTGCCGCCAGATGTGAACGAGAGCCACGTGCATTTTGCGCCGGCGGAAAGCAGGGCAGGCGTCTCGCCTGCCCAGCCCCCGGCTTCTGCTCCGGAAACGGACAGGCGAGACGCCTGTCCCACTTTAGCCATCCGCTTCGGCCTGGCGGCCATCAAGGGCGTCGGGGAGATGGCGGTGGAGGCCGTGCTCAAGGCCCGCCGCGAAGGGGGGAAGTTCCTTACGCTGGCCAACCTGTGCGAGCGCGTGGACGGGCACTCGGTTAATCGCAAGGTCCTCGAGGGGCTGATCAAATCAGGCGCATGCGATTGCCTGGGCCAGACGCGGGCGACGCTGTTTGCGCAAATGGACCGCACGCTGGGGCGCGCGGCGAGCATCATCGCGGATCGGCAGCGGGGGCAAGCCTCGCTGTTCGGCGCGTTGGAAGACCGCTCCTCGCAAATGCCGGAGTCCGAAACCAGCCTGCCCGAATGGCCTGAGCATGAGTTGCTGGCGCACGAGAAGGAGTTGCTGGGCTTCTACGTCACCGGCCATCCGCTGACGCCTTATGCGTCGATCCTCGATAAGTATGCGCTGGCCAACACGGCGACGCTGGCGCAATTGCCGACCCGCAGCCTCACACGGATCGGCGGGCTCATTGCGGCGGTGCAGAACGGCGTCTCCAAGAAGAGCGGCAAGCCGTATTCGATGGTCACGCTCGAAGACCTGGAAGGCTCGGTGCAGGTGCTCTGCTTCAATGAGAATTACGACAAATACCGCGAGCTGCTCGTGCCGGGGAAGGCCATCCTGGTCATCGGCGAGGTCAACGTGGGCGACGACAAACCAAAGCTCTTTCCCCAGGAGATTATGCTGCTGGACGACGCCCCGGGGCGGTTCACCCGGCAGGTCCACCTGCGCCTGCACACCGCGCACCTGAAGCCCGAACACCTCGACGCGGTTCAGCAACTGGTCGCCGCGCATCCCGGCAAGTGCCCCTTGTTCCTTTGTTTCGTGCGGCCCACCGGGGAGGTCATTTTCGTGGAGGCGCACGACAAGTTCGCCGTCGCCCCGTCGCGGGCCCTGCAGCAAGCGGCCGACGACCAGTTCGGCGAGGAGACTTACTACGCCAAGGTGGACACGAGTTTGCCCGAGCGCGCCCCGCGCCGATGGGAGCGCCGGGCGGAGGGGAACGGAACGGAAGCCTAAAGTCTAAAGTCCAAGGGCTAAAGTCCTAAGGCCAAAAGGTGGAAGCTAAAACCCGCCTTGGCCATGAAAGGCAAAGGCGGGTTGGGAGAAAACCAATCTGGGTGGGCTACTTCGTCGCTTCGGCGAGCGCGCCCGGAAGCGGCACGACGGCTGAGCGCATCCCCATCTTGGAGCAGAGGAAATACACCACGGCGCCAATAACGAAGGCGAGCACGGGGGCCACCGGGACGTTCACGCCAAGGTTTGGCAGGATGCCGACGAGGAAACCCGCGGCCCAGGCAATCCACCCAGCCGGATTGAAGCCTGCGCGCGGACCGGTCCACCTGCCACCGGAAAGCAAATAGTCCACCATCATGGCGCCACAGATCGGACCGAAGGAAGCGCCGATCAGGCCAAAGACGCCTGTCAAATTACCGGCGACCTTGGTCACGGCGAGGATGATGCTGACCACCGCGCCGATTCCGACGGAGATGAACGGGTTAATCTTAGGCATGGTCGTTCTGAAACTGTTCGCGGCAATAAACGAGGAGAAGCAGGCGCCGGGGAAGGCTGCCAGGGTCAAACCGATCATCACCGTGGCGAACATCCCCGGGGAGAGCTTCTTTTCGAGCGCGGCGGTCATCTGAAAGGCAGCCGGATCAACCGCTCCAGTCGCATGGGCACCGGCCATGACGATGCACGAGACGCCGGCGGTAAAGACGATGGCAATGATGATGCCGACGATGCCGCCCATGCTGACATCGCTCTTGTTCCGGTTGCTCATGCAGATATCCACACCCGCGGCACCCGCAGTGGCGAAGAAGCCGACGATCGCACTGATCATCAGCAGCATGGCGTTGAAACCGCCGCCGGATGCCGCGCCTGCCGTGACCGGCGCCGCCTTGTAGTCCCCTGCGGCCCCGGCGTAAAACACCAGGCCCATCACAAGCACCACCAGCGGGATGATCGGCAGGTAAGTCGAGACCTTCGCCACGTATTGAATGCCCTTCAGCCCCACAAACGCCGCTCCCAGCGCAAAGATGATGCAGATTGGCACAAAGAGCCCCGGCATTTTGAAGCCTGCCGCCAGGGCAGTTGAAGAGTAGAACGTGTTGACCCCCAGCCAGCCAAACTGAAGGACGCCCATGAGTAGGCCAGGCATAATGAGGCTGCCCATGGCACCGAAGGTGGACGCGCCTACGATGTAGAGCGGCAAACCGGTCTGCATGCCCAGGCGGCCCGGGACCACGAAGAACAAGAAGTGGCAGATTAGAGCACCAATGACGATTCCCATCAGCGTCGCCCCTAAAGTGCCGGGGGAGAGGCCGTTCTTGGAGATGGGGTCCCAAAAGGCGAACCACAGGAAGACGCCCGCGTAGGTGGGGGCCGTGTTCTTGTACCAGGGCGCTCGGTTGCTCTTGGGATTGGGAACTGCGCCAGTGATATATCCCGGCAGTTGTCCAGCCGGTTGAGTTGCTTGATTATTCATAGTTTAGTTACCGATTTGGTTACGCTGCCTGACCCCAAACAGACGGCAAGCATTGGGGGGAATACTCCCGTTTGGGGGCCAGGTGTCAACCATAAACCACCGGCAATTGACTTGGCGCGGCGCTCTGTTAGCGTGGGTTGGCTGAGCATGGCGAAAAAGGTATCCAGACTTCATCGGATTCGCGAACACGCGCAGGCGCTGCTGGATGGGCGGGTGGCCGGGTCGCCGGCCAGCATGTCGAAGTGGCAGAAGCTCGCTCATTTCTGGGTGATGGTATGCAGGAGTTTTTCCCGCAACCGCTGCCCGGTCCGCGCGTCTGCCCTGGCCTACGCGACGGTGCTGGCGCTCATCCCCATGCTGGCGGTGGCCATGAGTATCACTAGCGCCCTGCTGAAGAAACAAGGGGAGGACCAGATTGACCAGTTCATCGTGAAGCTCGTGGCCAGCGTGACCACGCAGGTAACGATCAACACGAACAGACCCGACGCCATGGCCGACCGGACGGTGGAAACGACCAACCCGCCCTCCTTGGCGGCCGTCACCGATGCTACCACGGAACCGACCAACAACCTGGCGGTCACCGAGGGTAGCGGGGAGACGAACAGGAGCCGGCTGCCGGCTATTGCCCAGACCGGGGAGGTGGTCAAAACCCGCCACGCCATCGCCCGCTATATCCATGAGTTCATCCAGAACACCCGTAGCGGCACCTTGGGGGTGACGGGGAGCATCGTGCTGATCTTTGTGGCGATTTCGATGTTGAGCCGGATCGAGGATACCTTCAACGACATTTGGGGCGTCGCGCGCGGGCGGAGCTGGTTCATGCGCATCGTGCTGTATTGGGGTGTCCTCAGCTTGGCGCCGCTGCTGGTGATCGTGGCGGTGGGGTTGGCTTCGGAACCTCATTGGGCCGCTACGGGGAAGCTGCTGACGGCCATGCCGTTCGTGAGCAACCTGGTCTTCCAGTTTCTGCCGCTCGCGGTTTTGTGTCTTACGTTCGCGGCGTTCTATGCGCTGATGCCGAACACCAAGGTCCATTGGCAGGCGGCGCTCGCGGGCGGCCTGGCGGGCGGCATCCTGTTCCACCTGAACAACGTCGTCAGTGTGCTCTACGTCTCGCGGGTGGTGTCCAACAGCAAGATTTACGGCAGCCTCGGCCTGGTGCCGGTGTTCATGATTGGCCTCTACTTCGCGTGGCTGATCCTGCTGTTCGGGGCGCAGGTAGCCTATGCGTATCAGAACCGGGCGAGCTACTACGAAGAGAAACAAATCGAGAACATCAACCAGCGCGGGCGCGAGTTCATTGCGCTGCGGCTGATGACCTGCATTGGGCAGCGCTTCACGCGCGGCGAACCGCCGCCCAGCGCGATAGAGATCGCCGAGGCGCTGGCCGTGCCCACCCGCCTCGTCCAGCAAATCATGGAAACGCTGGGCGCCGCCCGCCTGGTGGCTGAAGCCGCGGGCGACGAACCGGCCTATCTCCCCGCGCGTCCGCTGGAGGACATCACCTGCCACGACGTTTTGCTGGCCCTGCGCGCCAGCCAGGGCCAGGAATTGGCCACGCGGGACGAGCCGACGCGCAGCGAAGTATATGGCGAGTTCCACCGAATCCAGGAGGCCGAACGGCAAGCCGCCTCTTCCGTCACGATGCTGGCGCTGGTCAACCGGGCACAGGCGCAAAAAGCATTGACGGAGTGATGGAGTAGTGGAGTAGCGGAGTGATGGAAAGAAACTATAAGGCCTTGAATGACCTTGCTTTTAAGCTAGAAAACGGGCTATTGAAGCTGGTCGAGAGTCTCGAGCGCAAGCAAGAGACCGATGACTGGATCGATACTTTAATTATAAAAGAAAGCAACGTAGCATACGGCTAATCGCCAGCTCTCCACCACTCCATTACTCCACCACTCCATCACTCCCTTTTGTTATGATCATCGGCGTCCCCAAAGAAATCAAAGACCAGGAATACCGGATGGCCCTGTTGCCCTCGGCAGCTTATCAACTTATCAAACGTGGCCACCAGGTGCTGGTCGAGCGCAATGCCGGCGCTGGCTCGGGCTATCCCGACGAAGATTACGAGCAGGCCGGCGCAACCATGGTGAGCGATCACGCGGCAGCGTACGCCAAGGCTGACCTGGTGATGAAGGTCAAGGAGCCGCTGCCGTCTGAATACTCGCTGCTCCGGCCCGGGCAAATCCTTTTCACCTACCTCCACCTCGCCGCAAGCCGTTCGCTGACGGATGCGCTGTTGAAATCGCGCGTCACCGGCCTGGCTTTCGAGACGATAGAAGTTAATCACCGGCTGCCTTTGCTGGAGCCCATGAGCGAAATCGCGGGGCGCATGTCGATCCTGGTGGGCGGCTATTTTCTGGCCAAACACAACGGTGGCCCTGGCGTGTTGCTGGGCGGCGTGCCGGGGGTGTTGCCGGGCAAAGTCGTCGTGTTGGGCGGCGGCACGTCCGGCATTAACGCCGCGCGCATGGCCCAGGGCATGGGGGCGGATGTCACCATCCTGGAGGTGGACCTGGAACGGATGCGGTTCCTGGACATCACGCTGCACACGGCCCACACGCTTTACTCGAGTGAAGCGCACCTGCTGGAATTGCTGCCAACGGTGGATTTGCTCGTCGGCGCGGTCCTGGTGCCGGGCGCTAAAGCGCCGCGGCTGATTCGCCGCGATATGCTGCGGCGGATGCGGCCGGGCAGCGTGCTGGTGGATATCGCGATTGACCAGGGCGGCTGCGCCGAAACGTCGCGCCCGACCACCCACGAGAACCCGGCGTTCCTGGAGGAAGGCGTTACCCACTATTGCGTCGCCAACATGCCCGGCGCGTATGCGCGGACGGCCACGCAGGCGTTGGCGAATGCCACCTACCGTTACCTGGAGCTGATCGCGGATCACGGGCTGGCCGAAGCCTGCCAAAAGGTGCCGGCGCTGGTGGGCGGCCTCAACGTGATGGATGGCAAAATTACTTACAAGGCCGTGGCTGCGGCGCATGGGCTGCCTTATTCGCCGCCGACGTTTTGAGGCGCGTGACACCGCGCGCGCCAAAGCACTGAATGAAAGCCCCGATACCAGGCAATGAGACTCAGCGCCTGGCCGCCCTGAGGGAATATCAGATCCTGGATACCACGACGGAACAGACTTACGACGATATCACCGCGCTGGCGGCTTATCTTTGTAAGGTTCCCATCGCGATGATCTCGCTGGTGGACGAATCCAGGCAATGGTTCAAATCCAAGCTGGGCTTAAATGAGCGGGAAACGCCGCGGGACGTGGCGTTTTGCGCGCACGCGATCCTTCAGTCGGAACCCCTGATCGTGCGGGATGCGCTCAAGGATTCACGGTTTGCAGATAGCGCCCTGGTGACCCGCGCGCCGCATATCCGGTTTTATGCCGGGTATCCGCTGTCCAGCCCGGAGGGCTTCGCATTGGGCACGCTCTGTGCCATCGACCGCAAGCCGCGGCAGCTTTCCGCCGAACAGAAGCAGGCGATGCAGTCCCTGTCGCGGCAGGTCATGGCGCTGCTGGAGCTACGGCGCGTTTCGACGCGCCTGGCGGAGGTGCTGGAGAATGTCAAAACGCTGCACGGCCTCCTCCCCATTTGCGCCTGGTGCAAGCGCATCCGCGACGACCAGGGCTACTGGAGCCAGGTCGAGGCCTACGTTCACGCGCATATGGGGGCGGATTTCACGCACGGCATTTGCCCGGACTGCTTCGAGAAGATGCGCCCGAAAGCACCAGCAGCGGAGTGAGGCGGAACGGGAGAACGGAGTGCTGGAGTATTGGAGTGTTGGTGTCCCAAAACTCCATCACTCCATCACTCCACTACTCCATTACTCCAACGCCCCAGTTCTCCTCACTTGGGCTTTCCGTTAGCCAGGCACCCGACTGGTTTCCCGCGGTTGGGCACCATCTGGATTGCCCGGTCGTCGTAGTAGCGGATCAGGTCGTAATCCTTCTGGTTGGTGACCTCCAGGCGCCCCAGACCGTGCTTTTCGGCCCATGCTTGAATAATCGGGATGCTCTCCGGCTCGCAAGCCCTGGCGGAGAAGATCTTAACCGTCACGCCGGCCGCCAGG
>PLZQ01000418.1:6899-12589 GCA_003152225.1 Limisphaerales bacterium | reverse complement strand
TGCTCACGGTAACTGGCGTGCCGCCAGTCATCGTCGCTTCCCCTGCAAGCCTGGCGGTTCCTGTTGGGGCCACGGCTGACTTCCAGGTTGCGGCCACCGGTGCGCCGCCGTTGGTTTATCAATGGGTCCTCAACGGCACGGCTGCAATCGCTGGCGCTACGAGTTCGGTTCTGAGCCTGACGAACGTTCAGCTCACTCAAGTGGGAGCTTACAGCGTGACCGTCAGCAATCTTTACGGCGCAGTGACCAGTGCCCCGGCGTTGCTGCAAGTCTTTCCTCGTGGCATCGTGGTGACCAACTCGGAGGCGAATTTGCGCGCAGCCATGTCCGTTGGCGGAACCGTCACCTTCGGCTTCGACGGCACGATCCTCCTGGCCAACACCATCACCAACGTGATCAGCGGCACGACGCTCGATGGCAGTGGCCACCAGGTGACCATCAGCGGTTATGGCGCGCCGGTGTTCAGCGTCAATGCCAATGTCAGTTTCACGGTGGTCAACCTGGTAGTCGCCGACACCACCAGCCTGGGCGGCTCAGGAATCCTGAACCTTGGCGGCACCGTTAACCTGACCGGAGTTACTTTCCGCTCGAACACCGCCACCCTGTATATCATCACCGGCTTTCCCCCCGAGTGGCACTGGAATCTGCATCCCAGCGGCGGGGCTATTGATAATGTCCAGGGGACGGTGAATGCCACTAACTGCTCCTTCGTAGGCAACGTCGCACAGACCAAGGCGACGAATGACTTTATTCCCGCCGAGGCGACGGGCGGAGCCATCCGCAATGAGGCAGGGCAGGTATATCTGCGAGGGTGCGTTTTCGTGGGTAATCGGGCCTCCGGTGGGGCGGGCCATGGAATGCTGGATTACGTTGGTGACCCGGCATTTGGGGGTGCCATTCACAATAGCGGCACGGTGACGCTGGATCTCTGCGCCTTTGCGGCCAACTCCGCGACCGGCGGCGACGGTTACGGCTACGGTCCCGGCCTCCCCTTTTATGGTTTTCCTGGCTACTTGGGCGGCGAAGGTTCCGGCGGGGCGATATTTAATCAGGGCACGTTGACGGTAGATCGGACCACTCTTTGCGGCAATACTGCAAAGGGCGGAAGCGGCGGTTGGGGCTGCAGCGGAGTAACAATGAGTAGTTCTGCTGACGGCTATGCTGGAGGTAGTGGCGGTGGAGCAAACGGCGCTGCGATCTGCAACTTGGGCTCGTTGTGGGTCACCCGGAGCACGTTTGCCAATAATGTCGTCACCGGCGGAGTCGGAGGGGCCGGCGGAGCCGGCGTGCCATGGAACGATATCGGCGGGCAGGGTGGCCCCGGCGGGTGGGGTGGTTCAGGCCTCGGTGGGGCGCTGTTCAATAGCGGGGCGGCGAGCCTGGTCAACTGTACCATTGCGTTTAACACCGGCAGCGGCGGAACTGGCGGTGGCGGTGGCGTGGGTGGCAGTAATCGTTACGGAGGTCCGGGCGGCTCGGGGGGCAACGGCGGCGCGGGTCTTGGCGGTGTACATGGGACATGCAACCTTACCAACTGCACCATCGCCTGGAACCTGGGCAACCGCGGTCCGGGCGGCACTGGGGGTGCAGGCGGTTCCGGGTGGACGTATCCCGCCTCTCCCGGTCGCGATGGAACAAGCGGTGCTGCCTGGGGTGGTACGGCATGTGGCCCGATGCCGAACACACTGATTGCTTCGAACAGCCCGGCGGGCGGCGACTCCTTCACCGACCCCAAACTCGGCCCGCTCGCCGACAACGGCGGTCCCACGCTGACGATGGCGTTGCTGCCGGGCAGCCCGGCCATTGATGCCGGAAATACCTCGCTTGCCCCCGCGACCGATCAACGCGGGTTCCCGCGACCAGCAGGTCTGGCCGCCGACATCGGCGCCTTTGAATACGGCTCTGTGATGCCGACTCTCGCTATCAGCCGGTCCGGCGCCACTGGTCTGAACATCCTGGCCAGTGGCAACGCCGGCAAATCCTGCCGGCTGCTGTGGAGCACCAACCTGTCGAGCTGGGTCCCGCTGGCCACCACCCAAATCGGGGGCGATGGAACGATTCTATTCTACGATACCTGCGCTCCTGGCGGCGCCTGCCGGTTCTATCGGCTGGTGATGCCATGACCGCCAACCTGAAGGACACGCAACAAGCCTAAGAAAAGAGCAATGGCTCACCCATCAATCACAGCACGAAATGAGAGAAAGCAGTCTTCTATGAATACAAAGCTCGAATATGAACACTGGTCGCTAGTGAAGGTCAACAAACGCAGGGTTGGAGGCGCGGTTGCACTGTTGTTCCTTCTGCCCGTGGCCGCTTGGGCTGGGGGTGTGGTGACGACTTGCACAGAGTCAGCCCTACAGGCAGCTATGGCAGGGGCCGGTGTGGTCACCTTCACCTGTGACGGCACGATCACACTGGCCAGCACCATCACGATCAGTCTGGACACGATGCTCGACGCAACAGATCACCAGGTCACGATCAGCGGCGGCGATAGCGTGCGCGTGTTCTACGTCAACACGAATGTGACCTTCAGCCTTAACCACCTGACGATTGTGCATGGACGAAGCACAAACGGCGCGGGGCTTTTCAACGCGAACGGCACGGTCAACGCCACGAACACCACCTTCGACGGCAATGAA
Source organism: Limisphaerales bacterium (assembly GCA_003152225.1). Classification (GTDB taxonomy): domain Bacteria; phylum Verrucomicrobiota; class Verrucomicrobiia; order Limisphaerales; family UBA8199; genus PALSA-1440. The sequence continues at coordinate 9,950 of PLZQ01000418.1, read as the reverse complement.
ACCCTGGGTGCCGCAGACCCACTCGGCTGGCCAGGCAGTGCTGGCGGAAGTGTCAGTGGAGGCGCTGTGGCCAATGCTGGAGTGATCAATCTCATCAATTGCAGCTTCACCAACAATTCTGCGGTCGCCGGAGCCGGCAGCCCTGGCTGTGACGGCAGCGGCAGCATTGGTTTTTCTGGCGGAAGCGGGGCTGGAGGCGCCGTCTGGAACTCTGGCCTGTTGACAGGCAGCGGCTGCACTTTTGCAGGCAATTCCGCCGCAGGTGGGATTGGCGGAGACGGACAAGACGTTGGGAGCAGCTGGGTTCGGGTGGGCGGCGCCGGAGGTTCGGGTGGCGATGGTTCCGGCGGCGCACTTTTCAACTGCGGGGTTGCACGCCTGGTGAACTGCACCCTGGCGTACAACACAGGCTCCGGAGGTGCCGGTGGCTGGGGCGGTCAGCCCTACCCTCTTCCTCCCTACGGCACCGTGGGCCCGAACGGCTCGCCGGGCTTGGGCTTTGGCGGGATTTGTGACGCCTCCGGCCAGTGCTATCTGACGAATTGCACGGTGGCCTTCAACTCCTGCACGGGCGCAAGTTCCAGCCACGGCACCAATTCCTGCGGCGGAATTAAGACCAGCGGCGCGAGCATGGTCAACACGCTCTTGGCCCAAAACCTGCCGGGGGGCAATTGCCTGGGGGCGATAACCGATCTCGGTCACAACCTGAGTTCTGACACGACTTGCGCTTTCACAAATGCCGGGAGCATGAACAACACCTACCCGTTGCTCGGGCCGCTCACAGACAACGGCGGTCCCACCGCTACCATCGCCTTGCTCCCGGGCAGCCGGGCGATTGACGCCGGCGACAGCACAGCCGCTCCACCCACAGACCAACGTGGCGTACCGCGCCCGTTCGGGACCGCGGCGGATATCGGCGCTTATGAGTACAATTCGCCAACCAATTCCGGGCCTTCCACTGTGGTGACGGAATGCACAGAAGCCGCATTGCGCGCGGCCATGTCGGGTGGAGGAACGGTCACCTTCGCCTGCGACGGCATGATCACGCTGACCAGCACGATCATGATTACAACTAACACCGTCCTGGACGCCGCTAAGCACCAGATCATCATCAGTGGTGGTTTCTATGTCACCGCCGGCGTTGCTTTTTCCCTGGCCAATCTGACGGTCAACAACGGCGGTGGTATCCTGAACGCGGGCGGCCTGGTAACCGCGACCAATTGTGTGTTCTCCGGAAATTACGCCATCCCCGGCGTTTTGGCGCGGGGCGGGGCGATCCGGAATGAAAGCGGCGTAGCCTATCTCTCGGCTTGCGTTTTTACAGCCAACCAGAGTTCCGGCGCCACGGGCGCGAATGGCCTGTCCGGTGGGTCTGGCGCAGGTGGCGCGTTGGATAACTCAGGGACGCTGACCGCCGACCTGTGTCGTTTCATCGCCAATTCGGCGGTTGGCGCTCGAGGTCTTTCACAGGGGGGCCCGGGCCACTACGGCACTCCAGGCGGTCCGGGTGGCGATGGGGAGGGGGGCGCAGTCTGCAATTTCGGGACAATGACCATCCTCCGAAGCACGTTTACCAGCAACTCTGCCGCGGGTGGCGCAGGTGCCAATGGACTTCCTGGATATTTCGGAGAGTCGGGCATGAGCGGCGGGGCCGGAAGCGCCGCGGGCTCAGGGGGCGCAGGCAACGGCAGCGCGATCTACAACGCCGGCACTTTACGAGTGATCAACACGACCTTCGCCGCTAACTCGGGAGCAGGTGCAAACGGCGGGGCGGGCGCACCCGGAGGCGACTCAAGGGCTAGCCCCGGTACCTCTGGCGGCTCTGGTGGCAGTGGTGGCGCGGGCGGCACTGGAACTGGCGCAATACTCAACTCGGGCAGCGTTCAACTCGTTAACTGCACTTTCGCCTTCAACTCCGGATCAGGTGGGAACGGAGGAGCGGGCGGAGCCGGGGGCAGTGGAGTCTTCGGCGGCAACGGAGGCTCTGGCGGAAGTGGCGGTTCAGGATTTGGTGCAATCTGTGACCAGTCCTCTTGCGGGCTCACAAACTGCACTTTTGCCTCGGATTCGGGCGCAAGTGGAGTCGGCGGAGCCGGAGGCGGAGCTGGCTCCGGCACCTACCAGAACGGGAGTCCCGGGGCTTCCGGATCGCCCGGTTCAGGCGCCGCCGGAATCAGGACAACCGGCGCTAGAGTGGTGAATACCTTGCTGGCAGATACCGGTGACAATTGCTGCGGTTATATTACGGATTTGGGTCACAACCTGAGCTCGGACGACACTTGCGCGTTCACGAATGTCGGCAGCATGAACAACACCGACCCGAAACTCGGCCCGCTCGCGGACAACGGCGGTCCCACGCTGACCATGGCGTTGCTGCCGGGCAGCCCGGCCATTGATGCCGGGAACACCTCGCTTGCCCCCGCAACCGATCAACGCGGGGTCCCGCGGCCGTTCTCGCTGGCGGCGGACATCGGTGCGTTCGAGTTTTGGCCCACCTTGCGGGCCAGTCCAACGGGGTCTAGCGGCATAGACATTTTAGCCTCCGGTATCAGCGGTCAAACCTGCCGCCTACTTGCCAGCAGCAATTTCTTGGACTGGCTGCTGCTTGCCACCAACCAGATCGGGAGCGACGGAACGATTCTATTCTACGACAATTACGCTCCTGGCAGCGCCTGCCGCTTTTATCGCCTGGTGATACCCTGACCGCCGACCTCAGGAACACCTATCAAGCCTAAGTCACCCGCGTAGCGTCAAGTACAAGCGGGCACGCCAAAAAGCAAATTCCTATCAGTTCGATGTCACCGCCTTTCGGCAGCCCACCCGGCTCTATCGCCTGGTAGCGTTGCCGTGATGCTTTGCCTAGCCGTCAAGCCGCAGCCCAGCAGCGCGTCGTGAGACGGGGCCGTCTGGCGAAGCTGGCCGAGCGCCGGTAAGACAATGCGGACGGCGGTTCTGGTGTGCCTCCTGCGCTCCAACGCCCTCGGCGTTGGTGGCTTATCTTTGTCAGCAGCCGGGTCTTGCAGGCCAGGAAAGGGGTCAAACCGTAGATTG
>PLZQ01000418.1:0-6894 GCA_003152225.1 Limisphaerales bacterium | reverse complement strand
GGGTCGTTTCGCTCCGCAGCCGGGCGGTAACAACCTGAAAAAAAGTCCTGTTGATTTGCAGCCTCTTACAACAATTCAGTGAAATAATTTCACCCCCCAACCGCTCCTTGCCTGCGGCCCAATAACGTTAACGGTATGCGTAACCCCGCACCTATCAACCACTTCCCGCCAACACTATTTTCACCGAACCGCTCCCCTATATATGGAGAGGCGCATTTTTTTTCGCAGCCCGCTTCGAAGCTGGTAACTGGCAACTCCTCCTTACACGGCCAGTGTCCGAAGGCGAATATGCGCTGGACCGATTGCCCCACTCCTCGCAGAAATAGGGCCGCATCGCCTCGAAGACCTCGGGCAGGATAGGCGTGGTAGCGTTGTGGTCGAGATAGATCATTACGTAATCCGAAGTCTAAAGTCCAAAGTCCAAAGTCGGGGAGCGGAGCGGGGTGGGGCCGGAGGCTGACAGAAAGTCTAAAGTCTAAAGTCTAAAGTCCAAAGTCGGAGATGGCCGGAGGCTGGCAGGGCTGCTCGGAGGCACAGGCCGCGGCCAAAAGCGGCAGAGGGTTGCCGCAATCCAAGACGCTGCGCGTGTTTGGGGGCATGGAGGGAGAGGCGCCGTTCTGCGGTGGAGCGTTCTTCCCGCTTCAGGCCGTGCTGGCTGCCATCGGGCGGACGGATAGCAATTCAGCAGCCGTCAAACGCTCGATTTGCGACTCGCGCACGGTGACAACGTCAACGGTTTCACTCACGGCATTGAAGACTTCGAGGGTGTAACCTGGCTCCTGCCCCGGGCGGCCGGGATGGTACTCGACCACCGTGGCCACATCGCCCCGGCGCAAGTGGCGTTCCGGCAGGTCTTCAGTCAGTGCCACGCGAATGAACAGGTCGTATTTCATAGCTTGTCCGGCAGCAAGGTAACAAACTTTGTCTCGCCTGTCGCATCTTCTTTCATCCAGAGGGTCAGCACGCGTAAGACGCGTCCGTTCGGCCCAGTCAATGTTCCCCGTATCCGGTATTTGGGGCCGTATTCTGTTTGGTCGAACAGTTCGGCGTCCAGCGGCAGAAGCTGCGTGCGGAGGTCGCTGAGCAACTGGTCGGCGTTTTGGAGCGTGTAGCCCGCGAGCGCCAGGAAGCCCGACTTGTCATCTTCCTCCCGGTGCCGCAGAAGGCAGGACCGGCGTGGTGAGGGATCGGGGGCCGAGTTCACGTGAAGAAATCAAACATACCCACGCTTTCGCTACTTTTTGCCCTTCCCTTAGGCGCTGGCAACCCTTATAATCGTTCCATGAGAGCGATCACTATACCTACCCTCCTGACAGCACTGATCCTGTTTCGATCCGCCTCTGCCTATGGGGCGTCAATCGGCGCGACTTTTCTTGGGAATACTGGTGACAGAAATGTCGAATCGTGGCGACTTGCTCCAGCCGACTCGGCGGGAGTTATCGCGCAGACCAACTGGAACAACCTCCAGTGGGACGACTGGGGGAACATCGGCGCACCTCCAGGTGGCTTTGTCGGCGTCTCCGATCCCTTGCTCGACAGCGCGGGCAATTTCACGGCGGTGCAGCTTTGGGCTAATTGCAATGACGCCTGGAACAGCGACGGCCCGATTGACACCCCCAACGATAAGCTGATGAAAGGGATCGTCAAAGAGGGGGTGGTCGGTTCGAGCATGATCTTATCGTTCACGAACCTGGCCCCCGGCGCCTATGACCTTTACGTGTACGGGAACGTAAACGGGGGGCCGGCGGACCTGGACGTGAGTATTGGGGTTACTACTAACTACTGGACAGAGCCCGCGGCATTCGATGATGGCACGGGCTTTATTGAGGCAGCAAGCACCGATCCCAGCGCTCGAGCGGCCGGGAATTACGTCAAGTTTACCGGAGTGACCCCAGTGAACGGCGGGATAACTGTGATCGCAACCTATCAAGGGGGGAGCGATGGCTTGGGCATTGCGGGGCTCCAGTTGGTGGCGCCGGGCAGTTTCCCGACGAATACCACGCCGGTGGGCATCGGGCGTCAACCCGAGCCGCAGCTAGCGGTTCCGGGTGGCACGGCCACTTTCTCGGTGGGGGTGACCGGGCCATTCGCGAGTTACCTCTGGTTCAGCAACAGCCTCCCGATTTCGGGAGCCACGAGCAGCAGCTACAGTACGCCGTCATTGAGCCTGAGCGACAACGGCGCACGGTATAACGTCACCGTTAGTAACAACGTCAATTCCGTCACGAGCGATGTGGCCGTGTTGACGGTAAGGAACGATCCGGGCACACGAGTCGCCTCGATGGGCGCGAGTTTTCTTGGCGATACTGGTGACAGCAATGTGGAGCCTTGGCGGTTGGCTCCGAGCGACCTGGCGGGAGTCGTGGCTCAAACCAATTGGAGCAATATCAGCAGCACTCCTACAGGGAACGTCGGCATTTCCGGGCTTTTCCTCGACGGGGCCGGCAACCCCAGCGCGGTGCAGCTTCGATTTGTTGCCAATGACGCCTGGAACAGCGATGGCCTCACGGACACGGCGAACGATAAGCTGATGAAAGGGATCATCAAGGAGGGTGGGGTCGGTTTGAGCATGACCTTAACGTTCACGAACCTGGTGGCGGGCTTTTATGACGTATATGTGTACGGCGGTGTAAATGGCGGGCCGGCAGACCTGGATGTGAGTGTTGGAAACAAGACAAACTACTGGACGGAGCCCGCGGCGTTCGACGATGGCACGGGGTTTATTGAGGCAGCGAGCACAAATCCGACGGTTCGAGCGGCCGGGAATTACGTCAAGTTTACTGGAGTGACGCCGGTGAATGGACTCATTACCAACGACGGACTCATCACCATTACCGCAACATATCAAGGCGGCAGTGATGGCTTGGGCATCGCGGGAGCGCAAATCGTTTCCTCCGCAGTTTTTCCGACCAACACGTTGCCTGTGGTTATTACCGGCGAACCTCGGCCTACGATCGCAGCCCCAGGTAGCACAGCTACTTTCCTGGTGTGGGCGACGGGGCCGTTCGCGAGGTATCAATGGTTCAAGAACAGCAACCTGATTTCGGGGGCCACGAGCAGCAGCTACACCACGCCGCCGCTGAGCCTGAGCGATAACGGCGCACGGTATAACGTCACCGTTAGTAACAACGTCAACTCCGTCACGAGCGATGTGGTCGTATTAGCCGTAACGAACGATCCGGGCACGCGAGTCGCCTCGATTGGCGCGAGCTTCCTCGGGGATAGCGGTGATGGAAATACCGGGCCGTGGCGGTTGGCTCCGGCCGACTCGGCGGGGGTTGTGGCGCAGACCAATTGGAGCAATATCAGCAGCACTCCTACAGGGAACGTCGGCATTTCCAACCCTTTGCCCGACGGCACGGGCAATCCCAGTGCGGTGCAGCTTCAATTTGTTGCCAATGACGCCTGGAACAGCGATGGCACCACCGACACGGCGAACGATAAGCTGATGAAAGGCATCATCAAGGAGGGTGGAGTCGGTTCGAGCATGACCTTAACGTTCACGAACCTGGTGGCGGGCTTTTATGACGTATATGTGTACGGGAATGCGAATAGCGGGCCGGTGGATTTGGATGTGAGTATTGGAGCGAAGACAAACTATTGGACGGAGCCGGCGGCATTCGATGTTGGGACCGGGTTTATTCAGGCGGCGAGTAGCGATCCCAACGCTCGGGCTGCCGGCAATTATGTCCAGTTCACTGGAGTGACACCGGCGAGCGGCCTAATCACCATTACCGCAACCTATCAAAGCGGCGGTGATGGCTTGGGCATAGCGGGGGTGCAAATCGTCTCCTCGACTGCTTTTCCGGCCATTGCCACCCTCCTACCGAGCCTCGCCGCCACCCTGGAGGGCGGCCAGATCGTGATCTCCTGGAATTCCCCCGCCAGCTTCCAGCTCCAGTATCGCACCGATTTAAGCCAGGGAAGATGGACTGACGAAGCCACGCCACCGCTGGTGATCGGCGACCAACATACCGTACGCTTGCCAGCCACCGGCCCCACCCAGTTTTTCCGTCTCTTGGGCCGCTAGGGCGCTTTGTCGGCACGGGAGCATTGGAGAATGCGCCAGCGTCTTGGACTGCGCCAGCTCCCTGGCGCTTTGGCATGACTGCTGTCGGGTTCGCCGGGGACGGAGATGCACTGGCGTCACGCCGGCACGAGCACCCGGGCGCAAAGAACCTGGTCCTGACGCAGCGGTTCCAAGGCGGATGCCGGCAGAGCGATGACTGCGATAGTTTCACCCAGAGCATTGAAGACTTCGATGGAATAGCCTTCGGTGCCGTCGGGCGCAACGTGGTGCGCGACGAGCTTGACGAGGTCACCGCGGCAGAGTCGGTGTGGGGTGGGGCCGGTGATCGGCAGGGCTGCTCGGAAGCACGGGGCGCGTCTAAAAGCGGTCGAGAGCTACCGCAGTCCAAGACGCTGCGCGTGTTCGGGAGTGGCGGAAGGCACAAGGCGGCGCAACTAAATGGGGCTTGAAACGCCCCGCGCGGGGCCTATCTCGCGCCAAGAGTCGGCCAACTAGCTGCCATGCAACCACCAAGACCAGTCAATGACGCAAGGGGCGGAAGGGACACAAGGAACTCAACTTATGCAATCAGATGGTTCCCGCCCAGGTTGACGGCCTTCGAGTGGGCGAGGCGTCACGGCGAGAGGACGCGGTAGAAGCAGCGCGATTGGTTGGTCGCCTGCAGGGTCGGTGAACTGGTATTGGCCGGCTGAGGTCTGGCCTTAGCAAGAAATGGCCAGTGACTCATCACCTGCCCCTACTTCAGCCCCTTGCCTTTGACCGCGCCCATTACGTCAAAGGCCAACTGAGACAAAAATCCCCTTGCGCAAAACCGACGCCGCGCTTAGGAAAGCATTATGTCAAAACTCCAAGCTTCCTCTCTGGCTTCGGTCACCCGCCGGCAATTCCTCTATTCCACAGCCCTTGCGGCCGGCGGCTTGGCGCTGACGAGTTGTTCCACTCCACGACCACGCCGGGTCTCAGCCAATGAGAAGTTGAACATCGCGGGGGTGGGCGCCGGGGGCAAGGGCGCCAGCGATCTGCGCTGCTGTTCGGGTGAGAACATTGTGGCGCTGTGTGATGTAAACGAAGACTCCGCCGCGGCCACGCGCCGGAAGTTCCCCCAGGCCCGATTTTATAAGGATTATCGCGTGATGCTGGAGAAGGAGAAGTCCATTGACGCCGTGGATGTCGCGACGGCTGACCACATGCACGCCGCAATCGCCGCCATGGCGATCAAGATGGGCAAGCACGTTTATTGTCAAAAGCCGCTCACCCATGATGTCTATGAAGCGCGCATGTTGCGCGACCTGGCCCGGGAATACAAAGTGGCGACGCAGATGGGCAACCAGGGCAGCGCGTCGGATGGCTTGCGCCGCGCCGTCGAGGTGGTCCACTCCGGGCTCATCGGGCCGGTGCGGCAGGCTTACGTCTGGACCAACCGGCCCATTTGGCGACAGGGCATGGACCGGCCGCAGGGAAGCGATCCGGTGCCAGCGGGAGTGGATTGGGATTTGTGGTTGGGCACCGCGCCGTGGCGCCCTTACAAGGACAAGTGGCCCGAGTCAGTGGCCGGTGGCCGGCGTAACGTTTACCAGCCGTGGGTCTGGCGGGGTTGGCTGGACTTCGGCACGGGCGCCCTGGGCGACATGGCCTGTCATACCGTCAATTGGCCATTCCGGGCGCTGAAGCTGGAATATCCGACTGAAATCGAGGCGGAATGTTCCGGTCTGACGAAGGAGATGTATCCCAACAGTTCGAAGATCCGGTTTGAGTTTCCGGCGCGCGGGGATCAGCCGCCGGTCACGCTCTGGTGGCATGATGGGGGCAACAAGCCGCCGAAAGAAGTTACCGCCAATGTTGTGAGCCTGCTGGACCAGGTCTCCGGCAGCGGTTGCATTTTAGTGGGGGACAAAGGCGAGCTGTTCTCGCCCGATGATGGGGACGGGGATTTCCGCTTCTTCGCGAAGCTCAAGGACGAGAAGGAGCTGACGCGCGCCACCGAGCACGAGGCAGCCAAAGCGATCCCACAAACCCTGCCGCGGAATCTGTTCAAAGGCGGGACGGATGANNATGCGCACCGGCAAGAAACTGGAATGGGACGGTCCGCAGATGCTCGCCAAGAACGCCCCCGAGGCGTCCCAGTACGTGCGGCGCAATTATCGCAAGGGTTGGAAGCTGTAAGCAGGTTACAGATCTTTACCTCGCTGAATTGGCCGCCCAGTATAACGCCCAGCTCGGGGCTTTTGACCAAGCGATTAAGCATACAGTGGTGCTCGTGATCGGTTAGCGCTGACCCAGATTAGCTTGGGCGCACACAACCCTATCAAGCTGCGTCCGAGACGGACGGCTACGAAAGCCCCAACCGCTTCAAGGCTGCTGCGGCGTCAATGATGGGAATGCCCTGGAAGGACTTCAGCGTCAATAGGTCCTTGTCGCCCGTGATGATCACGTCCACTGAGGCGGAGATTGCACACGCCAACACAGCAAGGTCGTCCGCCTCGCGGAGCGCCGGAGGCGCGGGAATCGGCGATGCCGGGACGAGCCGAGCGATGGCTTGCACCTTGGCCAAAGCGGTCTCTGGGGTCAATTCTCTAAGGGCCAGCCTCGCAGTGAATTTGCTCCGTCGCAGCACCTCTCGCAGTTCAGGTTCCTTCGGGGATTATAGTGGGTAGATTTGAGGCTGCCCGGCGGCCCCCCAAGGAACCCTGCGGGCTCTTCCATGCACCAAATCCCCGCCCCCAACGAGGCCAAACGCTCGACGGAGCGCGCCTCGGCGCATCTTCGGCATGAACCATAGCCCGCTCTGCCTCCTCTCAGACCATGCTGCGGATTCCATGTTTTTCCTCTCTAAAAGCCGTCTTTTCCCAGTTCTACCCATTAAA
>PLZQ01000251.1 GCA_003152225.1 Limisphaerales bacterium | reverse complement strand
GCAGCGTGTGCGGCGGGGGTTATCCCCCGTTCTACGGCTACGTCGAAGGCAATCCCATCGTTTCCATTGACGCGCAGTTCCACACGCCCATCGGCCTGGCGCAGGACAGCACCGGGGAGTATCTGTTCGTCGCCGACCGGGACAATAACGCGATCCGCGTGGTCGATTTGCTTTCGTCCCCGGATATTTACAACTTCACTTACACGTTCGCTCCCGTGCCGGGCTTTACTCCGGCTAACGTGATTGTCAAACCAGTCGGCGTTGCTTTGGATGCCGACGATAATATCTATGTCCTCAATCGCGGCGACGGCATCAACGGGACGGTAGTGGTGTTCGACTATTACGGCAACCTCCTCCGCACGAATGCCACCGGACTGGCCAATGCCAACGCCATCACACTGGATACTGCGAATAATGTGTACGTCACCGCCGGCAACACCTTGATCCGCATTCCATCCGGCGGTGTCAAGACCACCGTTGCCACCGTGCCCAACGCCGGCGCCTCCCTCCAGGGGCTCGTCGTTATGGATAACGGGATGATTGCCGCCTGCGACTCGGGCCGGAACGGCATCCTGCTGATCAATCCTACCAACGGTGCCATCTCCACCCTCACCGGCTTCAACGGCGCGGGCGACAACAACATCGTCTGGGAGTCCACCCCCAACCGAGGCATTGGCAAAGCCACCGCCATGTTTAACCAGCCCTATGGCCTGGCCAAGGCGGGCAACGGCATGCTCATCGTCGCCGACTACGGCAACAACCGCGTCAAAGTGGTCAACTCCGTCGGCACTGTTACCAATCTCTACGGCGTCAATTCCAATCTCTGGTACGGCACGTGGCCCGGTTGGCGGGACGGTTCCGTCGTCGTGCCCGATGCTCCGGGCGATATCGAAGCGCGTTTGCCCAATGGCGTGCTCTTCGCCCAGGACGGCACTGTCTATGTGACCGAAGACTATTACCATTTGATCCGCAAGGTGACCGGCGCGAACCTGCCCCCGGTCCCTCTCCCGGCGCCCCCGGCGCCTGGCGCACCAACCATCTTAACCGTCCTGACAAACTTCGGTCAGGTAAGTTTGACTTGGTCAGCGGTTGCTGGCACAAGCGTTACTTACAACGTAAAACGCTCTCCTTCCGACGGAGGACCTTACACAATTATTGTTAACACATCTGCCACAAATTACACGGACACCACCGTTCTCGACGGCACCACTTATTATTATGTTGTTTCGGCGGTTGGCGCCGGAGGCGAAGGTCCAGACTCGGCTCAAATCAGCGCCACACCGCCCTTGGCGCCGGTGCCTGACCCCCAAATCGGGTATGTCGAATTTCCAGCTACTGCCTCACCGGTTTACTCCTCCGTTTTTCATGCAGTTTCGTCTTACGTCGCCTACAATGACACAGTCCTTGTGATCAAAGGAACCCCCGGTAGTGGCACTTACTACACTGTCGGGTATACCAATAACGCGGCAGCAGTTGCAAACCCGACCCTTGTCTCCGCTTCAATCCCGTCGGATTATCAAGATGGTCTCTACCCCCCCGACGTTGTGCAATACACGATTTCGCAGGTGGCTCCCTTCCTGACCGTTAAGGCGATTGGAGCAAAATCTGACGGCAGCCCAAACAGTGCCGTGGTTAGAACGCTTTTCCAGTTCGTAACCGGCAATCCCAACATCAACGGTAACAACGCCGCCCAGTTCACCATCAGCGACATCACTGTCAATGCCCACCTCTATTACACGCTGGATGGTTCCGACCCATCGAGTACTAACGGGTTTGATTTGGGCACGGTGGCAACGCCGACGAATGTCTGGAGCGTTGGGTTCTCCATTTCGACCAACACCTTGTTCAAGGTCCGGGCATTTCGTGACAATTACCAGCCCAGTGGCATCGTGAGCAACTGGTTCTCACCGGCGGACTTCGTGGCGAACAGAATCAGCTTCGGCTTTGCCTCCGGCGAGGCCTCCAGCGATTTCGTTGGTTCGCCAGGCCAATTCTTCTATGCGCCCGTGACCTTGAGCACATTGGCAGGAACCGTCATGTACAGCCTGCAGCTCAATATGACCGTCACCAATGCCGGTCCCAACCCCGGTCCAGTGGTCGTGCCAGGGGCCTACAATTTCCAATCTTTTCTGGAAAAGCCCGTACCGGGGAGCAAACCGGTGGTTTACGAGCGGATTCCGCCACTCATGTTCTATCCGTACGCGATCAACCCGCCTCCCACAGACCAGATCCGCAACTTCGACGGCCGGCCGTTGTTCGTCAACATGACAATCACTAACTCTGCCCTCAACCTGCTTGGCGTTGGGTGGCTCGAGCGTGCCGGTATGACGAACCTCTACGACACTACTGCCCAGGACTTGATCACCTTCTCCCAGGCCCACGACACACTCTTCAGTTCTGCTCAGGGCAAAGTCATTGTAGGCGGTTACGCCTTCCAGGTTCCCCCCGGGGCCACCAGCGGCCAGACCTACCAAATCCAAATTGGCCGGCCCTCGGCGACCTCCGACGGCATCGGTGCGCCCGGTCATGATGTGTTTATCGACACGCCAACCAATGGCTCGCTCACCGCTGGTGCTATCAACTCCATCAAGACTGTCACCGTCGGCCAGCGAAAATACGTCGCCGGGGATTGCGCACCTTTCAGTTGGTTCAACGCTGGTGACTTCGGCGACCGCCCCACCAACCACCTCGACAACAGCGACGTCATGCAGGTGTTCCAATCAGCTATCTACAGCTTTAACTACCCGCCGCCGGGCAGCGACTTTTATGACAGCATGGATTCGTGCGGTGGTCTCGGCGGGCTTGACCCCAGCACCGGCTACTATACCAATGCCGGTCCCCTGAGCCTCGCCCAGCAGAACAGCTTGTTCGATGGCAACGACACCCTGATCAACCAGATACCCTTCGGGAACAGCCCGCAGGCACCCCTGGATGTGTGCGACGTCTATGTCACGTTCCGCCGGTCGCTGGACCCGAGCTTGATCTGGTATCGTCGTTTCTGGACCAATGGAATTCTTGAGGCCGAACCGCTTTATCCTCAACCCTACCTCCAGACCGCCGACGCTCCGTTGCAGCCGAAGCTCAGTGCATCATTCCTGACCAATCCGCCGTCAGTCAACTTTGCCGCCGCGGACTTCAGTGCCTCGGCAGGCCAGACGCTTCAGATCCCCATCACCGCCAAGATATTCGGGGATTATCCGCTGCGCGTGTTGATGCTGAACCTGAGCGTCGAACCGCTGGACGGCTCCCCGGCGCTTACCACTCCCATCCAGTTCAAGCCCAACGCGGCCCTGGGCGCTGCCGCTATGACCTCCTCGACCGAAAACGGCAACTACGCCGGCACCTGGCTTAACAGCGCCATTGCCGGGCTGACCGGCGATGTCACGGTCGGCATTCTGACCGTGACCGTTCCGGCCAACGCCCCAAGCAGCGCTGCCTACGCCATCCATTTCGACCATGCCTCGGCCTCGCCCAACGGCATCGCCTCCTTCCCCAAACAGACTCTCACGGGTCTGATCCTTCTCTCTGACCGTTCCAGCTCCAGCTACGGCGACGGCATCCCCGACTCCTGGCGGCTGCGCTACTTCGGCACTGTGAATAACATCCTTTCCCAGGCCTCCGCCGACGCGGATGGTGATGGCGCCAGCAACTGGCATGAGTACATCGCTGGCACCGACCCCACCGATGGCAACTCTCTCCTGCAAGTCTCGACCGACCAGGCCGTTGCGCAGCAGAAGCAGGATTGCGTGGTCCGCTGGCCAACCGTCGCTGGCAAGCAGTACGTCATCGAACGCTCTACCAGCCTCTTCGGCCCGAACTGGATTCCGGTCTCCACCAACACCGGCAGCGGGGCCGACATGGANNGTTCACTTCTATCGGGTGCACGTGACTCCGTAACCGCTTAACCGCTCGTTAGCCGGTCTGTCGGCGGCGCATTCCATGAGGATGCGCCGCCGCATTTTTCGGAGCACTGGTATTCAGGCCGGTTCAACCTTCCGCACACTACAGCTTGTTACCCGCCTCTGCGGCTCGCCGGAGGTAATCGAATGAGTAGATCCCCGTCGCGTGCCCGTCCGCCCAGACCGGCTGCAGCCCGTAGGTGCCCACACTCTCGATCCGCGCCAAACGGAAGGCCGCCGGCGTGAGCGGCTGCTCGGGGTTCTTGTACAGGTTCCCCATCACATCCACCTCGCCTTTGCAGCCGGCGCAGGGACAGCACCGCCGCAGCTTCTCCAGCGAAATAAAGCTCTCGCTGCCATCATCCCATTTGATGGCCAGTTCTTCGCCGATCTGCTGTATATCTGTCGGTCGCATGGCAGTTTAGTTACATGAGTTTCATGGTTACAGAAGTTACATGGGTTTCATGGGTTGCATGAGTTACATGGGGGTGCCGGGCTTATGTAACCATGTAACCTATGTAACCTATGTAACCAATTCCAGCATCCGTTGCAGCTCGGCGTCTGTGTTGTAGAAGTGCGGCGAGAGCCGAATGTATTTCTGCCCCGTGCGATCCGTTCGCAACGACGTCACCACTCCGGCGTCCGTGAGCTTCTGGTGCAGCTCCGCCAGGCTGGCCCCTGACCGGAAGAAGGACACGATGCCGCTGGCGTTCTCCGCCGGCGCGTCGGCGTGCAAGATAGTGAACCCCTTCGCCTGCAAAGCTGGCACCAGCAGGGCGCGTTTCCGCAGTAGTTCCTTCGCGATGTTTTCCACCCCGAGCTCCAGGAGCAGCTCTATCGCCGTGACCAGCCCTACGATGCCAAGCAAGTTATGAGTGCCCGCTTCATACTTCTGCGAGCCGGTGCGTAAGACGATGTGCTCCTGCGCGACGTAATCAGGGCACCGCACGTTGTTCCACCCGTAGATTGGCGGATTGATCATTCCTTGCGCCGTGCGCCGCACATACATCAAGCCAGCTCCGCACGGCCCGAGCAACCACTTGTGCGCGTCCGCCGCCAGCAGGTCCACCGCATCCATCGTCATCGGGAACGCCCCCACCGTCTGGATGCCATCAAGGCAGAAGAGGATACCTCGCTCGCGGAGGTATTTGCCGATGGCCTGGTAATCAATCCGGTATCCGCTGATGAAGTGGCACGAGGCCAGCGCCACCAGCCGCGTGTTTTCATCCACCTGGCCCATCACGTCCCTTGGCCGGATCAGCCCCAGCCCGCGGGCGTTCATCAGCCGCACTTCCACGCCTTGGTCCGCAAGCGCCATCCACGGATACACGTTCGACGGGTAATCCTCGAAATAGACCAGGATATTGTCGCCTTTCCGCAGCTTCAGGCCGCTTGCGATGAAGCTCAGCGCCAGGGAGGTCGGCCCCACGAAGGCGACTTCATCCGGCTGGCAATTGAGCAGTTGCGCGGCTGCCTTGCGGCCGGTCTCGAGGATTGCCGGATAAGCGAACTTCTCCTGGTCGCCGGTGGT
>PLZQ01000091.1 GCA_003152225.1 Limisphaerales bacterium | reverse complement strand
AGCGCGTCAAGGTGGACGAGGAAGACATCCTTCATGTGGTTTCTAAATGGACTGGTATCCCCCTGCAGCGCATGGAGCAGGGCGAGATGCAGCGGTTGCTCCAAGTCGAAGCCGAAATGGGCAAAGTGGTCATCGGCCAGCGCGAGGCCGTTTCATCTTTGTGTAAAGCGCTGCGGCGCTCCCGGGCCGATCTTAAAGACCCGCGCCGGCCCATCGGCACGTTCGCTTTGCTGGGCCCAACTGGCGTTGGGAAGACCTTGCTTGCCAAGACCCTGGCCGAGCAGCTATTTGGCGACTCCAAGGCCTTGATACAGCTCGACATGAGCGAGTACATGGAGAAGTTCAACGTCTCTCGCTTGATCGGGTCTCCGCCCGGTTATGTGGGCTACGAGGAAGGCGGCCAGCTTACGGAGCAGGTGCGCCGCAAGCCCTACTCGGTCGTGCTGTTCGACGAGATCGAAAAGGCGCACCCGGATGTCTGGAACATGCTTTTGCAGATCCTCGAGGAAGGCAAGCTGACGGACAACGTTGGCCGCGTAGTGAATTTTCGCAACACGATCATCCTGATGACCTCGAATGTCGGCTCCGACACGATCAGGAAGCAGTCCACCCTCGGCTTCTCGCCGATTACCGACGAAAATAGCTATGAGAAGATGCGCGAGAAGATCATGGAGGAGGCCAAGAAGACCTTCCGGCCAGAGTTCTTGAATCGCCTGGACGACATTATCGTATTCCGCTCGTTGACCAAGCCGGATCTGGTTCAAATCCTCGATTTGGAAATCGCCAAGGTGATGCAGCGGCTTAAGGCCAGGAACATTCTTCTCCAGCTTGATGAAAAGGCCAAGGACCACTTGGTCAGCAAGGGCTATGACCCGCTCTACGGCGCGCGCCCGATGCGTCGGGCAGTCGAGCGTTCCCTGGAGGATCCGCTCGCCGAAGAAATCCTGCGGGGAGTCTTCCATGAAGGTGAACCCCTGCTCGTGACCGTTGACGGCGACCACTTGGTTTTCTCACAGAAGGCCCCTGCCGAAGGCGCCTTATCGAGCTGATTCAACCGCGCGCGGCTCCTGAAGACTTGCCCTCCGGAACCCTTCGCGGGGCAAGGGTTGTGATGTGTTGACGCGCCCGGGGGCTTTGCTCTGGAGCAACGGCTCGCCGTCCGGGGATACTGCGGTTGATTGTAAAGCTTTCCACCACAACGTGTGCACGGAAGCCAAAAAGATCACTGCCACCGGCACGATCAAGAAAGTCCATGGCAAGAACGAGTTCACTGCCTCCAGGATCGAGTTGGTCAAGTAACCAACCTTACTTGGGGTACATAATGTTCGAAGAGAACCCGCACTGGCCGGACGCGCGGCTGAGTTCGCTGGTGGACCAAGGGAAAGTCGAGCAGAACGACAGCGGCCATCATGAGCTCAAGCAAGCGAGGTGAACCTCTCGCTGGCGCCATGGGACCGCAGCGACTTTCTCGTTACAAGAAAGTCCTTTTGCCTCGCTGCCGGACCTTCTACTTTCGTTGACATGAGCCTTACTCTAGGGGACAAGCTGACCCTGACGATCGAAGATATTGCTTTCGGCGGCGAGGGCGTCGCCCGGGCGGAGGAGTTTGTCGTTTTCGTTCCCTTTGTCGTTACGGGCGAGGTTGTGGAAGCGGAAGTCACGCAAGTGAAGAAGCGCTTTGCCCGGGCGCGGCTACTTCGTGTGGTGACCGCCTCCCCCGACCGGGTTGAGCCACTTTGCCCGCACTTTGGCCAATGCGGCGGCTGCCAGTATCAACACCTGGCTTACCCCATCCAACTCCGGCTCAAGCACAAGCAGATTAGCGATTTGTTCCAGCGGATTGGCCGCATCGCTCCCGGCAATATCGCGGAAGTGGTGCCTTGTCCGCAGCCTTACGGTTATCGGAACCGCATCATGATTCGCAGTCAGTGGGACAAGTTCAAACAGGGTTTGAACATCGGTTTCCTCCGCGCCGACAGTCGGCTGGTGGTGGATCTCGAGGAATGCAAGATTGCGGAGCCCGTTCTCAACGAACAGATCAAGTCTGTTCGCGCGCATCCGCCCCCCAAGGGCGGAATCAAGATAGTCCTGCGGATCATGCCCGAGGGCTGGGAAGTGCCGCCGGATTCGTTCTTTCAGAATAATTTCATCCTGCTGCCCAGGCTGGTGGAAACCGTGGGTGAGTTTTTACGCCGGGGCGGCACGCGGCATCTGGTGGACGCCTATTGCGGGGTCGGCTTTTTTAGCCTGGAATTGGGTCACCTGGTCGAGTCGTTCGTGGGGGTGGAGTTGGACCGAGTAGCGATCAAGGCGGCGCGTCGCAACGCCGTGGCGCGCGGGCGCGCGAATGGAGAGTTCGTGGCGGGGCCGGCGGAAGAACTTCTGCCGGCTTTGCTGTCGCGGTTCACCCCGCAGGCGACAACCGTATTGCTGGACCCGCCGCGCAAAGGGTGTTGGCCCGAGACGCTGGAGTTGCTTCGCCGGGTGCGGCCCGCGCAAATCATTTACGTCTCCTGCCACCCGGCGGCCATGGCGCGGGACTTGAACGTTTTGTGCGCCGAGAGTGTCTTTGATTTGGCGCAGGTAGTGCCGTTGGACATGTTTCCGAATACGCAACACGTGGAATGCGTGGCGGATATACGTTGCAAATGGGCGGCGGCTGACCCGAAACTGAGCTTGCCAACACTGTGAACATAGATTCATCTTTGAGCCGCCGCATGACAACGGAACGCGAAGCCAATCCGGAGAAGAAGCTCCTCCGCGCAATACTGCCCTGGCTGGTAGCGGCAGTTGCGCTGGTCCTCTACCTCGTGACGCTCAATCATTGGGTGTCATTGAGCAGTTTGCAGCAGGTGTCCAGGGTGTCCGGCTGGACNNTGGCACTTAATTTGTTCGCGGCCATTTGTGCTGCTTTAACTTTGGCCTTATTGACCCGCTCCGTGGCTTTGCTGCCCCACGACCGCTCGCTGAAACAACGGCAGAAGGAACACAGCGCGTTTGCGTTGCTGTCCATCCCTGCCGCTTGGGTGCCACCCGTTCTGGCGGCGATGGTTTGCGGCTTGCAATTGTCTTTTTGGGAGAACGGCACGGTCGCTTCGGCAGACATGTTCGATCTGCTGCTCCTCGCCTATGCGGTTCGATGTGTGCTGGAGTATCGCATCGCCGACCGCGAGTCTTGGCTCCTGCGCGCCTCATTGGCGTTTGGCCTGGGGATGACCAACAACTGGGCGATGGCAGGCTTTTTCCCGGCCTTCCTGGTGACACTGGTCTGGATTAAGGGCCTGCGCTTTTTCGACCTGCGTTTCCTGGCGCGCATGGGTTTGTGCGGCCTGGCCGGTTTGGCGCTTTACTTCGTTCTGCCACTGGTGGCCTGGCTCGGCGACGGCGCGTCGGTGCCCTTTTGGTCGGCGCTCAAATTCAACCTGGCCAGCCAGAGATATGCCCTCCTGAGCCTTTTCAGATTTTGCAATCAAAACCGGGTCGAGGGGTTGTTGCTGGCGCTGCCCACATTGGTGCCGCTCATCATCATTGGCATTCGGTGGCCTTCCTTTTCCGGTGACACCAGCAAGCTGGGTATCGCTCTAGCCACGCTCATCTTTCATCTCGTCCACGGCTTGTTTCTCTGCGTCCTCGTTTGGATTGCGCTTAATCCGCCTTTCACCCCTCGCAGCCGGGGTTACGGGCCCTTCCTGAGCTACTACTACTTGGGCGCCCTGAGCGTAGGATATTGCAGTGGGTATTTCTTACTATTGTTCCGCGGAAAGCCCCAACGCGGCCGGCGCATATCACCCAATGTGCGCCTGCTCAACAACGTCATCAGCGGCGCTATTTGGCTGCTTCTGCTGTTGGCTCCGGCGGCCTTGGTTTACAGAAACCTGCCCCAGATTCGCATCACCAACGGCCCCGTGCTCAAGCATTTCGCGGCGTTGATGGCAGAAGCCCTACCGCCAAAACGCGCCGTTCTGCTCAGCGATGATCCCCGCCGATTGATGCTTTTGCACGCCTACGCCGTCCGAAGTGGCCGGGGCGAGGAGGATTTGTTCCTGGACACCGCCGCGCTGGCTTCGCCCGATTATCACCGGTTTCTCGCGAAGAAATACCCGCGAGTTTGGGAAAGCAATCCCCCGAAGAGCATTGTGCAGCGCGCCGATCCAATCCTGTTGCTCCGGTTGATTTCACCTCTGGTCCAGGCAAACGACGTTTACTACCTGCACCCCAGCTTCGGCTACTATTTCGAATTCTACTATCCGGAAACACATGGCTTGGTTTACAAGCTTGTTCCGTATTCGACCAACCTCCTTTTCGCGCCGCTGCCAAACTCCGAGCTGATTGCCGAGAACGAAAGCTTTTGGGCGAAGACTGACAAACAAGCGCTCCAGCCGCTGGAGGCAGTCATCGCGCCTCCTCGTGGAGGCAAGGGGCCCGGCATTCTGAAGAATCTGATGGAGCAAGCCCATCTTACCAAGGAATCCAACAGCGACGTCGCTACCGTGGCCGGGTTTTACTCCCGCGCGCTCGACTATTGGGGCGTCGAAATGCAGAAGAGCGGCCAATTGACAAACGCGGCGGCGCATTTCGAGCGCGCTCTGGACTTGAATCCCGACAATCTCGTCGCGCAGGTCAACTTCGAGTGCAACAAGAACTTGCTAGCTCGGCGCAAGAGTGCGGTCCAGGTGTCCAAGTCCATTGAGGATCAGTTTGGCAAGTACCGAAAATGGGACGATATCCTGAGCGAGAATGGGCCGTTCGACGAACCGAATTTCTGTTACGAACAGGGCCGCGTGTTGGTCGGTAGCAACCTCTACCGCCAGGCGGCGGCACAATTCGATCGCGTCATAACGCTGGCTCACGAGAATATTGTCGCCCGTATTTGGCTCGGGCAATTGTATATCATTAGCGCGATGCCTAGCCAGGCCCTCAAGCTGGTCAATCAGGTCCACGACGATCCTGAATTGAGCAAAGTCGCCCAGACCAACCGGGTTGAGTTGCTTTTCGTCGAAGCCTCCGCCCATTTGGCCCTGGAGGATGTACGCGGAGCGGAGGGCGCTGTGCAGGCTGCGTTGCGGCAGAATTCCGGCGACGCGGATCTGCTGGCGACCGCCATGCAGGTGTACATGAAGTATGGAAGTTACTTTGACAACCTCCTTGCGACCAAGACCGGTTCAGACACGAATACCTACGCACAGATGCGGTACGGATGTTACTCCAATGCACTCATGGCCGTCGAACAGCAGCTCACCGCTGCCCCCACCAACATGAATGTGCTCATCAATAAAGGCTTCATCTGCATGCAGATCGGCGCCTATGACCAGGCCATTCCCCCGCTTACCAAGGTGTTGGCGATGGACACCACCAACTCGTCGGCGCGGCTGAACCGCGCTATCGCCTATTTGCGGGGCGACAAGCTCGAGGCCGCCCAGCGTGATTACGAGGTCCTGCAAAAGGCCTTTCCCTCCGCTTTCCAGATCTACTACGGCCTGGGGGAGGTTGCCTGGCGGAAAAACGACACCAATGCGGCGATCCGGAACTACCAGTTCTACCTGGCCAACGCCCATACCAACACCGCCGAGGCCAGGCTCGTCAGCGCGCGCCTTAAAGAACTCCAGCCGGGCTCGCCTTGAGGGCACCGGAGGATGCGGGTCACACACGTCATCACGCGCTTAATCGTAGGGGGCGCTCAGGAAAACACTATTGCGTCCGTGCTGGGCCTGCGCGAGAAGCCGGGCCTCGAGGTCGATCTGGTTGCCGGCCCAACGCTCGGGCGGGAAGGCTCGTTGGAGTCTCTGCTCGCCGGCTATCCGCCTCTGCTCACCATTGTGCCCGAACTGGTCCGTCCGCTTCACCCTTGGAAGGACGGTTTGGCGTGGAGGAGGCTCACCGAATTGTTTCGCGTGCGTCGTCCCGAGATCGTCCACACCCACAGCGGCAAAGCCGGGATTCTGGGCCGACTGGCCGCCGCTCGAGCGGGCGTGCCGATCATTCTGCACACGATTCACGGGCCGTCATTCGGCAGCTTTCAAGGGCCGTTCGCCAACGCGCTGTTTCGTGCGGCGGAGCGTTACGCCGCCCGGGCCACCACCCACTTCGTTGTCGTGGCCGAGGCGATGAAGCGGCAATACCTGGCCGCCGGTATTGGGCGGTCGGACCAGTTCACGAACATCGTCAGCGGGTTCCCGCTCGAACCTTTCCTTTCCTCGACCAACGATCTCCAGCTTCGCGCCCGGCTCGGCCTCTTGCCGGAGGACATCGTCATTGGCAAGATCGCCCGTCTCTTTAAGCTCAAAGGACACGACGACTTGCTGGCCATTGCGCCGAAGCTCATCCGCAGTTGTCCCCGGATCAAATTCCTGCTGGTGGGCGATGGACCCTGGCGCGGGCGCTTCGAGAGGCAGGTTCAAGCCCTCGGACTCCAACAGCATGTGGTCTTCAGCGGTCTGGTCGCCCCGACAGCCGTGCCGCCGTTAGTGGGTATCATGGATATGCTGGTGCATTTATCGTTGCGGGAGGGCTTGCCCCGCGCGCTGCCCCAGGCGTTGGCCGCCGCCCGGCCCGTTGTCGCTTACGATTTGGACGGCGCCCGGGAGGTCTGCCTGGAGAATGAGACCGGGTTCTTGTTGCAGCCGGGTGATTTGGGCGGGCTGCACGAACGGCTGCTGCGACTGGCTCAGGACGCCGCGCTGCGCAAGCGCCTGGGCCAATGCGGCCGGCAGTTCGTCCAGCAGCGTTTCGGTGTCCAACGCATGGTGGACGACCTGCACCAACTCTACTTGCGATTGAAAGGCTCCCCGGCGTGACTTTCCCCGGCAACGTCTATCTATTGGCTGCCGTGAGCGCGTGTTTCACAGTGCTGGCTTCCCTCCCGTTGTGGCGCAGATGGTGTCTGCGCACCGGGTTGGTCGATGATCCCGGCTACCGCAAGATTCACGACCGGCCGATCCCTTTGGCGGGCGGATTGGCCGTCATGACGGGCTTGTTGGTTCCAACCCTGCTGGCCGGCCTGGCACTTTGGTGGCAAAGGACAGGGGGCAACGGTGGAGGAAGTGCTGTCCTCACCGGCCCGATTTCCCGTGACATTGGCCGTTTTATTCATTTGGACCCCAACTCCGCGTTTCTGCTGCAATATGGCCTGGGCCGGCGCGCCATCGAGCTGACCGGCATTTTTCTCGGCGCGTTCGGCATGTTGTGGGTTGGCTGGTTGGACGATAAGCATGAGCTGAAACCGCGCGCCAAGTTCGCCGGCCAACTGCTCATCGCCGCCCTCGTTGCTGCGACCGGCGCGCGCATCACGCTCTTCGTGCCCAGCATCCTATTCAGCTACGTTATCACCATTTTGTGGATTCTCACCGTCATCAACGCTTTCAACTTCATGGACAATATGAACGGCCTCTGCGCGGGGTTGGGCGCGATCGGGGCCTGCCATTTCGCCATTCTCGCCGCAGGGGATGGCCAATACCTGGTCGCTCTGATCGCCTTCCTGACCTTTGGCGCCCTGCTCGGTTTTCTCCCCTACAATTTCCCGCAAGCCCGCGCCTTTCTCGGTGACGCGGGCAGTCATCTCATCGGGTATCTATTGGCGGTATTGGCGATCCTGCCCCACTTCTATTCCGCGCGGCACCTGCGCCGGTGGGCGGTCTTGATTCCGCTCCTGGTCCTGGCCATCCCGTTGGCGGATATGGTTTGGGTTGTTCTCCTCCGCTGGCGCCTCGGCCAACCGTTCTATCAAGGCGACACCAACCATCTTTCCCACCGGCTGGTTCGGCGCGGCCTCACCCGCGCGCAGGCGGTGCTGGTCATCTGGCTTGCTGCGGAAGCTCTCGGCATCCTGGCCTACCTGCTCTGAGCCGGCCGGTGCCGGCCAAACAACTATTCGCCAGCGCTATGCTTCCGACCGGCTGCTGGCAGCAATCGCTTCGGAGAACCTGCCCAGCACTTCCGCGCGCGGCAGCGCGCCGATCAACCGGTTCTCCTTCAGCGTGTTGACCACCGGTATGTTGCGCTGTTCGCTCGCCAGCACCACAGGCAGCACGTCCAGCAACCGTTGATTCGGCGTCACGCACGCTGGCGGGGGCCGCATGAAGTCGTAGGCGATCACGCCTTGGAATTCATCGTCCGCCCCTAGGTATTCCTTCAAATCCTGCAACGCGACCAGGCCCACCAACTGTTGCCTCGAATCGACCACGGGCAGGAAGTTGTTCGCCCCGGTGAGGAACCGGTTGGCGATCTCCCGCAACGTCGCCGTCTCGCGGACGGGCAGCACCGGCGCGCGCATGACATCCCCGACCGTGCGCTCGGCGGCGGCTTCGGACGCCGTTGCCTCTTGCGGGACGATCAGTCCTTTGCGTCGCAGCGGCTCCGTGTAGATCGATTCAGGATGCAGCCGCCTCGCCACCAGGATGGACACCACGCACGCCAGCATCAGCGGCGGCATCAGTGAATAGTCTAGCGAGATCTCGAAGACCATGATCATCGCCAGCAAGGGGGAGCGCGTCGTCGCCGCCAGCATGCTCCCCATGCCCACCACCCCGAATACGGCAATCGGCAACTCCTCGCCTGCGCCCAATTGTTGCAGCAACAAAGCAAATGTCGCCCCCAATCCGGCACCCAGGAACAGCGTTGGGGTGAACACCCCTCCCACTGCGCCCGAACCCACCGTGACCAGCGTCGCCACCAGTTTTGCTACGAACAGTCCCGCCAAAAACAGCAGACCCGCCGCGGCGGCCTGGCGCCAGTGAGTGTGTGACATCTCCAGCGGATAAGCCTCCAGCAATAGCCTCCGATTCAGCCGTACCAGGTCCAGCCCTTGCGGTTTTCGCTCCAGCAAGCGCTTTGTCCTTGCCGTCAACGTTACATTGGTAAATCGCTCGGTTTCGTAGAGTAACCCGCTCCGGGTGATTCGGTTCAGGTCCGCCGCGAGCGCGTTTTCCAATTGCACAGACTCTCCACCGGCATAATCAGACAGCAGGTTTTGTGTCGCGGGCGCAAGTTGCGTCGCCAGATACCTGGTAAGTTCATCCCCTGGGGCGGGCTGTTTCAGCTTGACGGCAAACCATTCCAGACCCGCGATATCCTTGGCGGAGAACGTCGGCGCTCCGTAATCCCCCTGCAAAATGCGGTTCGTGATCACGTAGCCGTTGCCCCACACCCCGGGATACCAAACCGCGATCAGCCCCACCACCAGTCCCCCCAGCGCGAGCCGGACGTAGAGCGGGGCCTGCACCCGCCTGAAAGCCGCTTCGGAGACGTTCAGCATCTTCATGAAGAGCGCCCCCATGGCGCCGCTCAAGATCCCCAGGCACACAAACCACGGCAGTTGCGTCAGGCTCGTGAACTCGAACGGCGGCACCGAGTACCACGGCTGGATGCCGAAGAAACTCCGCGATACCATCGTCGCCACCACCGACGCGAATACGAGCGGCGCAAAGAGGTTCATGGAGAAGTTCCCCAACACGATCAGCGCCGCGAACACCGCCCCGGAAATCGGCGCATTATACGCCGACGCAATCCCCGAGGCCGCCCCGCACCCCACCAGCAGTCGCAGCCGATACGGCTGCCACTTTGCCACTTGGCCCCATTTCGACGCCAGAGTGGCCGCCAGTTGCACAATGCCCCCCTCCCGTCCGATCGAGCCACCCGAGCCAATCGTTACCAGCGAGGATAAGAATTTCACAACGCCGCTGCGAAACGGCAAACGCCCATCGCCGGCTACGACCACCTCGAGCAGGTTGCTCGAACGCAGCGGCCCGGCCATCCGCAAGCCCCAATGCAGCACTAGCCCCGCGCACAAGCCACCGATGGTCGGCGTCAGCACCCGCTGCCAGGGGACCATCTTTTCGGCGACTTCCACCAGTTCGCCCGGCTGCCGCAGAAAGAGCAGCCTTACCGACTCGGTCGCGTAATAGAAGCAGATGTTCACCAGCCCGCCGATCACCCCCACGCCGCCGGCCAGCAACAGGTGAAACGCCTCTTCGTTGAAGCGGATCCGTTCCCGAATCCGCAGTGCACGTTGCCAATGCCGTTGGAACAACGCATGGACCTCTTCAACAAGCTTTGTGTTCCTCAAGAACGGCACAATTGATTATCACGGCAAATGGGTTATTTGACGAGTGGCAATTCCAAGTCCGCAGCCTTGCCTTTCGACGGGTTATCGGCAAGCTGGGGCGGGTGAGTTACTTCTGGGCCAGCCCAATCATGCGAAGTCGTTACCTTACGGCGACTCTCGCAGGGCTCCTGCTGGCCGCCGCCTTACCTAAGCTCGGCATTGCCGGCCTGGCGTGGGTTGCCCCCGGGCTGATGCTCGCGGCCGCGCTGGGCAAAGGCGGCTGGGAAAGCTTCCGGATCGGTTACGTTGCCGGCCTGGCCTATTACCTCGCCTCCCTTTACTGGCTTTTACTGATTCCCTACCGCTGGCATTCAATCCCGCTCGGCCCGGCCGCCGGCTGGCTCTCGTTGAGCGCGTATCTGGCGCTTTACCCCGCCACCTGGGTATGGTTTTTATCACGCGCCGCGAACTCCAAGCCGAGACTCCCAGGCCCTGCCGAGCCGTCCGTTTTCTCGGCCCTGCGCCTCGATGGGGTCCTGGCCCGGAGCTGGAGCCGGCGCGCTCTTTGGGCCATAACTGGAGCCGCGCTTTGGGTTGCCCTCGAAATGCTCGTGGTGCGGCTCTTCACCGGTTTTCCCTGGAACCTGCTGGGCGCTTCCCAGTATCAAATGTTGCCGCTCGTTCAGATCGCCTCGGTCACTGGCATTTACGGCGTGTCGTTCATTATCGTTTGGGTGTCCCTTTCGCTGCTTTCTGCCGGCCTGATGGTCGTGCTGCGGCCGACCACCCGATCTATCTGGGTCGGCGAAATCTTTCTCCCGGCCCTGGTCCTGGCCCTTCTATTCAACTTCGGCCTCCGACAGCTCGTTCGAGGCCCTGCTCCCGACCGCACACTAAACGTGGCCCTCATTCAATCCAGCATTCCCCAAACGCTAATCTGGGACACCAGCCGGGACATGGACCGGTTCCACGAGCTGATACACCTTTCCGAACAGGCCCTGACCAACCGGACCGACCTGTTGGTCTGGCCCGAAGCCGCTGTCCCCAGCTTCGCCCGCTGGAATACTAATCTCTATTCCGCCATTACCAACCTCGTCCGGCAGCATCATGTCTGGCTCATCCTTGGTTCCGACGACCTTGGCCGGCCCGCTTCGCCCGCGGGTCCGGATGACTATGAGTATTACAATGCCAGCTTCCTCGTCAGCCCGGACGGTGAATTCATCGCCCGTTACCGCAAGCGCAAACTCGTTGTCTTCGGCGAATATATCCCGCTCGTGCGCTGGCTGCCCTTCGTCAAATGGTTCACCCCCATCGAAGGCGGCTTCACCCCCGGCGAGGGTCCCGTCCCGTTTGTCCTCACCCGGCCTCGCGTGAACGTCTCGCCGTTGATCTGCTTCGAAGACACTTTCCCGGGCACCGCCCGCGAAGCCGCGGACGACGACACCGACTTCCTGGTAAACCTCACCAACAACGGCTGGTTTGGCGAAAGTGCCGCCCAGTGGCAGCATGCGGCGGCTGCGCTATTCCGCGCCGTCGAAAACGGCCTCCCCCTCGTCCGCTGCTCGAACAACGGCCTGACCGGCTGGGTGGACGCCCAGGGCCGACTGCGCGAGGTCTTTCGCGACAACCGGGGCACAATCTATGGACCCGGGTTCCTGAGGACCCAAATCCCCTTGCTCGCCCCCGGGCAACACCGCGCCCCGACCTTTTACCACCGGCACGGCGACTGGTTCGGCTGGGCATGCGTCGGAATTACAGGAAGTATGGTGGTTATCCGCATCCTGCGCCGACGCCACGGAACTACCCGCACACCCACCGGCGCAGCATAAGTGTTTCAAATTGGAATGGCACTTGTGGCTTCCCAGGCCAAATGGCCGCTAAATCGGGAATACTCATAACCCAGCCGTCGCCCCGGAGTAGCCTGAGGGTGGCTTCAGGGTAGCCGCAGGGTAGCCGCAGGGTAGCCTCAAGGTAGCCTCAGGGTAGTCCCCT
>PLZQ01000440.1 GCA_003152225.1 Limisphaerales bacterium | reverse complement strand
TGATCGCCCGGTCCGTCGGCGTGCCCTCCAGGGGCATGAGGATAGTCTTGTAAAGGCTCATGTGTAGAATTTGCTTTAGCCGACGGACTTAGCCGCCCTCATCCGCCAGTGATAATACGCCAGGCTTCTTTGAGCGACGCCGGCAGACTATAGAGGTCCATCGCGGTAATCANNAGGTGAAGTGCAGCAGCGGGAACATTGCCAGCGGCAGGATGAGGCAGAGAACCACCTGGCTGAGGTTGACCAGGTCGGTGACGCTGCCGGTGCCGCGAATGCTAACAATCCAGATCGCGGGCACGATGGCGATGGTGCGGGAAATCATCCGCCGGATCCATGGGCGGAGGCGCCAGCGCATGAAGCCTTCCATCNNTCACGACCTGCCCGGCCAGCGTGCCCGTGATGGTGCTGCTTTGCCCGCTGGCAAGCAGCGCCACGGCGAAGAGCGTGCTGGCCAGTGTTGTCCCCAGGAGCGGCGCCAGGGTCAGGTGCGCGATGCGGATCCAGTCGCTTTCAGGGCCGAACTTGACCACCGCGCCACCCGCCACCGTCACGCTGTCTTTGCCGAAAAACACCATCGCCGCCAGCACGAGGATCGCCGCGTTGATCAGGAAGGCGATGGTCAGGGCGACCGCGGAGTCGATCGTGTTGAAGCGGATGGCCGTGCGGATGGAGCCTTCATCGCGCTGCAGCTTTCGGGACTGCACCAGGGCGGAGTGCAGGAACAGGTTATGCGGCATGACGGTGGCGCCGATCATGCCGATCGCCACCACGAGCATGCCGCTCTCGCGAAAGCTGGGATGGATCATCGCCCGGCCCATCTCGAGGAAACCGGGCTGTAACTGCGGCAGCACGAAGATCTCAATGCCATAGCAGACTCCAATGGTCGCCACGAAGACGGTGACCACGGCTTCAAGCATTCGCATCCCCAGGCCCTGCAAGGCCAGCAGCAGCAACACATCGAAGGCGGTGATGACAATCGCCCACGACAGCGGGATGTGGAACAGGAGGTTCAGCGCCACCGCACTGCCGAGCGCCTCGGCCAGGTCGGTCGCGGCAATCGCGATCTCCATCGCAATCCAATTGGGCCAGCGGGTCCAGCCCGGATACCAGTCCCGGCAGCACTGCGCCAGGTCTTTGCCAGTCGCCACGCCAAGGCGCGCGGAGAGGATCTGCAGGATGACCGCCATGAAGCTGGCCAGCGCCACCACCCATAGCAGGCCATACTTGAACTGCGCCCCACCCGCCAGGTCGGTGCCCCAATTTCCGGGATCCATGTAGCCCACGCTGATCAGAATCGCCGGCCCGACATAGGCGCGCCATTGCCGCCAGAAGCTGGCCGTGGTCGGCGGCACCGAGACGGTGCNNGCCGGTCGGCGGGAAAACTGTGGTCGGCCTGGGGTGTCGGGCTGCTCATTGTCCGCAGCAGGCCCGGGCCCCACGCTTCCGGGCGGGGACTCGCCTGCCAACGCTGCTCATCTTTCCCATGCTTCACTCCTTACCCCGACTTGGATATTAACGCAAATAGAATGTTTTATGCATAAAACATTGGCGCGGCCGATGGTGGGAAAGGCTGGCCAAGGCCGCCGGGCTTTGATAGGTAAGCCCGGGTGAGCGTCAAACGTCGCATCTCGGCCCGGGCCGCCCAAACCCGCTCGGAGTCCACCGAGGACCACCTCGAACGGATCCAGGAGTTGGTGGACCGGAAAGGTTACGCCCGGGTGGTGGACATCGCCGCGTCGCTGGGTCTGAGCCGCTCAGCGGTATCCAACATGGTGCGCCGGTTGGCCGCGCGGGGCTTTGTGAATTACGAGAAGTACCGCGGCCTGACGCTGACAGCCGAAGGTCAGGCGGTGGCCAAGCACATCAAGGTGCGCGATCACACGCTGACGGAGTTGTTCCAGCTCCTCGGCTTAAGCCCCGAGACGGTCGAGCAGGAGGTCGAGGTTATCGAGCACCACGTCACGCCGGAGACGCTGCGCGTGTTCTCGCGGTTGGTCCGCTTCTGGCGCACGCATCCCCAACATCTTCAGGCGTTCCTGCAGTACAGCCGCGGGAAGTGATATTGGGGCGGGGACGGCCTCGTCCCCGTGATTACGCGACTCTCGGCAATTCCCCGGGGACGAGGCCGTCCCCGCCCCTATCATGTTCAGGGCGCGGCGGCGAGTTGCTCGCGCAACCACCCGGGGCGGTTGGTCGTGATCCCCTCCACGCCGGCGACCGCTTCCTTCCGGGCCAGCTCGGGATCATCCACCGTCCAGGTATAGAGCTTCAGGCCGGCGCCGTGGACTTGCTGCACAAAGGCGCTATCCATAGGGAAGCCGCTTTCCAAATCCAGGCCGTCGAGGTTGGCGGCTTTGGCCTTCCGGATTAGTTCATCCACCGGCGGGTATTTCTTGGTTTTGCTGTCCGCTCCCGCCAGCCACAGGACCTGCAGGTGCGGGAAGGCGGCTTTGGCCTGCTTCATGGTGTCGTAGCCAAACCCAATCAGCACCGTCTGCTCCGGTTTCTTGCCAGCGCGCTGCAGGACGCGGCCCAACTCCGGCAGCACCTCCGGCCCGCACTTGATCTCGATGAACAGTCGCCGGCCTTCCGGAATGAGCGCCAGGACCTCGCTCAGTGCAGGGATCTTCTCCGAGAAACCGTTGCCTTTCCATTTGCCCCATTGGCCCACGTCCAGCCGCCTCAGGTCAGCGAAGGACTGTGTGGCGACCTTGTTGGTAACGCCGGAGGTGCGGGCGGTGTTACCATCATGGATGACGACGATTTGGCCATCCGTGGTCAGGTAGATATCCAGCTCGTCGGCATCCGCCTTTTGCTGATAGCCGAGTTTGAAGGAGGAGAGGGTGTTTTCCGGCGCATCAAACGACGCGCCGCGATGGCCGATGATTTCAACCGCATAGCCCATATTTGAACTGAGTAGAGCTTGCGAGAGGACAATGAACAAGCAGAACGATTTGGTCATAATTATGTTTATAGTTTCTTCAATCCCCGTAACCATCCGCCTTGGCATTCCAGCCCAGCGCGCAGGCGAGCGTGCCGAGGACCGCGACGATGAGCATGCCGATGAACCCGGCATCCCAGCCATAAGTTTGAACGAGCTTCCCTAATCCAATGCCAGAAAGGGTCGTGCTGGCGTAGCCGAAGATACCGGTCAGCCCGACGGCGGTGGCCGCGGCGCGTTTGGTTGCGAGATTGGCGGCGGCAATGCTGATGAGACACTGCGGGCCGTAGATGAAGAAGCCCGAGAGGCAGAGGAGCAGGGTGTTAAGCCACATCGATTCGCCAGCCACCTTCCAAAACAGCAGGACCGAAACGCCGGCCATGGCCATGTAGAACACACACGAACGGAACCCGCGCCCGCCGAATAGCCGGTCGGTCAGCCAGCCGCCAATGAGCGCGCCGGTCATGCCGGAAATCTCGAACCCGGCGACCATCCAGCCGGCGTTGGTCAGTTGGAGGTGCTTGGCTTGCGTGAGAAGCGTGGGCCCCCAGTCGAGCATGGCATAGCGAATCGTATAGACGAAGAAGTTCGCCACCCCGAGCAGCCAGATGTAGGGATTGCTGAAGACGTATTTGACGGCAACGACTTTCCAGTCGTCGCTGTCGTTTGCCGCGGTGTTGACCTGGGTGCCTTGCACCTCGGGCAGGCCGACCGAAGGCGGCGTGTCGGGCAGTGCAAACCACAGAAACATCGCGCACAGGAACGCAATCGTTGCCGGCACAAAGAAGCAGAGCCGCCAGTTGCCGAAGTAACTGAGCAGGTAGCTGCACATCACCACCACTAAGCCCGCGCCGATATTGGTCGAGGCGTTCCAGATGGACATCTTGGTGGCCAGTTCCCGGGGCGGCACCCAATGTGTGAAGGCCCGCGCGCAAGGCGGAAAACCCATGCCTTGAAACCAGCCATTGATCATCCAGAAGAACCCCAGCGCCGCCACCGCCGAGCTTAGGCCGAAGAACACGTTCACGACCGCGGAGAGCACGAGGCCGGTCACCATGAATGCGCGGACATTGCAGCGGTCGCCGAAGAAGCCGTTCACAAACTTGGACACGCCGTAAAGCACGCCGTGCAAGGTCAGAAACCACCCCAGGTCAACCTTGGTAAAACCCAGGCTCTTCTCCATCATCGGCATCGCGATGCTCAGGTTCTTGCGGACGAAGTAGAAGACCGCGTAGCCGACAATGGTGGCGACCATGACCCGCCGCTGCCAGTAACGCTGCTGCGCCTGGATCTCCGCGGCATCAGTCAACGTCACCGGCACCGGCGGAGCCGGCTCGAAGAACCGAAGCAGCAACGGAAACCGCCGGCGCTCTGCGAGCGGAGATGCCTGGGCCAGAGCGGCGGCTGGTGACACCACCGCGCCCCCGATGGCTGGCGGGACGGGCGGTTGGCTGCGCGGCTCAGATTGGGGCGCCAATGCTGACATCTAGGCAGAGACTGCCTTAGCCGCTTCGCGCGGGGAAGATTCCTTTTGCCGGCCTGTCATCCGGGCATACCGCTCCAGCTCCGCTCGGCGCGTTTCCACCGACCAACCGAGCAGTTCGCCCATCCAATCCGCCACCCGCTCGGCTATGCGAGGGGCATCCACGAAGTAGTAATGCCAGCTTGTCCGCCGCACCATCACGTCGTCCAGGTGCACAGCCCACTCCCGGCCAACAAAGTGCTCCACGGTTCTCTGGTTGACTTCCGGAGGCAGAATCGCGCTCAGTCCGGCGGTCTCCCCCGTCGGCAGCAACGGCTCCTGCGCCGTCCGGCACCGGGCCGCCCCGCTATGCAACTTCCTGACGATCTGGTCCACCGTCTGCTCGCCCATCAAACGGTAGGTGGTCAGCTTGCCGCCCGCGACATCCCACCAGAACGGCTCGGGGTTATGGATCTCGTGGGCGCGCGACACGTCCGACGGCTTCCCGTTCGGGTCCGCCACCAAAGGCCGCAACCCGGCCCACGCGCTGATCACGTCCGTCGGGACCAGCTTTGCCGCCGGGAAGAACTGGTTCGTTATCTTCAACACATAGCCGATGTCTGTGGCGTCCGCCCGCACGTCGTCTATCGGCCCGTTGTAATCGGTATCCGTCGTCCCGAGAATCGTCCGTTCGCCCCAGGGGATGGCGAAGAGGATGCGCTTGCCTTCGGTCATGACCACTGTCTCCGGCACCGGCACCCGGGCGTGATCCACCACGAGGTGAATGCCCTTGGTCGCGCGCAGCTTCACGTGGCTGTGCGGCAGGCCGTCGGCCCACGGCCCGGTCGCGTTCACCACGGCCCGGGCGCGCACTTTGAACGAGTCCTGCGTCAGGCAGTCCTCCAGATCGCATTCCCAAACCTCCGACCGCGACGCGCCCTTGAAGCGGCAGTAATTGAGGACGCCGGCCCCGCTCTTCGCCGCCGAGCGCAGCGTATCAATGGTCAGCCGCGCGTCGTTCGTGAAGCCATCGTAGTACCGCACCGCGCCTTTGAGCCCCACGGCGCTCAGGCCCGGCACGCGCTGCAGCACTTCGGTCTGGCTCAGCCACGTGGACTTGCCCAGGTTGCGCCCGCTGCAGAGCAGGTCGTAGATCTTCACGCCGATCTTCAACTGCCACAGCACCCAGTTCCGGTTGCCGCGATAGGTCGGGAAGATGAACGGCAACGGGTCCGCCAGGTGCGGCGCGATGTGATGAATCACCTTCTTCTCGACGCTCGCCTCGCGCACCAGGCCGACGCGGCCCTGGGCCAGGTAGCGCAGCCCGCCGTGCAGCAGCCGGCTCGAACGGCTGCTGGTGCCGAAGGCAAAGTCGTGTTGCTCGACCAGTCCGACCCGCAGCCCGCGCATCGCCGCATCCCGGGCGATGCCCGAGCCGACGATGCCGCCGCCGATAACGAGCACGTCCAACGACTCCTCTTTTAGGGAGCGCAACGCGTTTTGGCGCTGCTCGCCGGGTCCGGGATCGCCGGCGGTGGCAGGGTGCGTCACTCCGTGCGCGCCTACGCCTGCAAGGACAGCGCCCCCATCCGGACGGTTCTCGACATTCACGGCGCGCACGGAGTGCCGCGCCCTGCCTTCGATGTTACTCACTTCGAACCTTTCTTCTGCTTGGCCAGGCTTAGCCGCTCACCGAGTTCAGCCAGGCCGGACACCACCAAATCGGGCGCTGGCGTATGCTTCGCCCCTTGCGCCGCGGTGGTCTCGCCCGTCAACACCAGCACCCCGAGGGCCCCGGCCCGGTGCGCCATTGCCATGTCCGTGTATAAACGGTCGCCCACCATGGCGAGCTCCTTCGGCGCCAGCGCGTGCCGGCTCAGGATGCCCCGCAACATGCAGGGATCAGGCTTGCCCAGCACCACGTCCGGACCGTGCCCAGCCGCTTGCTCCAACGCGGCGCAAATCGCCCCGCAATCCACCAGCACCGTCGGTTGGTCGGTCGGGCAGACCCGATCCGGGTGCGTGGCAACAAATGGTTTGCCTTGGCTGATCCAATACGCCGCTCGGCAGAGCCGGGGGTAGGTCAACTCCGTGTCGAACCCCACCAGCACTGCATCCGGTGCGTCCGTGACGCTGTCGGCGGTCAGCACAAATCCGGCGCCCTCCAATTCCCGGCACATGCTGCCCGTTCCTAGCACGAATAACCGTCGCACCGCCGGCATCTGTTCCCGCAGATGCTCGATCGTCGCCTGCGTCGAGGTGTAGAGCTGATCCGGCGTCACCGCGATGCCGATCTTGCTCAGCCCCGCCAGGTAATCCTTGGAACTCTTGGAGGAGTTATTCGTCAGAAAGGTGTGGCCAATCCCCAGCTTTCCCATCAAAGCGAGGAAGGGCAGGGTGGACGCGAACAGCGTGCCGCCCCTGTAAATCGTGCCATCCATGTCCAGCGCCAGATGGCGAATGTCATTTAGTCGTTTATTCATCAAGCAACAGCACCTTGCGGCCAGGTCCTGGCCGATTCC
Organism: Limisphaerales bacterium; assembly: GCA_003152225.1. Classification (GTDB taxonomy): domain Bacteria; phylum Verrucomicrobiota; class Verrucomicrobiia; order Limisphaerales; family UBA8199; genus PALSA-1440. The sequence goes on along the minus strand of PLZQ01000440.1, from coordinate 7,451 downwards.
AGCCCAGTTGGCCCAGCCGTTGAGCGTTAACGCACTAAGTATCAGGCCTTGGAGCCCCGGTCAAGCTGGCACTTGCTTGCTTTCTGGAAGCACGCACCGTGGCTGGGAGCGCAGCCTTCAGGCTGCAGAAGCCAGGACCGACAGGGAGCGCCGGCCATTTTACGGAGCCGCTGCGGGATACCACGCTTCTGCAGCCTGAAGGCTGCGCCCCTCCATCCCGACCGGCTTTCGCTCCCCTGGCTACGGCCCGTTCCCCACCGCGCCCAGCCTTACCGAACCGCTTTCGCCGCGAAGCGGTACATGTCGCCGCGATAGACGGCGTTCTCCATCTCCACGATCATGTCCTTGCCGCAGAATGACGCCCCCTCCACACGGAAGGCCGGGATCGGCCGCTCTACTTGGAAGACCTTCAGCCATTCTCCCTCCAGCACAATCGCGCTGAGCATCTGGTTAATCTCCGTCAGGTGGATGTCGTAGTGCTTATCGAAGACCTCATAGAGCGATTGCTCCAGGTCGCGACGCTGGATGTCCGGGCACAGGCTCAACGAGAGATAGCGCGTCTCCTTCATCATCGGGATGCCGTCGGCCAGCCGGAGGCGCTCGATTTCGCAGAATGGCCCTTTCATGGTGAAGAGGCGTCCGTTGATGGTCTGCGAATGATCGCCTTCGCGCAGGTGGAACCCGATGAGCTTGGTGGTGGGCTTGCGCCCGGCCTCAATCATATTCCGGGTAAACCCGAAGATGCGGTTAATGGCCCGCACCACGGGGAAATCGCGCACGAACGTCCCTTTGCCCTTGATGCGAGTGACCCACCCCTCGCGTTCCATCTCGTGGAGCACCTTGCGGGCAGTGGTATTGCTTACGCCATAGCGCTCGATGATTTCGTTCTCCGAGGCCACCGGCGCCCCGGGCAGCAGGTCGCCCCGTTGAATCGCACCAACGATCTTCCGTCGAATCTGGTAATACTTCGGCGGGCTGTATTTTTCATTGATCATGGCGTCGCATCCGTCTTTCAACGGCCATTAATGAACTTGGCGCCCGCGTTGTCAAGCCGCGCCCAAAGTAGGGCAGGCGTCCCGCCTGCCGTCGGGCATTTCCCCAGGCTTTAGGGAGGCTTTGGGGTAGCATTGGGGTAGNNATCGGTTGGCTATCAACAAGCTTTGAAGTGGCTTTGAGGTCGCTTTGGGTGGCTTTGCCCGTGCCGCGCGAAGCGTTTGGAGTGCGCGGAGCTTGCTCCCGCTTTCGGAGCGGCAACGCTTAACGATGGGTCGAAGCGAAAGCGCTGTGTGCCCTCACCCCTCACCCACCGCACTCCAGGGTGCTGGCGCGCGGGTTGGGGCCGACCAGGTTAATTGCCGGGCGGAACCGGCACGGACAGATTGCGGCAGATAGAGCGCGCCAGGAATTTCTTGATCTCGTTGTGCCGGGGAACGCCTTCCTTGCGCCCGGTCTGCGGGTTGCTCCAGATGGAATGGCTGGCGCCTTCGCGAACGGGCACGCAGCCATGTTCCTGAAGATGGCCGAGCAATGCTCGGCGTTTCATGCCAGCATCAGTTGCGTGGTCTCCGCTTGGGGATCGAGCCGGAAGACTTCTTCGCGTTCAGTGTCCAGCAGGAGTTGAATGGCTTGCTTGAGGTTGCCAAGACATTCTTCTTTGGTCTCACCCTGACCATTCGCGCCGGGAACTTCCAGACACGTGGCCCAAAAGCCGCCTTCAGCCGGTTCGCCCCGGTGAACAATGGCTGTAAACTGTCTCATACCACTACTTATAATCCATGTTTGCGTGGAATAAAGAGGTTTTATTTCTCCGTCGTCACGGGCGGCGAAGCCGGCGGTCATTGAAGGCTCGCTCCGTCATGCGCCGCACAGGCGCAGTAACTCACGCTCGTCGATGATCTTTACCCCGAGCTTCTGCGCCTTGTCCAGCTTGGACCCGGCTTCCGCGCCGGCGACGACGTAATCGGTCTTCTTGCTGACGCTGCTGCTGACTTTGCCGCCCGCCGCCTCGATCTTCGCCGTGGCCTCCTCGCGCTTGAGGGTCGGCAACGTGCCGGTCAGGACGAAGATCTTGCCGGCCAGCGGCCCGGCCTTGGCTTTCGGTTGGTAGAGCGCAGATTTGAAATTCAGGCCACCCTTGCGCAAACGCTCGATCAGTTGCCGGTTCCGCGGATCACCGTGCCATTGGACCACGCTCTGCGCAATGACCTCGCCGATGTCTTCACAGTCAGTCAACTGGTCCACGCTGGCGGCGAAGACATCGTCGAGCGTGGCGAACCCACGGCCGAGGGCTTTGGCCACGCCCGCGCCGACGTGGAGGATGCCCAGCCCGAACAGTAACCGCCACAGGTCGCGTTGTTTGCTCGCGGCGACGCCATCCAGGAAGTTGCGCGCCGACTTCTCTCCCATACGTTCGAGGCCGGCGACATCGGACAGCGTGAGCGCGTAAAGCCCCGCCACGTCGCTTACCAAGCCGGTCTGGACGAGCTGGCGGACGAGGACTTCGCCGCCGCCTTCGATGTCCATCGCGCCGCGGGCGCACCAATGTTCGAGCCGCCCGCGAACCTGGGCCGGACAATCGGGATTGAGGCAGCGCCAGACGACGCCCTCGTCGCCCTCGTCGATGCCGGGCGCGCGGGAGATCCTGGAGCCGCATTCGGGGCATTGCGTCGGAAAGCGGAAGGCGACTTCCTTGCCTGTGCGCCGGGCCAGGACGACATCCACCACGGCGGGGATGACTTCGCCCGCCTTCTCGATCTTCACTGTGTCGCCGATGCGGATGTCCTTTTCGCGGATGTAGTCTTCGTTGTGGAGCGTGGCGCGGCTGATGGTGCTGCCTGTCAGGAAGACCGGTTCAAGCTCCGCGACGGGGGTGAGCGCGCCCGTGCGGCCGACTTGGACCGTGATGCCATTGAGCCGCGTCTCAGCCTGCTCAGCGGCGTATTTATAGGCAATGGACCAGCGTGGCGCTTTGGAGGTAAAGCCAGCGATTTCACGCTGCGCAAAGGAATTCAGTTTGATGACCGCCCCGTCGGTCTCGTAGGCGAACTTGCGCCGCACCTGGTCGAGGGCTTCGATGGCAGCGAGCAGTTCATCCGCCGAGCGGCAGTGCCAGGTGCGGTCGGGCGTCTTGAAGCCGAGCGCTTTCAGCCAGGCCAGCATTTGGTCATGCTGCTGGGGCTGTTGGGGTTCGCCTTCGACCTGGCCAAGGCCATAGACCACGATATCGAGCGGGCGTTTGGCGACGTTGCGCGGGTCGAGCTGCTTGAGCGAGCCGGCGGCGGCATTGCGTGGATTGGCAAACTCCTCCTCGCCAGCGGCTTGGCGTTCGGCGTTCAGCTTCTCGAAGCCCATCTTCGTCAGGTAAACCTCACCGCGCACTTCGAGCAAGGCGACAGGCGAGACGCCTATCCCACTATGGAGCCGGGCTGGGATGCTGCGAATGGTCCTCAGGTTAGCCGTGATGTCATCGCCGGTCGTGCCGTCGCCGCGGGTCGAGCCGCAGGTAAACACGCCGTGCTCGTAGCGCAGGTTGATGGCGAGGCCGTCAATCTTCGGCTCGACGATCCATTCCAGCTTTTCGTCGGGCAGCAGCTTCTGGACGCGGTTGACGAAATCGCGCACGTCCTCTTGCGAATAGGTATTGTCCAGGCTGAGCATCGGCTGCAGATGCTGCACCTGTTTGAACTCTTTCAGCGGCTGGCCGCTGACGCGTTGCGTCGGGGAGTCAGGGGTGAGGAGCTGGGGGAACTGCTTCTCCAGGTCGAGCAGCTCGTGGTAGAGCCGGTCGTAATCGCGGTCGCTGATGGTGGGCTGCGCCAGCACGTAATAGGCGTGGTCGTGCCGGCGGATTTCCTCGACGAGTTCGGCATGACGGGCTTTGGCTTCGTTGAAGTTCATCCTGAGCAGTAGTAATCCACGCGGAGGAAAATGCACGCGGAAAAGGGAATTTGATGAAAGTATCATCGACAGGCGTCTATCTCTTCGGCCAGAATGGCCGCAGCACGACCGCTTGTGTCCTGACCTGAGAAAGAACGATGATGAAAACTTTGACTACTGCAACTCCCGCACTATTGCCCGCTCGCACACCCGCCCGGATCGAACCCGCGCTGCCGCTCAACCGCCGGAGGTTTCTAAAGGCCGCCGTTCAGGTGGGCGCCTTGCTGGCGGCGCCGCAGATCGTCCGCGCCGCCGTGCTGGGCCGGGACGGCGGGGTTGCCCCCAGCGACCGCATCGTGCTCGGCGGCATCGGCATCGGTGGCCGGGGCACTTACGACCTGGGCTGTTTCCTGGAGGAACCCGACGTGCAGTTCGTGGCCATTTGCGACGTAAAGGCTGAGCGCCGCGAGACCATCAAGAAGAAGGCCGATGCCAAGTACGGCAACCAGGATTGCGCGATGTACCGCGACCTGCGCGATCTGTTAGCCCGCAGTGACATCGAGGCGGTGCTGATCGCCACGGGGCCTAACTGGCACGTCACGGCCTCCCTCCTGGCGGCTAATGCCGGCAAGGATGTGTATTGCGAGAAGCCCTGCACCAAGAACATCGCGCAGAGCCTCGCGCTGGCCGAGACGTTCCGCCGGACCGGCCGCGTCTTCCAGGCCGGCACGCAGCGGCGCAGCCTGCCTAATTTCGCCTTCGCGATTGACCTGGCGCGCCGCGGCAAGCTCGGCCAACTCCAAACCCTCTACGCCCATCCCGGCGGGCTGCAGACTTCCATGAGCGGTTGGGCTACGCCCGAGACCGAGCCGGACCGGGAGAAAGTGGATTGGGACCTATACCTCGGCCCCGCCGCCGGGCGGCCTTACAACAAGAAGCTGCTCGACGGCTTTAACTTCGAGAAAGGCGGCGGCCTGACCGGTGGCGGCTGCCTGGAATGGGGGTCGCATTGCGTGGACCTCTGCCAATGGGCGAACGATGCCGACGCCACCGCCCCCGTTGAGTACGAGCCGGTTGGAGACCAACTGCATGCCCGCTACGCCAACGGGGTGAAGCTGGTCATGCGCAACGACGGCTGGCTCCCGCTGGGCTCCTGCCCCGTCCGGTTTGAAGGCACGACCGGCTGGGTGGAAACGGGCGACGACGGCGAGATGGTTGCCAGCTCGGAAGCCCTCCTCGTCGGCAAGAAGGCCAAGGTCTCCGGCTACCCGGCTAACTTCCACATCCGCGACTTCCTGGACTGCGTCCGGTCCCGGGGCCAGACCCGCGCGAACGCCGACGCGGCCTGCCATGCGCACATTGCGTGTCATGCGGCCAACATCTCCCTCTATCTGAACCGCAAGGTGCAATACGATCCCGTCAAGAACGAGTTCATCGGCGACGAGCAGGCCAACCGCCTCCGCTCCGAAGCGCTCCGCGAGCCGTGGCGTCTCTGAGGCGCCTGAACCAAGAGAACCTATCTGACCAAAAGGATTATTATGATGAACTGGTTGCAGAAATCATTCAGTTGCCAAGTAGCGGCACTAGTTTTATTCGCGTATGCGAGTCCGGTCCGCGCAGCCGACAACCAAAGCTCTCCTGCCGAAAAGGAGAGCGCGCTTATCAGCCTGCTCAAATCGGATGCCCCGGCCGCCGAGAAAGCCATTACGTGCAAGCGCCTGGCCATTTACGGCACGAAAGACGCCGTCCCCGTCCTGGCGCCTTTGTTGGCGGACCCGCAGCTTGCCTCGTGGGCGCGGATTGCCCTGGAGGCTATCCCCGATCCCGCGGTGGACGCCGCGATGCGCGATGCGATGGGCAAGTTGCAGGGCAAGCTGCTTGTCGGGGTCATCAATTCCATCGCAGTTCGCCGCGACGCGAAGGCGGTTAGCGGCCTCGTCAAGAAGCTGAAGGATGCGGACCCGGAAGTCGCCTCCGCAGCAGCGGTGGCATTGGGCCGCATCGGCGGGGCTGACGCGGCGAAGGCCCTCAGCAAGTCATTGCCGGTCGCGCCGGCTGCGGTTCGCGCCGCGGTTGCCGAAGGCTGCATTCTCTGCGCGGAGAGGCTGCTCGCTCAAAGCAAGGCCGCTGACGCCATGAAATTGTATGACGCAGTGCGCGCGGCGGATGTGCCCCGCCAGAAGATGCTCGAGGCGACACGNNCCTACCTGCTGCTGGCCTTGGCTGACCGGAGTGATGACGCCGTGTTGCCCGCGGTGGTGGCCGCCGCCGGCAGCGGTCCGCAAAAGCTGCGGCTCACGGCCATCGGCATCCTCGACCGCCTCGGCAATCCAGCCAGCGTATCGGTGTTGCTGGGGGCCGCCGCCGACAGTAATGCCGACCTTGCGCAAGCTGCCCTCGCGGCGCTCGCCCGGCTCCCTGGCAGCGAAGTGGATGCCGAACTTCTGACCCGCCTCCCTTCCACCACCGGCAAGGCCCGCCAGGTCCTCATCGAACTGGCCGGGCAGCGGCACCTTGACCGCGCCCTGCCCGCCATCGTGACCGGTGCCGAAGATCCTGATGCGGGAGTTCGCGCCGCCGCCGTGCAAGCCATCGGCATCCTCGGCGACGACAAGCAAGTCGCCGGCCTGGCGAAGCTGCTGCAAGCAACCCAAAGTCCGAAGGAACGCGCCGACCTGGAAATGGCGCTCCTGGCGATTACTGGCCGCGCCGGCGCGCGGGCTGTGCCTTCGCTTTTGCCGCTGGCGCAGCACAGCGACAGCGCGGTGCGCATCATCGCGTTGCGCGTGCTGGCCGCCGCCGGCGAACCTGACGCCCTGGCGGCGGTGAAGGCCGCGGTCGAAGACAAAGACGAGATCGTGCGGGACGAAGCGGTCCGTACCTTGTCCACGTGGCCCAACAACTGGCCAGAGGACAGCGGCGTGGCGGAACCGCTCCTGACGCTCGCCAAGTCCAGCGGCAAGACGTCCTACCAGGTGCTGGCATTGCGTGGCTATTTGCAATACGTCCAGGGCGACAAGCAGCTCAAGGACGACGAGAAGGTGGGCAAGGTCACCGAACTGCTGCCCCTGATCAAGCGGCCGGAGGAGAAGCGCTTGGCCATCGCGGCCGTCGGTGCCATTCCGAACGCCGGCGTGCTGGAGTTGCTGGCTACGTTTGCGGCGGACCCTGCCGTCGCCGAGGATGCCTGCTCCGCGATCGTCAAGCTCGCCGGCGGTAACCTGCCGGGGTTTTCGAAGGAGCAGCGCCAGAAGGCGCTCGAGGTAGCAGCCGAAAAGGCCACCAGCAGCGCGACCCGGAAGAAAGCGGGCGAGTTGCTCAAGGCAGTCCGGTAGCTCGTGGGTTATTGCGCCCCGCTCCCAGGCCGAAGGCCTGATTCATACCAGCCCAGCAACGCCCTGGGTTCATCGCGCCATCGTCATTCTATTGCAGGCCAACGGCCTGCTTCATAACCGGGACTGACACCGAGCAGCTGGCTAGGGGCAGGGAAGACGAGGTATGAACCGCGCCTTCAGCGCTAATGAGGTTTGGGCTGATGAACCCAGGGCGTTGCCCCATATGCGTTAACTTGTTTA